>JBHHYS010000060.1:0-13486 GCA_046757645.1 Terriglobia bacterium | reverse complement strand
GGAGCGGTCGGTCTTCGACCCGGTGCGGTGTCTTGAGCGGGCGGCGGCGGGGGCACACGGTCGCGGTACTTGGCTAGAGATTCGCCGGGCAGGATGATGGGTTCGTAGGTCTGGTCGCCGGCAGGGGGTTGTGGCCGTGGCCGGTGCGGTTCGGGGCGCGCACCCCGGTCGCGACTCCACCGACCCCGCCCGCCGCGGTGCCGGTGGTGCCGGCGAGAGCGCGGGGCGCGGCCCAAGGGGCGGCGCTCGGGCAGGCGCAGCGGTGGCTCTGAAGGAGCAAACGCGGGCTGGCGCTCGGGGACGGGTTGGGACTCTTCCGGCGGTGGGGGAGCCGCCGCTTCGGTGCCTGCCGGGGGCTCCTCGGTGTCGGCAGCCGTTAGGGGCCGATCGTAGTCATCCAGCTCTTCGAGGGCTTCGACGAAGTCGGAAACGTAGAGGAAGGCGTCGCGATCGAGTCCGATGTGGACGAAGGCGGACTGCATCCCCGGCAACACCCGGGTGACGCGGCCCTTGTAAATGCTGCCTACCAGTCCAACTTCTTGCTCCCGCTCAACGCAGATTTCAACAACTTGACCCTCCTCCAGCAAGGCCACTTTCGTCTCGTGGGGAGAGGTAGCAATAATCATTTCTTTGGACATTCCAATTCCTCGCCGGGCAGCAAGCTCGGGGGCGGGGCGGCGCGTACGCCCGCCACCGTCGTTCCCCCCACTGCCCGCGTAGTCTCATTGTGGTTTCGAGGCAGCGGCGCTCTCGGGGTCGCCCCTGCCGCCTTCGTTTTTCAATCTCTTCTGCACGCCCCGCCCCGAGCGGAGCGTATTTTCCGCGCCTGCCAAAGCACCCGCGCGGAAGGCCCCCAGAAGAAAACGGGCCTCGCCCGGGCTCAGAGGTTGACGAAGCGGCGCATGCGCACGCTCATCACCAAGCCCAGCATCATGAACATCGTAATCGTGGCCGAGCCGCCGTAACTCATCAGCGGCAAGGGAATGCCGGTGACCGGCACATAGCCGATGACCATGCCCACGTTCACCAGCAGATGGAACGCCAGCAGGGTGAGCACGCCAGCGACCAGCAGCGCCCCGGCGCGGTCCGGTGCTGTCTCCACATTGTGCAGCAAGCGCAACAGCAAGAGCAGGTACAAGCTCAGCGCCAGCAGCACCCCGGCAAAGCCTTGCTCCTCGGCGTAGGCGGCGAAGATGAACTCCGCATGGCGCACCGGAATGAATCCCAGCTGGTTCTGGCTCTCCTTGTTGCCCATTCCCTTGCCCCAAAAGCCGCCCGAGCCCACGGCAATCTTGGATTGCATTGTCTGGTAGCCGGGTCCCTGGGAGCCGCGGCCGGGCTGCACAAAGGCTTCCAGCCGCGCCCGCTGGTAGGGTCGGAGCAACCACCAGCCGGCCGGCATCAGCAGCAGGGCCGCCAAGCCCAACCCCAAGACCTGCTGGCGACGCAAGCCCGCCAGAAAAACCCCGGTGGCGCCGATGGGGATCAAGCTCAACGCCGTTCCCAGGTCCGGCTGGGCGGCGATCAGCCCCATGGGCACCCCCACCAGCACGGCCACCTTGGCCACCTGTTTCAGGGTGAGGGTGTCACCTCGAATTTCGCTCAAGTACTTCGCCAAGACAACAATTATAGACCATTTGGCAAGTTCGGACACTTGGAAAGTGAGCCCGGCGACCTCCAGCCAGCGCCGCGCCCCGAACATCTCCTTGCCGAAGAACAGCACGGCCACCAGGCCGCCCAGGGTGACCACGTAGATCAGGGGGGCCTGGTCCAGCAGGGAGTGGTAGTCGATCCGGGCGACCACGACCATCATCAGCAGCCCAATGCCCATCCACACCAACTGCCGCAGGTGCAGGCCGGTGAAGCGGGCGAGGTTCTGGGTGGTGGAGTAGATTTCCACCAGGCCGAGCACGGCGATGAGTAACACCGCTGCGAGCAGCAGCCAGTCGAGTTCGCGATAGCGGACGCGGCGGGGCATTATTCCTTCCGCGGGCGTGGTGGCGCGGCCCGGGGGGCGGAATCCCGGGCGTACTGCTGCCCGGCGCCACGGTTTTTCTTGTCGTAGTAAGCTTTGATGACTTCGCGGGCCAGGGGAGCGGCGGCGGCGCCGTGTTCGCCGTGTTCGACCAGCACGGCTACCACAATCTCCGGGTTGCGGCGCGGCGACAGGCCCACGAACCAAGCGTTTTCGGTGAGGCTGCGGGGGGTCTGGCCGCGCACACGCTTCAGGGTGTCGAGGCCGACCAATTGTGCCGTGCCGGTCTTGCCGGCCACCTCCACGTCCGGCAGCCGGGCGAGCCTCCCCGTGCCGGCTTCATTCACCACACCCCAAAGGGCGTCGGTGATTGCGGTGACGGTTTCGGGTTTGAGGGGGACGCGGCGAATCTCCGGCTCGAGGTCCCGCCGCAGCCACAAGCGGGGGCGGGCAAAGTTGCCGCCGGAAGCGATGCCGCCGATGGCGTAGGCCAACTGCAAAGGAGTGACCAGGATGGGGCCCTGGCCAATGGCGACCGAGATGGTTTCGCCGTCCCACCAGGGCTCCTTTTGCACCCGCAGCTTCCACTCCGGGGAAGGAACCAGCCCGGGCTTTTCGCCCGGGAGGGTGATTCCCGTGGGGCGGCCCAGGCCGAGCTGGCGGGCGTAATCGGCGATGCGCTCGATGCCCAGCCGATGTCCCACTTCATAGAAAAAAACGTCGCAGGACTCCACCAGGGCGCGGTGCAAATTGACCACTCCGTGGCCTTCCCGCCGCCAGCAGCGGAAGATGCGCCCGTAGTGCTTCGCCCAACCGGGACAGCGCACCGTGAAGGAGGGATCATCCAAGAGGCCTTCTTCCAGAGCGGCGGTGGCGATGATGACTTTGAAAACGGAACCGGGGGCTAACTGCGCCTGAATGGCGCGGTTGAGGAAGGGTTTGTCCGGGTTCTGGGTGAGCGCCCGCAATTGGTCGGTGCTGATGCGGACCGCAAAGAGGTTGGGGTCAAAGGTCGGCCGACTGACCAGGGCCAAGACGTCGCCCGTGCGCGGATCAAGTGCCACCAGGGCTCCCTGGCGGTCGCGCATGGCGTGTTCGGCGGCGAGTTGGATGTCGTAGTCGAGGGTGAGGTGGAGGGGGCGGCCGGGCTGGGGTTTCTTCCGGTCGAGTTTCTCCACTTCGCGTCCGCGGCTGTCCACGATGACGCGCCGCTGCCCGTTCTCCCCCATCAGCATCTGGTTGTAATAGCGCTCCACGCCCATCTTGCCGACGATCGCCCCCAGCTCGTAGCCGCCGCCCGCGACCTCCTCCGGGGAGGCTTCGCCCACGTAGCCGAAGAAGTGGGCGGCAAAGCCGTCGGGCGGATAGCGGCGGCGGTACATGAGGACGAGTTCGAGTTCGGGGAGCTCGGTGCGGTGCGACTCGATGAAGGCGATGTCCGCCAGGGTGGCTTCATCCTTGAGCACGATGGGCTGGTAGGGCGGGGCATCGGCGAATTCCTGGAGGCGTTCTTGCAGTCCGGCCAAGTCGAGTTTCAATCCCCGGGCGATGGCGGGGAGCAACTCTTGGATCTCGCGCACGTGCTCGCGAATCAGGATGACACTGAAAGAGGGGTAGTGGTCCACCAGGGAACGGGCGTCGCGGTCGAGGATCAAGCCCCGGGGCGCCATCAGCGGCAGGGTGCGGATGCGGTTGCGCTCGGCCAGTTGCGCGTAGTAGTCCGAGCGCACTACCTGCAGTTGCCAGAAGCCCACCAGCAGGAGCACGAAAATGGCCACCACGAAGTAGCGCAGCAGTTTCAGGCGCCAGGAGGAGAGCTTGGGCTCGGTAAGCCAGTCCATAGGGAGCGTCAGGTTGTCTGCCGAAAGCGGTCCAGGATGTGGAAAACTAGCACACCCAGAAGAGCGTTTACAAGAGCCGCTTCGAGCACCTTCAGGCTAACGATGTCGGCGGGTTGGCCGAGGAGCAGCCGCTCGATCCCCGCATAGACCAACTGGTGAAAGTGGTAGAAGAGAAACAACAACAAGAGCCGGGCGGGGCGGGGGTCGGTGTCAATCCGGCTGCTCAGCGAGGAGGCCGCGTAGCCCACCAGGGTTTTGGCCATGCCGAAGAGGCCAATGGGCTGGTAGCTGAGCGCGTCCTGGGCCACCCCGATGACCAGCCCGAGGAGCAAGCCGCTGGTGGGGTTGCGGCGGCTGAAGCCGAAATAGATCACCACCAGCAGCGGCAGCTCGAACAGGGAGAACAAGGGGTACAAGGGAAGGTAGAGGGGCAGAGAGACTTGCAGGAGGATGGCCGCCACCGCGGCAGCGAACACCACCACCGGGCGGAAACGGTAGACTTCCGTGCGCGGTTCGTCGACCCCCGGCATCCCCGTGCGGTTTTTTCCTCCCCAGGGCGATTTTCTTGCCCCCGCAGACGGTTGCGGACCGTTCTCCATCCGCTTTGCCCGCCGCCTTCACCGATTCCCCGATTCAGGCCGAGCGGGGGCTAGCGCGGCAGGGGCTTGGAGGTCTCGGCCGCCTGGGCGGCGATGGCCAGCGTCTCCGGCGGCCCCGCCAGCACCAGGACGTGCTCCAGCCGGGTGAGGGGCACAGCTGGCTGGACGCTGATCTCCTGAAAGAGTTCGCCCGGCTGCACCGAGGTCACCCGCCCCACCGGCAGCCCTTTCGGGAAGAGCTGGTCCTGCCCGGAGGTCAGCAACTCCGCGCCCACGAGCACAGACTCTTCGTTGGGAACATACTCCAACCGGCAGAGAAAGCCGCCCGCCCCCTTCACCACCCCCTGGACACCCGAGCCGGCGACCTGAACGCCCACCCCGCTCTTGCGGTCGCTGATCAGCAACACCTGGGCGACGCTGGGGAAGACGGAAACCACGTTGCCCACCACCCCCGCGGGGGTGAGGACCACCATGTTGGGCTCGAGGCCGGCGTCGCGGCCGCGGTCGATCAACACCGTGCGGCTGCTGGTCGCCGGGCTGGTGGCAATCACCTGTGCCGCCACCAAGGGGGCGCGGGCGTAGGCCTGCTTGAGTTCGAGCAGGGCGGCGAGCTTTTCGGCTTCGGCGGCGCGGGCTTCGAACTCCTGCAGGCGGAGGCGGACCTGGTCGAGTTCCCCGCGCAGGCGCTGACTTTCCTGGCGGGCGTCGTAGAGAGCGATGTAGTTCTCGAACACGGAGTGGGCCGCGCTGCTCGTCGCGTACACCCCTTTCTGAATGGGGGTAACCAGGGTCACCGCCCAGAGGCGGATGAGGCGGACGTCGTTGTCGGCTTTGATCTGGTAGGCGAGGAAGAAGAGTTGGGCGAGCAGCACCGCCACCAGCAAGCTGGGGTGGCGGTAGCGTTCGAGGAAAGCGCGCACAAGTCAACCTGGCCGGGCGCTCGGCCTATCCTTTGCTGATTCGGCGCAGCAAATTGAAGTCCTCGAGCATCTTGCCCGTGCCCAGCGCCACGCAGGCCAGGGGCTCATCGGCGATGGAGATGGGCAGGCCGGTTTCCTCGGAGATGCGTTTGTCGAGGTTGCGCACCAGGGAGCCGCCCCCGGTGAGCACGATGCCGCGGTCGCTGATGTCCGCCGAGAGTTCCGGCGGGGTGCGCTCCAAAGCCACCCGGATGGCATTGATGATGGTAGCCACACACTCCGAGAGGGCTTCGCGGATTTCCGCGTCGGTGACGGTAAGGGTTTTGGGGATGCCTTCAATCAGGTCGCGCCCCTTGATCTCCATTGTCTGGGCTTTTTCTAGGGGATAGGCAGAGCCGATCTCCGTTTTGATCTGCTCGGCGGTGCGTTCGCCGACGAGCAGATTATATTTGCGTTTCAGGTAGTGCATGATGGCTTCGTCCATCTCGTTGCCCGCCACCCGCACCGAGCGGGAAAAAACGATGCCGCTCAGGGAAATCACCGCCACCTCGGTGGTGCCGCCCCCGATGTCCACCACCATATTGCCGCAGGCTTCGGTGATGGGCAGGCCGGCGCCGATGGCGGCCGCCATCGCCTGCTCGACCAAATAGACCTCGCTGGCCTTGGCCCGGTAGGCGGAGTCCTGCACCGCCCGCTCTTCCACCGGGGTGATTTCGCTCGGCACGCCGATGACAATCCGGGGGTGGACGAGCAGCTTGCGGTTGTGGGCCTTCTGGATGAAATAGTTCAGCATGCGCTCGGTGCGCTTGAAGTCGGCGATCACCCCATCCTTCATGGGCTTGATGGCCACGATGTTGCCCGGGGTGCGCCCCAGCATCTCCTTGGCTTCTTTGCCCACCGCGCAGATGTCCCCGTTGTTCTTGTTCAGGGCGATGATGGAGGGCTCGTTGACCACAATGCCCCGACCGTGGGCGTAGACCAGGGTGTTGGCCGTGCCCAGGTCGATGGCCAGGTCGGAGGAGAAGACACTGAAGATAGAGCGGAAGCTCATGGCAGCTCAGTCCTTCCTGGCATTCGCATCTTTGCGCCCCGGCCTCACTTCACGTAGACCGTCTCTTTGCGGGTCACCACCGCCCCGCGGCGGTTCTGGGCCACGATGGTGATGCTGTGCACCCCGGCACTGGGCAGCGGTTTGGTGAAATGCCGGAAGCGGCCGTCCGGCCCCACGTTGGCCACCGGTTCGGCGTTGATGGTGACGCTGGCCAGCGGCTCAGTGCGGCCCAGTATCTCGATGACCCGGCCGTGCTGGGTGATGCTCTGGATGTCCAGGAACACTTGTTCGCTGGCAGGCTGGGGGAAGAGGGTGAAGTGGTTGGGTCCGTTCTCCTGGCTTTCTCGGTTGCTGGCGTCCACGGCTCTGACCGTCCAGTAGTAGTCGCCCGCCGGCAGTCCCCGGGCGTTGAAGCGGGCGCTACTGACGCGGCGGTCAATCACCAGTTGGGTAAACAGCGGGGAGGGGGAGACCCGCAGGCGATAGCTGCGCGCCTGCGCCACCGGGCTCCATTGGAAGCGAACCACCTCGCGCTCGGGGTCGGCACTGATGATGGGCTCAAGGTTGCGGGGCCGCAGCAGGGTGGGGGGGGCGATGACCTTCGCCTTCTGCAGCGGTTCGTCGGGGCGGCGGAAGCCGGCGCGCTCATAGGGGCCGACTTGAATGGTCTGGTCGCCCTTGGTCACGGCGGCGCGGCCTTCGCTGACGGTAATCTCGTGGACCTGGGCCTCGGGGTCCTGTCGAATCGCAGCTCGGGTGTTTTCTTCCATCAGAGCCACGGTGTTTTCGAAGCGCACCTGGGAACTCGACCCCGGAACCTCCCAACTTCCGGTGGAGAGGTCCACGGCGCCGGAGGTGAGCTGCACGGCCACCTTGGTGGCGCGGTTCTCCAGGGTGGTGTTCTGCTCGATGACAATCAGGGTCCTCGGCTTGACCACGTAGGTGGTGCCATCCACGAAGCGAATCCGGGCAATCCCCTTCGAGCCGCTCTGCACGATGTCGCCTTCCATCAACTCGGTGCCGTAGTCGGCACCCACCCACTGCACCGAGTCGCGCTTTTTGACCCGCACTTGCCCGTCCAGGTTGATGAAGCGGGCGAAGTCGGCGGTTTGGGGGGTGGCGTTGGCCCCGTTTGCGCCGGTGATCTTGGCCCAGACGCGGCTAAAAGTTTCCGGCTGGAGGAGTATGAAGACGGACAATCCCATGACAATCAAGGCCAGGACGATCAGGATGACACTGCGGTAACTGACCGTTACCCAATATTCCCAGCCAGTGAACTTTTTGGGACGTTCGGGCATTCTTTGGTCCCTGCCTGCAGGGAGCCGGCACCCCCTCCGGCCTACCCGTTGCCGCCGCCGACAGTAGCACAATTCCCCGCAGAGATTCAATCTATTCGAGCCCCGACGGGCTTGCTTGTCGTCGAGAAGAGGTTTCCCTATAATGGACGGTTCGCAAGGTGCCCGATGCTGAAACTGTTTCGCGAACGGAAAGTGGTGGCCCGGCTGCTGTTGGTTGCTATCGTCGGCGTCATCGGCTTCGCGATGGTGGTCGGCTTGGTGCCGGGGGTGGTTGACGGGGGCGGCGCGCTGCGCGACCCGCAAGTGCTGGCGCGAGTGGGCGACGCGGTGGTGACGCAAGCCGAGGTGCAGCGAGAGTATCAACGCCGCGTGCAGCAACTGGGAACCCAGAGCCCTGTATTCCGACAGTTGATCCTGGAAAACCTGGTGAACACTCTGATCACCCAGCGGGTGGTGGAATATGAGGCGCAGCGCCTGGGAATCGAGGTGACACCTCAGGAAGTCGCCGCCGCGCTCCGGCAATTCTCGGTGTTCTATCCGGGAGGGCAATTCGTCGGCGCAGAGAGCTACCGGCAACTGCTCTTGCAGCAGTTCGAAATGAGCGTGCCGCAGTTCGAGGACCGGCTGCGGGGGGGGCGGCTGGCGGACAAGCTCTTGGCTTGGGTGACGGGCGGACTGAGTGTGTCCCCCGCTGAGGTGGAGCAGGAATATCGCCGCCGGAATGAGCGGGTGCGGATCGAATATGTGCTGTTCCGACCCCAGGAGTTTGCCCAAGGAGTGCGTCCTCGCCAAGAGGACCTGCGCGGCTACTATGATCGCAATCGAGACCGCTACCAGTTGCCCGAACGTCGCAAAGTGCGCTTTGTGGGGATCGATTTCGAAACCCTGCGGAGGCGGGTGGCGGTGAGCGGAGAGGAGCTGGAGGCCTACTATCGGCGCCAGCGAGAGCACTACCGCCTCCCCGAGCGGGTGCGCGCCCGCCACATCCTGTTCTTGCGGGGCGCGGCGGACGCCTTGGGCGCCCCTCAATCCCCAGCGGGCCAACCGGCGGGGTTCCGGCAAGAGGCCGAAAAGGTGCTGGCCCAGCTGCACCAGGGCAAGGACTTCGCTGCCCTGGCACGCAAGTACTCCCAGGACAGCGTCACCCGGGAGAAGGGGGGCGAGATCGGCTGGGTACAGCGCGGCCAAACCGTCCCGGCACTCGAGGAGGTGCTCTTCTCGCTGCCGCCGGGCAGCCCCGCCAAGCTGGTGGAGACCAGTTATGGCGTCCACATTGTGCAGGTGTTGGCGCATCAGCCGGAAAGGGTGAAATCCCTGGCGGAGGTGCGCGGCGAAATCGAGCCTGTACTCAAGGACCGGAAAGTCCGCCAGCGGGCGCTGGAAGAGGCCCAGAGCATTGTGGAAGCCGTGCGGGCGGGCAAAACCCTCGAGGATGCAGCGAAGGAGCTGGGCTGGCCGGTGCGCGAGTCCCCTCTGTTCCCTCGCAATGCGCCGCTTCCTCAGCTCGGCGAGAGCCAGGAGTTCCAGGACGCAGCCTTTCGCCTGCCCGCCGAGAGCGCGGGGCAGCCGACGGCGCCGGTGAGCGAACCCGTGGCGGTTCGGCCCGGCTATGTCTTGTTGCAGTTGGAAGAGGTTTCCCCGGCGCACGTGGCTGACTTCGAGGAGGTGCGGGTGCCGGTGGCCCGGGCCTACCGGGAAGAACGCGGGGCGGAAGGCGCCCGAGGGGCCGCGCAACGACTTGCCGCCCAGGCGGAAAAGAGCGGGGGGCTGCGCCGGCCCGCCCGGCAAGAGGGGTGGGCGGTGAAGACCACGCAGAGTTTCGGCCGCGAGGGTTCCCTCCCCGAGCTGGGGCCGGCAGCCGACATCGCCCCGGTGGCTTTCAGCCTGGGGGTGGGTGAGGTCAGTCCCGCCTTTCCGGTCGGAGGCAACTGGATGGTATTGCGGGTGATCGCCCGCGAGGAAGCCGACCCGAGCCGACTTTCCTCGGAGGAGAAGAAAAACCTCCGGAACGCCCTGCTCGATCAGAAGCGCGGCCTGGCCTGGGCCATCTTCACCGAGAGCGTGAAGAAGCGCTTGCTCGCCGAAGGGAAACTCCAGCTCAACCAGGCGGCCATCAGCCGACTCACCCGGCAGAGCTAGTCTGCTTTCCCCGCAGCCCACTCCCCCTTGAATTAACAAAGTTTTTTTTGTGATAATTGCTTTTTAGGGCCCGTATGTGGCAGAGAGAGGGCTCCCAGAAAAACTGGCATGCCACGCTCGTATTCACAACTGACCCAGCTCCTGACCGCACTGGGACGCGACTGCGCTGCCCGCGGCTGGGCGTTGGGTACGAGTGGGAACTTCAGTGCAGTGGTAGGCCATCATCCCTTCCGGCTGGCGATTACTGCCACTGGGGTGGACAAGGGCCAGCTTACGGCGAAACAGGTGGTGCAAGTGGACGCCTACGGAAAATTGGCCGCAGGCTCCGGCCAGCCTTCGTCGGAGACGCAGCTGCATCTCATGGTGGCCCGGGTGCGGCAAGCGGGTGCGGTGTTGCACACGCACTCGCTGTGGAGCACAATCCTTTCCGAGGTTCATGCCGGCGAGGGGGGATTGTTGATCGAAGGCTACGAGATGCTCAAAGGGTTAGAAGGAGTTCTTACGCATACGCATCGGGAGTGGTTGCCCATCATCGAAAATTCGCAGGACATAGAGGCGCTCGCCCAGTGCGTCGAAGAGACGCTGCGGCAGCATCCCTCCACCCATGGATTTCTGCTGCGACGTCATGGTCTCTACACCTGGGGTGAAGACTTCGCCCAGGCAAAACGCCACCTGGAGATTTTGGAATTCTTGTTGGAGGTGATGGGCCGTACCTATGCCGTGGCGGGGCATACTTCTAAGATGACTTCCCCTTGAGGTAAACTCTTTGGCTGGGAGGTTGAGGGAGGAGGCAAGGAATCATGGCGATCGTCAGAGTTCCTGATGAGAATCGAAGCCTGCGCAACGTAGAAGCGGTTGCGGACTACCTCGCCCGCATCGGCATCGATTACGAACGCTGGGAAGCGACCCACCCCGTGGACGCGGGTGCCCCGCCGGAGGTCATTCTCTCCGCTTACGCCGCCGAAATCGAAAAACTCAAGGGGCGCGGAGGCTACGTAACTGCCGACATCATCGACGTCAACCCCGACACACCAGGGCTGGAGGCGATGCTGGCGAAATTCAATCGTGAACACTGGCACGATGAAGATGAAGTGCGCTTCATCATTCGCGGCCGGGGATTGTTTCACATCCGTCCGCGGCACGGGCCGGTGGTGGCCATCGAAGTGGGGGCGGGTGATTTGATCGGCGTGCCCGCCGGCACCTGGCACTGGTTCGACCTTTGCGCCGATCGCCAGATCCGCGCCATCCGGCTCTTCCAGGATGCGGCCGGCTGGGTACCGCACTACACGGACAGCGGCATCGACCGCAATTATCAACCTGTTTGTCTGGGATCTTCCTATTTTCCTCCCCCGAGGAAGCTCACTCTCTCTTGACCCTACGACTCCACGACGTACTGGTGCAGGCCATCGTGCTGGACATCGAGGGCACCACCACGTCCGTGGAATTCGTCTACCAGATTTTGTTCCCCTACGCGCGCGCGCGGGTGAAGGCGTATCTCGCGGCGCATCTTTCCTCCGCGGAGGTGCGCGCCGATATCGCTGGCTTGCGGGAGGAGCACGCTGCTGACAGCCGCCGAGGTCTCGACCTCTCTCGGCTGGGGAACTGTTCTCCCGAAGCGCAACTGGATTCCATCGTGGCCTACATCCACTGGCTGATGGATCAGGAGCGAAAATCCACGCCCTTGAAATCGCTTCAGGGGAAAATCTGGGAAGAAGGATATCGAACCGGCGAACTCCGAGGCCAAGTTTTTGATGACCTGCCCCCAGCCCTGGCTCGCTGGCAGGGGCAGAAAAAGGACATTTGCATTTTTTCTTCGGGCAGTGTCCTGGCGCAAAAATTGCTTTTCGCCCATACCTCCGCCGGCGATCTGACAAGATTTATTCGCGAATATTTCGACACTACCACCGGAGCGAAAAGAGACCCGCAGAGCTATCGGCGTATTGCGGCTGTCTTGCAGCGGCAACCGTCGGAAATCCTTTTTGTTTCGGATGTGACTGCCGAGCTCGACGCCGCCCGGTCGGCTGGTCTGCCCACTGCGTTGTGCGTGCGGCCGGGGAACCCGCCCCAGCCAGCTATACATTCGCATGCAGTCATCTGTACTTTCGACGAAATATTCCCATAGTGCTTTTGGAGTAGGCTAATAGCCCTCGCCAGAGAGGTTTGCGGTCTGGTGGCCTTGATCGACTGGGGCCCGTCCGGGCCGTTCCATAACGTAAATGTAATCAATATGTTATCGGAAGCGCGGTCTCGCTTGTCTTTGTCACCCCCTTGGGCTAGACTCAACTCCTCCCCGGGGAGCGTCACCAACTGGCTCGAATCGGAGGTCCGTTCCGGACGGGGACGGAGATACCTCCCAAGCGAGGTGCCTTGTGCCTCAGGCGAGTCTCAACACCTACCGGATTAGCGTGGAGCCGAAC
Source organism: Terriglobia bacterium (assembly GCA_046757645.1). Classification (GTDB taxonomy): domain Bacteria; phylum Acidobacteriota; class Terriglobia; order Acidiferrales; family 2-02-FULL-67-57; genus JBHHYS01. The sequence goes on along the minus strand of JBHHYS010000060.1, from coordinate 1,246 downwards.
CAGGTGGGCAAGTACGAGGTGCGCCTCGAGGCCCGCTTTGTGGAGCGCGGCTGGACGCTGCGGGTTTACTTTCTGGCCAGCACGCCGGAGCGGCTTCTGGCTCGTCTGCAGCGCGTGCTCCGCTATCTGCAGCGGGAGGAAGAGGAGCTCTGGCTGTGGGGGTCGAGCCCCAGCGACCGCACCGTGCTCTTCGACGAGTTGCTCCGCCGCGCCGGGTTGGAACTCGACCGCCGCAAGGAGTTCCCCCGCCGGCCCGTGGTCCTCACAGTTCGCTCCGGGGAAAGCTTGCGGCCCCTGCAACTAGCCGAGTTCAAGCGCAAGCTGGCCGCGCGGCTGGCGTCAATCCCACGGGCCGTCTCCCGCCGCCTGGAGGCGGTGCGCTCCTCGGCCTGAACCCGCGGGCACCTACCCTTAGCTCCCAGAGTAAATGCTTCTGGCACGGCCAGGAGGCCTGGCCATTTGTCTCTCTCTGCCTCCCCCCGGTGGGCCGCCTCCGGCGTTTCTGATACGTTCTGATCCGAGGGGCGATTATCGCGGCGGCATTCAAGGGCCAGCTTTTGATTACCCGCCGCGGCCGAGGCAATCGGGCACCTTCTTGATTCTGATCCCGGGTGCGGGTTTTGCCTCGGGCCCCCCTACTTGCAGGGCAGGAATCTGACGGTAGTCGCCATCTCTACCAGGACTTGCTCCAGCGCTGTCAGGGTCTGCTCTATGTCCTTCTCGGTTGTCTTGCTGGAGAGGGAGAAGCGCACCGCACAATGGGCGTCCTCGGCGCTCATTCCCATGGCGAGTAGGACGTGGGAGGGCTCCGGCGAGCCCGATTTGCATGCCGACCCCGATGAAAGTGCGATCCCTTTTTGGTCCAGGGCCACGACGAGAGATTCGCCCCGCAATCGGGGCAGCGTCATGTTCAGGGTGTTGGGCAGCCTTTTTTCCGGATGGCCGTTCAAGCGCGCTCCCGGAACCAGTTTCTTGACCCCCTGCTCCAGACGGTCACGCAATCGCCGAACTTGATCCATTTCTCGCAGCGCTACCGGCGCCAGTTCTGCGGCCTTTCCCATGCCTACGATGGCGGGCACATTCTCGGTGCCCGCTCGCAGCCCCTGCTCTTGTTGTCCGCCGTGGACCAGGGATTCCGGCTTCACTCCTTTTCGCACATACAGCGCACCGATGCCTTTCGGTCCGTGGAACTTGTGCCCGGAGAGGCTGAGCAAATCCACTCCCAGCTCCTCCACATCGATGGGTA
>JBHHYS010000059.1:0-13930 GCA_046757645.1 Terriglobia bacterium | reverse complement strand
AATGGTCGGGATGGTAGTACTTCGTGGTGCTGCCCTCTTCTGTGGCCAGGAGCTGGCTACCCGAGTAGATATATTCCTTAGTGGGGGAAGCGGGGTCGGCCCCCGCAGCGTATTCCGGAATCACCTTGGTCCCGGAGAAAACGTAGAGTGTGGTGGTGGCCCCGGCCACTTTCTTTACCCGCAGGTTGCCGGCATCGTAAGTATAAGTTGCAGTGCCGCCGTCGACGGAGACGGCGCGGCGTTCAGCGTCGAAAGTGAAGCTGTGCCCTGTGTCATTGGTCAGGCTGCCGCAGCATCCGGCTAGTAGTCGCGATGGAGGATGAACTGCGGCACCGCTTCGAGCGCCCGCTTGTAGGGAGAGGCGGGGAATGGTTCCAAACAACGATAGGCCTCGGCGACGAAACCCTGGGCGCAGGCTCGGCTCTGTTCCACGGCGCCCGAGTCCCGCACCAGCGCCACAATCTCCTCCGCCGAGACGGAGCCAAATTCCCTTTCCGCCAAGACGGTTTCCACTTTTTTCCGCGCTACGGCGGGGGCTTGCTGCAAGGCATAGACCAGCGGCAGAGTCACCTTGCCTTCCCGCAGGTCGTTCACCACCGGTTTCCCCAGCCGCTCGGAGGTGGCGGTAAAGTCGAGCAGGTCGTCAATAATCTGGAAGGCCATTCCCAGGTTGAGGCCGTAGCGCGCGAGCTGCTCCTCCTCCGCCTGGCTCTTTCCTCCGAGCGTCGCTCCCAGGCGCAGGCAGGCGGCGAAGAGGCAGGCGGTCTTGCGGCGGGAGATGTCCAGGGCTTCGTCCTCGCTGATGTCGGCCCGCCCCAGCTGGGTGAGCTGCACAAGCTCGCCTTCCACCATCATCTGGGTGAGCTCGATGAGGATGTCAAGGATGCGCAGGTTGCGCTCCGCCAGAGCGACGCGAAAGGCCTGCATGTAGAGCCAGTCTCCCGTCAACACGGTCATAGGGTTGCCCCAGCGCCGGTTGGTGGAGGCGCGGCCGCGCCGGGTGTCGGCGCCGTCGATGACGTCGTCGTGCATCAGGGTGGCGGTGTGGAGCAGCTCCAGCACCGCGCCCAGGTGAACCGCCGAGGGCCCCTGGTAGCCGCAAAACCCGGCCGCCAGCAGGTGGAGCGCCGGCCGCAGCCGCTTCCCCCCGCCGCTTTGCAGGTAACGGGCGATGGCGGCCACCGGCTCGATGGCGGAGGCGCTGCATCGGCCCAGCTCCTCTTCAACCCGCACGAGGTCGCCCCGAACCAAATCGAACACTTCGCTGATGTCGAGCGTGGCCTTGTTGTTGATGGCGGGTTTGATGGTGGTGCCCTCTGTTTTGCTTCCTTAGTTCGGCACCCGCGGGAAGAGCCGCAAAAAGTTCTCGCTCGTCAGGGCTCCCACTTCCTCGCAGCTCAATCCGCGCAACACACCCAGGGCCGCCGCGACTTCGACTACCTGGGCGGGCTCGTTGCGCTTTCCCCGAACGGCTTGCGGTGCCAAGTAGGGGCAGTCCGTCTCAATCAGCAAGTCCGCGGCGGGAACCGCCCGGGCGGCAGCACGAATCTGCTCCGCCCGGGGAAAGGTAACGTTTCCCGCGAAGGAAATCAAGAAGCCCCACTCAGCGCCCTGCCGCGCCACCTCCGCGGTGCCGCTGAAGCAATGCAGGATACCGCCCAGGCCGCTGGCGGCCCATTCTTGGCCGAGAATTTTCAGGCAGTCGTCCCAGGCCTCCCGGCAATGAATGATCACCGGCAGCTTGCGGGCCCGGGCCCACTCAAGCTGTTGGCGCAACACAGCCTGTTGCACGTCCCGCGGCGAATGCTCGTAGTGGTAGTCGAGTCCGATCTCGCCCCAGGCGAGCACGCGCGGGTTCTGCACCAGGGCGTCCAGTTCGGCAAGCAGGTCTTTGCCAGCGTGACCCGCCTGGTGAGGATGCACACCAACAGCCGCCCAGAGAAAATCATGCGCCTCGACCAGCGCCAGTGTCTTCTCGAATTCGGCGCGGCCGGTGTGCCGCTGGCAATCGTCAAGATGCGGTCCACCCCGGCCTGGCGGGCGCGGGCGAGCACGGCAGCGCGGTCGGGATCGAAGCGGGCATCGTCGAGATGTGCATGAGAGTCGGTGAAGGCCACCGGGGTTATTTCAGGCGGGCACCGACCGGAACATCTTCGGTGAAGGTGACGAGCACCGGCCGGCCCTGCTCGCCGACCGTGGCGGCCACAATCATCCCGTTCGACTCCACGCCGCGAATTTTCCGCGGCTGGAGGTTGGTCACTATGACCACTTTTTTGCCCCGGAGCTCTTCGGGGGCGTAAGCCTCGGCGATGCCCGCCACCACCTGGCGCACTTCCTCGCCCACGTCCACCATCATCTTCAGGAGCTTCTTCGCTCCCGGCACTCGCTCCGCGGAGCGCACTTCGCCCACCCGCATCTCTACTTTGCTGAATTCATCCAGGCTAATCCAATTCTTTTCCTCTGCCGGCACCACACCTCCTCGCGCCGCGGGCGCACGGGTGAATTCTTCCTCAAGCGTTCGCATCTGCTCGATCGCCGCTGACTTCTCCAGGCGGGGGAAGACCGACTCAATGCGACCGATGCGGGAGCCGGTGGGAAGCCGGCCCCAGTGCGGCTCGCCCAGCTTCACCGCCGCCAGCTCTCTCTCCAGCCCAAGCTGCTGCCAGACGCGTTCGGCCGCCGTGGGGATCACGGGATAGAGCAGGATGGTGGCGATGCGCAGCCCTTCTGCCGCGGTCCACAGCACGGTGGCCAACCGCGGCCGCCGCTCCGAGTCTTCCGCCAGCGCCCAAGGCTCAGTCTCCACCAGATATTTGTTGATCGCAGCCACCAGTGCCCAGACGGCTTCCAGCCCCCGGGAAAAGTCGTAACGGTCGAAGCACTGCTGGAATGTCCGGATGCTTTTTTCGGCCACCGCCGCCACCTCGCGCTCCTTGGCCGTGCGGTCGGCGCCCGCCGACGGATAGGGGATTTCTCCGTCGAAATACCGCTCTACCATGGTGAGCAGGCGGGACACCAGATTGCCGTAGTCGTTGGCCAGATCGCTGTTGGTGCGCGTCACCAGGGCGTCGTAGCTGAAGCTGCCGTCCTGGCCGAAGACCATCTCCCGCAGCAGAAAGTAGCGCAAGGCCTCGCTGCCCACCACGCGGTGGATGGGTTCCGCGTGGATGATGTTGCCGCGCGACTTTGACATCTTTTCTTCTTCGAACAGCCACCAACCGTGAGCGTAGATGGTTTTCGGCAAGGGTAGATTGGCCGCCAGCAGGAAGGCGGGCCAGTACACCGCATGGAAGCGCACGATTTCCTTGCCGACCAACTGCAGGTCGGCGGGCCAAAGCCGCGCGAACTCGTTGGCCGCCGCGCCGCTGGCCCCGTAGCCGATGCCGCTCAGGTAGCCGGTGAGGGCGTCGAACCAAACGTAGAACACGTGGCCGTCGTTGGTGGGCAGGGGGATGCCCCAGCGGAGTTTGGTGCGGGAGATGGAGAGGTCGCGCAGGCCGCGGCGGACAAAGCTGACCACCTCGTTCCGGCGGCTTTCCGGCTGGATGAATTCGGGATGCTTTTCGTAGTGGGCCAGAAGCTGCTCCTGGAAGGCGGAGAGCCGGAAGAAGTAGTTCTCCTCTTCGACCGGCTGCGGGGCCCGCCCGCACTCCGGGCAGCGCCGGTCCGGGGTGGGGTCGGTGACATAGAGTTCGTCGAAGACGCAGTAGAGGCCTTTGTACTTGCCCTTGTAAATGTAGCCGGCTTTCTGGGTCGCCTGAAAAAGTTTCTTGACCCCAGCGGCGTGGCGGGGTTCGCTGGTGCGAATGAAGCGGTCGTAGTCCAGTCCCAACGTCTTCCACAGCCGCTGGTAGGCGGCGGCCACCTCATCCACAAACGCCTGCGGCTCCTGGCCGGCCGCGCGGGCCGATTGCTCCACCTTCTGGCCATGCTCATCGGTGCCGCTCAGGAAGACCACCTCGAAGCCCTGCATCCGCTTGTAGCGAGCGATGACGTCGGCGACGATGGTGGTGTAGGTGTGGCCCAGATGGGGCCGGGCGTTCACGTAGTAAAGCGGCGTGGTCAGATAGAACTTGGGCATCAGGCAGATTCCTTGTACTGCTGGCGGAAATAGAACTGGGCGTCGGCCAGCACCTGCTTCAAGGGCACTGCGTTTTCTCGGGCCAGGCGTCGGCAGTCTTCGTACTCGGGGGCGGCGTTCAGCACCCGCCCGTTCAGCGTGGCCAGCTTGATGCGCACCGGCCCCAGCGGCGTCTCCACGGTCACAAACCGGCGCTCCAGCACGCGCCGGCGGGCGTGGTAGAGGCGGAGGCCGATGGTGGTGGTCTGCCGAAAAATCAGCTCGCTGAGGGCATCGGCGCGGTCCGGAGGACAGATCACCGTCAACACCAGGCCGGGGCGATTCTTCTTCATTTGCACCGGGGTGTAGAAAATATCCAGCGCGCCCGCCCCCAGAGCCTCTTCCATAAAGTAGCCCCCAATCAGGGGGCTCATGTCATCCAGGTTGGCTTCAAGCACGGCCACGGTGGGCTCCTCGGGGCTGACCGCAGCCTGGGCACTTTCACCGAGAAACACCCGCAACACATTGGGGCGCTCCTTCCGGTCGCGGCGGCCTGCCCCGTAGCCCACCGCCGACACCGTCATCCGGGGCAGCGGGCCATAGCTGGCCGCCAAGGTTGCCACCAGCGCCGCGCCGGTGGGCGTGACCAGTTCGCCTTCCACGCCGCTGGAATACACCGGCGCCCCTTTCAGCAGTTCCGCAGTTGCCGGAGCGGGGACGGGAAAGGTTCCGTGCGCAGTCTCAACCGTCCCGGTGCCCACGTTCAGAGCTGAGGCCAGCAATGTTTCAGTTCCCAGGGCCTCCAGGGCGACACTAGCGCCCACAATGTCCAGGACCGAATCCAGCGCGCCCACTTCGTGGAAGTGGACGGTGTCGGGGGCAATTCCGTGGATGCGCGCTTCTACCTCGGCGAGGCGCGCGAAAACGGTTTCGGCGCGTTCCCGGACGCGCTCGCTCAACTCACTCGAACGAATCAACTCCCGGATAGACTTCCAGGTGCGCTGCTGGTGGGTTTCGCTGGTCTTGAAGTCCAGTTTGGTGGCGGTGAGTTCACCGCGCTGCACGCGCTCCACCGCCAGGGTCCAGGCCTCGAGCTTCAGCTTGCGCAGCTCGCTCTCCAGGGTCACCGCCGGCAAACCCGCATCCACCAGCGCGCCCAAAAACATATCGCCGCTGATGCCGGAAAAGCAGTCGAGGTAGCACAGTTTCATTGCCGGAGCGCTACCTCCACCAAGCGCGGCACGATTTCTCCCGCCGGGCCGCGAAAGCTGGCGTCCGCCGCGGCCGACAACGGTGTTTCCTCGGGATTGACTTCGACCACCCGCGCCCCGGCTTGCTGGGCGACGAGCGGCAAACTGGCGGCAGGCTGAACCAGCGCTGAGGTGCCAACCACCAGCAACACCTGGGCCCGCTGGGCTGCCCCCAGGGCCTCGCGCAGCACACCCTCGGGCAAAGCTTCCCCGAACCAGACCACGCCGGGGCGCAGCAGCCCGCCACAGCTACAGCGCGGCGGTAGCTCCTGCAAAGGAACATCGTGGCTGACGCTCTCGCGGCCACAGCCCAGACAGCGCAGCGTCCACAGGTCGCCGTGGAGTTTGAGCAGGTTGCGGGAGCCGGCGCGGTCGTGGAGGCCGTCCACGTTCTGGGTGATCAAGGTGAACTCTCCCGCCGAGCGGGACCGCTCGAGCTCCACCAGGGCGTAGTGGCCCGGGTTGGGCTGAGCGCGCGCCACCAGCGAGCGTCGCCAGTCGTACCACTCCCACACCAGGCGCGGGTTGCGCGCAAAGGCTGCCGGAGTGGCCAGTTGCTCGGGGCGGTATTGCCGCCAGAGGCCATGCCGACCGCGGAAAACCGGGACGCCGCTTTCGTACGAAATGCCGGCCCCGGTGAGCACAGCAATGCGCTCGGCCTCGACCAACCAGCGCCCCACGGTTTCCCGGTCGCTCTCCACCGTTCTCCCCAAGCGAAACTCCCTTACTATAGCACAGCCCGCCGACCCGCCCCGCGGAGGGGGCCGGCTGCCGGGGCGGTAGTTTTGACGCTGCGTGCGCCCCTCACTATAATGGCGGATTTGGACAGGAGAAGCGTGGCGAGTGATTGACGAACTTCACCGGGCTCTCCAGAACGCCGTGCGCGCGGCGGTGAAGAAACGCTTCGACCTAGACGTCAACTCCGTCGTTCTGGAAAAACCCCCGCAGGTCAAGCTGGGCGACGCCGCCTGTCCCCTGCCCTTCGAGCTCGCCCGGCGCCTGAAGCGTTCCCCGGGCGAGATTGCCAGTGACATCCTGGCTGCGCTGCCCCCGGTGACAGGCGTGGAGCGGGCGGAGGTGGCCGGGGCCGGCTACATCAACTTCCGCTTTGAGCGTGGCCACGTGTTCCAGAGGGCGGTGGCCGCGGCGCGCCAGCCGGTGGCAGCCGCCGAGCCGGCGGCAGAGAAAATCATCGTCGAGCACACCAACATCAACCCGAACAAAGCGGCGCACATCGGCCACCTGCGGAACGCCGTGCTGGGCGACAGCTTCGTGCGGCTGTTGCGCTTCAGCGGCCAGCGGGTTGAAGTCCAGAACTACATCGACAACACCGGCGTGCAGGTGGCGGACGTGGTGGTGGGGTTCGAGCAACTGGAAAAAAAGTCACTCGCCGAGGTGGAGAAGCTTGCCCGGCAGAAGAGTCCCCGCCTCGACCACTACTGCTGGGACCTCTACGCCCGGGTGACGCGATACTACCAGGAGGACCCCGAGCGGCTGGCGCAACGGGAAGCAGCGCTGAAGGCGATTGAAGCCGGCCGGGGCGAGACGGCGCGGCTGGCCGACCTGGTATCCACGACGATCGTCCGCTGCCACCTGGATACCATGCAGCGCCTGGGGGTTGAGTACGACCTGCTGCCCCGGGAAAGCGAAATCCTGCGGCTGAAGTTTTGGGAAGCGGCGTTCGAGCAACTCAAGCAGCGCCGGGCGATTGAGCTCGCTTCTACGGGAAAAAACAAAGGTTGCTGGGTGATGCGCACCGGGCTCCCGCAGAGCGGGACGGCCCCGGATGCGGAGGCAGGAGAAAACGAGAGCGCCACCGCCGCTTCGGGGGAGCTCGACGACGCGAAAGTTATCGTGCGCTCAAACGGAACCGTCACCTACGTGGGGAAGGACATCGCCTACCAGTTGTGGAAGTTTGGCTTGCTGGGGCGCGACTTCGGCTACCGGCGCTTCTACACCTACCCCGGAGGGCACGTGGTCTGGATGAGTGGCGTGAATGGTGAGTCCGGGGCCCCCGCCTTTGGGCACGCCGCCAGCGTCTACAACGTCATCGATTCGCGGCAAAGCTACCTGCAAACCATCGTGGCCGCGGGTGTGCAGGCGCTGGGCTACCGGGAGCAAGCCGCGCGCTCGGTGCACTTTTCCTACGAGATGGTGGGGCTCTCGCCCCGCTGCGCGCGCGAGCTGGGAATCGAGCTATCCCCCGAAGAGGAAAAACGCCCCTTCGCCGAAGTGTCCGGCCGCAAAGGGCAGGGGGTGAAAGCCGACGAGCTGCTCGACGCCCTGGAAGCGAGCGCGCGGCGGGAAGTGGCGGCCCGCCACCCGGACCTGGAGCCGGCCCGGCAGGATGCGCTCGCCCACAAGATTGCGGTGGCCGGGCTGCGGTTTTTTATGTTGCGGTTCACCCGAAGCTCGGTGATTGCCTTCGACTTCAAGGAGGCGCTCAACTTCGAGGGGGAAACCGGTCCCTACCTGCAATACTCGGTGGTGCGGGCGCGCAACATCTTTCGCAAATGGCAGGAGCGTGAACCGGACGCCCGCCCGGAGGAGCTTCCGGCGCGTGTTTCCCCGCAGGCGGCGCAGCGTTTTTTGGGCGTGGAGAGCGGCGGTGACGACCTCTGGGAGCTCGCAGGCCAGGCGGCGGAATTGCGCCGCATCGCCCGCATCGGCGTCAACCAGCAGGAACCGGCGCTGGTGGCCAAGTGGGCCTTCGGGCTGGCGCAGCAGTTCAATCTTTTCTATCACAAGCATCACATCCTCAGCGAGGCCGACCCGGAGCGAAAAACCTTCCTGCTGTTGCTGACCGACTTGGTGCAGCGGCAGCTCACTCAGGCCCTGGACCTGCTGGGAATCGAAATCCCGGAGAAGATGTGAGCGCACTCGACTTTTTCGCCCAGCAACACGGGCTAGACCCCTCGCGGCTGGAGCGGATCTTGGCTGAAGCGCTCAGGTGCCGCGGCGACTTTGCCGACGTCTACGTCGAGCACCGCCAGCACACGGCCCTGCACCTGGAAGAAAGCCTGCTCAAGGAATCGAGCGAAGCGGTGGCGCTGGGGGCGGGGGTGCGCGTGGTTGCCGGCGAGCAGACCGGCTACGCCTATACAAACGCACTCTCGAGGGAGAGCTTGCTCGAAGCCGCGCGCACCGCCGCAGCAATCGCCCGCGGGCCCTCCGAGGGAATGCGCGTCAATCTGACGCCACAGGCGGTGCCCTCTCGCTATCCTGCCGCCCAGCCGGCGCACCGGGCTCCGATGAAGGCAAAAACCGAATTCCTGCGAGCGGCTGATGCCGCGGCCCGCGCCGCCGACGCCCGGGTGCGCGAGGTCGGCGCCAGTTGGAGCGACGAATGGCGGCAGGTGTTGATCGCCAACAGTGCCGGCGAACTCGTAGCCGACACCCAACCCCTGTTTACCTTCGGGGTCAGCGTGATCGTCGAGGCCGACGGCAATCGCCAGGCTGGCTCGAAGAATCTCGGTCTGCGCGCCGGCCTGGAAGCGTTTTCCCCCGCGCGGGCCGAAAGCCTGGCGCGGGAAGCCACCGAGCAGGCGGCCACCCTGCTGGGAGCGGTGAATGCGCCGGCGGGCGAGCTGCCGGTGGTGCTGGCGGCCGGGGCCAGCGGCGTGCTGCTGCACGAATCGGTGGGCCATCCTCTGGAAGCCGATGCCAACCGCAAAAAAATGTCGGTGTTCAGCGGGCGGCTGGGCGAGCGGGTGGCGACCGAGTTGTGCACGGTGGTGGACGACGCCACCCTGCCGGGCCTGCGCGGCTCAGTGAACGTGGACGGCGAGGGCACCATCCCCCGCCAGGCCACGGTGCTGATTGAAAACGGGGTGTTGCGCGCCTACCTGCAAGACCGGTTGTCGGCACGGCTGCTGAAGATGGCGCCCACGGGGAACGGGCGGCGGCAGGACTACGCTTCGATTCCCCTGCCCCGAATGACGAACACCTACCTGGCCGCCGGGGACGCCGACCCGGAGGCAATCGTGCGTTCGGTGGCGCGGGGCATCTACTGCAAAGCCTTCAGCGGCGGCCAAGTGGAGCCGGCCGCGGGGAAGTTCACCTTCTCGATGCACGAAGCCTATCTGATCGAAGGCGGCCGCATCACCCGCCCGGTGAAAGGCGCCACCCTGATTGGCAGCGGGGTGGACATCCTGCAGAACATCGTGGCCGTGGGACACGACCTGGTAGTGGACTCCGGTGCCTGGACGTGCGGGAAGAATGGCCAGGCGGCTCCGGTAGGCGTCGGCACCCCGACGGTGAAGATCGCCCGCATGACCGTAGGAGGACGGAACTAACGTCACGGTTCTCCACTAACGGGGTGCGGCAGACAGGAATGTCTGCCCCACCAAAGTCAAAGAGGACCTTCCCATGATGAGACCTGGAGATGTCAGAAAGTTCAAGGGAGGCAGGCAACGCGCGTTGGTGGTTGCCATAGGCGTATGGGCCAATAGAAGGAAAAAGAACGGGCCCATACATATTCAAATTGCAGGACCCTCACGTTCACACACAACGGTCACTGGTCGGGCCAGCTACAAAAGGTATCACCGACCACTGTATCGGGATTTGAAATCAGTTCGAGTCAAGCATGGTCGTTGGCCGTTTGCGCCGCAGGAAACATAGACAGAAAATGGAGCAACTTGCCGAGCGGGTGCTGGAGCGGGCGCGGGCAGCCGGCGCCGAAGACGCGGAAGTCTGGGCGCACGAGTCCACACAGTTTTCGACGCACGTGCGCCACGGCACCGTGGAAAGCTTGACCCAGGCGACGGCACGTGCCCTGCACCTGCGGGTGTTCGTGGATCAGCGCCTGGCCCGGGCCAGCACCTCCGACCTGCGCGCGGAAACGCTCGCCGGACTTGTGCAGCGCGCGGTGGAGCGTGCCCGGCAGGCGGGTCAGGATCCCTTTGCCGGACTGCCCGAGGAGATCCGGAGGCCGCCCCGTGCAGAGGGTCTTGCTCTCTATGATCCGAATCTCGAAAGCCTCAGCCCCGCGGAGAAGATCGGCCTGGCGCGCGAGACCGAGGCAATCGGCCTGCGGCTCGACCCGCGGGTGCGGAACTCGGGTGGGGCCGGCTTCCACACCAGCCGCGGGCAGGTTTGGCTGCTCAACACCCGCGGATTTCGGGGGCAATACCGGGCGACCAGCGGCAGCCTGGCGCTGCACCTACTCGGACAGGAATCAGCCAGCCAGGCGCAGGTGTCTGATCATTGGTACAGCGCCGCGCGGCAGAAGGAAAAGCTGGAGTCGCCCGAACAGGTAGCCCGGACCACGGTGGAGCGGGTGCGGCGGCACTTCGGGGCGCGGAAGGTGGGCACGCAAGAGGTGCCGGTGGTATTTGAGCCGCTTTTGGCAGCGGAATTGCTCTACGATTTGTTTACCGCGGTGACGGGCGAGGCCATCTACTTGCGGCGGTCATTTCTAGTGGACGCCCTGGGGCAAAAGGTGGGATCGGAGGGAGTGACGATTGTGGATGACGGGTTGCTGCCCGGGGGGCTGGGGACGCGGCCGTTTGACCGCGAGGGAGTAGCGTCGCAGCGCACCCTGGTGGTGGAAAATGGTGTGCTGCGCAACTATCTGTGCGGCAGCTATTCGGCGCGCAAGTTGAATCGGAGAAGCACCGGTAACGGTACGGGCAACGGCGAGGCCCCGAGCAATTTCTACCTGGCAGCCGGGCCGCATGCGCCGGAGGCGATTGTGGGCTCGGTCGAGCGCGGTCTTTACGTCACGAGGCTGCTGGGCCAGGGAGTAGCTTTGGTGACGGGCGACTATTCCCGGGGAGCCTTCGGACTGTGGATTGAGAACGGGCAGTTCGCCCATGCGGTACACGAGATCACCATCAGTGGAAACCTGCGCAGTATGCTGGAAGGAGTGGGGAAGGTCGGAGCCGACCTGGAGTTTCGCGGACAGTTTTCGGCCCCCACGGTCGAAATCGCCGCCATGACCGTGGCGGGAACGTAGGCGCGGAGCGCGCAAGCCGCCAGGCGCCGGAGGCGCAAGCCTCCGCCTGGAGGAAGTGAAGATGGGGACCGCCTACGATGGACTTTCAACCCTCTCGCAGAGGGCGGCCGCCGCCCTGCACGCCCTGGAGCAAGCCATGCAGACGGGCGGCATCGATCCCCGGGTGCTGGGGGAGTTCCGCGACGCCGTGGACCACCTGCGCCGCACCGCCGGGGCAGCCCAGCAGTGGGTCAATTTGCGGGCGCAGAAACGCGACGCCTACGCTGTCCTTCCCCTGCTCACCGCGGAGCGCATCCGGCGCACCACGCGCCTGTGCCACGACCTGGCCATGGATATGGACGCCAACGAAGTGAGCTTTGAGAGCGAGGGTATCCAGGACCTCTTCCAGAGCGTGGAGCGCCTCTACGAGCGCCTGGCCCGCCTGTGCGGGAGATAGAGAAGGGCGCTCCGGAGTGAGTTCGACGGCGCCGGAGCGGGATTGACAGAGCCGCAGCCACGGGACTAGGCTGTGTAAAGCGCACAGGGGAGTGCAATTAAAGAAGGCGCTCAGCGGGAGCGCAACATAGGGGAGACTAGTGGTGATCGGGGAAATAGGCCGGGGGATGCGGGTGCCGCCCCACTTCAATGAAACCATCAGACGGCTGACGCTCAACTTGAAAGAGGCTGACCGCTACTTGGTGCACACCACCCTGCCGGAGAGCGCCCTGGGGGAATTGAGCGAAGCGGTGGATCACCTGCGCGCCACGGTGTGGTCGGCGCTGAACTCGGTGGTGGATGAATTCAGCAGCAGTCAGCGGGCCACCTGGCTGCTTACTTCCCAGCGTATCCAGCGCGCTCGAGCGCTGCTGCAGGCCATCGAAGCCGAGATTGGCGCCGGGCACATCACCGCGTCGACCCCGGGTGTGGACGAGCTGCGCAACCAACTCGGCCGGGCCTACAAGAAGCTTCAGTTCCTGACCACGCCCCGGTCGGCCCCTCCTCAAGCAGAATAGTTCGTCTCCCCTCGCTACGGCGACTCGCCGCGAACCCCACCGCGGTGCTTCGATCCTCCGCCCTTCCCTCCTCGCCAGTGCGGCCTGGTTCTGGGATCAATCAGCGGTCCGTCTCTAAGGCGAGCCGAGGAGGAATTTGCGCACTGCCGGTTCCGCGGAAATCCTCACCAGAGTCAATACCATGTCCCCGCTCTGCAAAACGGAGTCGCCGCGGGGGATGATGGCATCGCCCTGTCGGATGACGGTGACAATGTTACAGTCGGCGGGCAAGTTCAGGTCGCGCAGGGGCTTGCCGGTGACGGGGGAATCGGAGTCAAGGCTGTATTCCATCAATTCCAGTCCGCCGGTGCGGAGGTCGAGCACGGTGCGGATGCGGCTGGTGGGGAGTTCGGACTGAATCAGGGAAGTGATGAGGGAGGTGGAGCTGACGGTGACGTCCACGCCCAGCTGTTGCATCACCACTTCGTTGCGAGGATTCTTGACCCGGGCGATGGTCTTGGGGACGCCGAAGCGCTGCTTGGCAATCTGGCAGGCAATCAAGTTGTCGTGGTCGTGGTTGGTGACGGCGACGAAGACGTTGGCGCGGCCCACGCCGGCCTGCTCCTGAACCTGGGTAGAGGAGCCGTCCCCCAGAAGCACCGGGCAGTCCACCTGGTGGGTGACGAGCTCGTAGATTTTTTCGCTCCGCTCGATGATGGTCACCTCAATGTTGTTCTCGAGCAGCGCCTTGGTGAGAAAGTAACCCACCCGGCCTCCCCCCATCACCACCACGTAGAAGGGCTGGTCGGGGGCACGCCCCTCGGTGGCCGGCGCGGGCAAGGGAGTCTGGGCCGCGTGGCCTTTGGCCCTCTCCCAGGTCTCCTTGAGCGAAACTGCCCGGCCGGGAGCTTCCTGCAATTGGCTGACGAGGTATTCGGCGCCGGCGACGGTGATGGGCAGGGTTTCGATGCCCGCGGCGCGGTAGGTCTGCTCGCGGGCCGGGTCGTAGACCACCGCGAAGATGCGGGGGATGTTGAAGACGATGCGGGCCACCTGGGCGGCCATCAGGTTGGTGTTTTCATCGCGGCTGAGCCCAAAAAGGGCGTCGGCCTGCTCGGCCCCGGCTTCGCGGAGGACATCTTCGTCGATGGCATTGCCGAGGAGAAAGCGGGCATGGAGGTCGCGGCCGCGGCGCTCGAGTGTCGCGCGGTCCTTGTCGACGACCACAACCTCGTGCTTCTGGGTGTCCAGCAGCTTAACCACCTGAGCGCCCAGCCGCCCGTAGCCCACACAAATGATGCGCATGTTCAGTGCCTCACCGTTATTCTAAGCCCTTTCCAGCGAGACAGCTAGGGCAAGGCGGTTGCCAACCTGGGAGCGGTTTCGTGGTTGAATGGGACAAGCTTGAACCTCGCGGAGCAAGGGGTGTAGCCGTGGAGATGCTTGCTGGGTCCCTGGGCGCCAATCCGAATACCAATCAACCAGTCAACCGACCAACCAATCAACGGGCCACGGGGAATTTTTCGATGAATTGGATCAGGGTGCGCACGCCGACGCCCGTGGGTCCTTTAGAACTCGCAACAGCAATCCATGTTACGATCCGCCTGATAGTGGTTGGGTGCTTGGCTGAATTGTGAGCTCTTAAACCCGGAGTGTTCGCCTCACGACGCGAGCCACCAAGTCCTTATTCTTT
>JBHHYS010000058.1:0-14089 GCA_046757645.1 Terriglobia bacterium | reverse complement strand
AGGGAGCGGCGACCAACCCTGCACCGGGGGAGTCGGCCCCGGCTTGTCCCAAAAAAAGCCGACGAGGAATGTGGCCCCACTGCAGTGGGGCCAATTGCATTCCTCGCCGCTACCCTAACCGAGCCCGAGGCTTGCCCTGAGCTTGCTTGCCCTGGGCGAAGTCGAAGGGCCGAAGGGCTCCGGCCTGGGGAAGGATCGGGAAGTCACTGTGCCTTAACGCGCATTTCCGGGTTGACGAGTCTTTCAATCGGCTTGCCGCCCAGGAGGTGCTGCTCGATGATTTCTCCCACGTCCTCCGGCTTCACTGTTTGATACCAGATGCCATCGGGATGAACGATCACTGTGGGCCCAGTGAGGTGCTGGCCGGTGCAGCCCACTTTGGTGACGATAATGTCGGCCAGGTTGCGCGCCTTCACCTCCTCGCGGAACTTGCGCAAGACTTCGAGCCCGCCCTTGGGGGCGCAGCGCCCTTCTCCCTCGGTCGTGCAGACGAACACCTGCTTGCGAAAGACTTTGCCCATTGTCCGCTCACTCCTCGCTGAGTCTAATTACCTGCTTCTTGCCAGCGTGCCAAAACGATTGCGCAAAGGGCTCCGTCACCCCGAGCGCAGCTTGTCCTGAGCGTAGTCGAAGGATCGAGGGGTCTGCTTTTCTCTTTTCCTGCGAGTGGCACAAGCAGATTCTTTGCTCCGCTCGGAATGACAGAGCGTAAAGTGTGTATATAGGTTTTCATCCTCCTGGTCGCTGGTCGCTCGTTACTGGCCGCTGGAACACAGCCGGTTGATCACGCTGGCGAGGTAGCCGGCGCCGACCTGTCCGCCGAAGCTCAAAGAGCGAAGGCGGAAGCCGTTGTCGCAGTCAGAGACGATTTATAACACTCGCCATACAACCTGCTCCAAACCCATTATCAATATTGACCACCCCCACGTTCGAAGCGCAACTGTTGAGCATGGCGAGCAGCGCCGCCAGGCCGGAGAAACTTGTCCCGTAGCCGATGCTGGTGGGCACGGCAATCACCGGCACCCGAACCAGCCCGCCCACCACGCTGGGTAGGGCGCCTTCCATCCCGGCGACGCAGATGATGACCCGCGCTGCGGCCAGCTTTTTATGATGCCCCATCAGGCGGTGGATGCCGGCCACGCCCACGTCATAAAGGGCCTCGGCGCGGTTCCCCAGCAGCTCAGCCGTCACCAAGGCTTCTTCCGCCACGGGAATGTCCGAGGTGCCGGCGGCCACCACCAGAATCAAACCTTTGCCCGTCACTTCGCGGTTCTTGCGGATGCTGATGACCCCGGAGAGCTCGTGGAAGCGCGCCCGGGGAGCGACGCGCTTGACCTGCTGATAGAGCTTGCGGTCGGCGCGGGTGATGAGCACGTTGTGCTGGTTTTTCGCCATGCGGCGCAGGATGCTCACCACCTGCGCGGGACGCTTGCCGGGGGCGTAGATGACTTCAGCGTAGCCCTGGCGCAAGGAGCGGTGGTGGTCAATCTTGGCGAAGCCCAGGTCTTCGAAGGGCAGGTGCCGCAGCCGCTCCAAGGCCGCCGCCGGCTTGAGCGTGCCGCGGCGTACCCTCTCCAGCAGTTTTTGAATTTCACTCTCAGTCATTGAGCCGTCTGCGGTTCCGTCTGCCCCGCTCAGCGGGACTACGGAACCTGCTCACCCATCAGTTTGCGCGCTGGCTGGTTATCGGCGTAGACGCGCCATTCCGCGACCCTGGCGCCTCGCACCACAGCCTTCCAAGCGGCGGGAATCTTCCAGTGGTTCTCTGGGGGCAACTTGCCCTCGACCGCGTAGGTGGCTTCCGCCACTCCAAAGACGGCCACGCGATCGCCTTTCTCCAGGATTTCCTCGGGCGAAATCTTGTAGTCGGGAAAAAGTCGGAAGTAGCCGTCCCAGGCTTTCCGCATCTCCTCCACTCCCCGCAGCGTATAGCCGCCGGCATCCACGAAAGTATGGTCCGCGGTCATCAAGGCGCACAGCCCGTCCACGTCTCCCCGGTTAATTCTCCGGATGAAGGAAAGAACAATCTCGCCGGGCTGTGTGGAAGCCATGGCGCACGCTGGCTGGGGGACATCTCCCCATCTGTATCTGTGCCGCCTAATCATACACGAACCGGGGAGGGAAATAGGAAGGCGGCGGCCGTTGCGGGCCTTTCCTTGACTTGGCGGAGAAGCGCGCCCTAAGATGCCTCTTTCCCCCTATGAACGAGAAAACCATTGTAGTGGGCATCAGCGGGGCCTCGGGCGGCATCTACGCGCAGCGCTTGCTCGAGCTGCTGGCAGCCGACAAGCGGGTCGAGCGCGTGCACGTGGTGGTTTCGAGCGGCGGGCTGCGCATCCTGCGGGACGAGTTGAAGCTCGTGCCCAAGGACCCGAGCGAAATCCCCTCTCTGCTGGCGGGCAGCAAGTCGAAAAAGTTCGACTACCTGCATAACGCCAACATCGGCGCCTCGATTGCCAGCGGCAGCCATCCCACCGACGGCATGGTGATCATTCCCTGCTCGATGGGGACGCTGGGTGCGATCGCCAACGGCATCACCGACAACCTGATGCGCCGGGCCGCCGACGTCCACCTGAAAGAGGGCCGGCCGGTGTTGCTCTGCTGGCGCGACACCCCCCTCAATCCCATTCATCTGGAAAATATGCTCCGGGTGGCACGCGCCGGCGGGGTGAATTTTCCCCTCTCACCGGGCTACTACTTCGGCGCCCCCAGCATCGCCGAACTGGTCACGCAGTTCTGCTACCGCTTGCTCGTCCGGCTGGGCCTGCCCCAGCCCAAGCAATACCAGTGGAAAGGCACGAGAGGATGAACACGAAACTCGAAATGCGAAAATCGAAACTCGACGCGGATAGCGCTCACTCCGATTTTCGGTTTTCGTTTTTCCCTTTTCGGTCGCTTCTGCTCACCCTGCGGATGATCCGCTTCGAGCACTCGGTATTCGCCCTACCGTTTGCCCTGCTGGGAGCGCTGCTGGCCGCGCAGGGCTGGCCGACGACGCCTCAGCTTTTGTGGATTATCGTGGCCATGGTGGGCGGGCGCAGCGCCGCCATGGCCTTCAACCGCATCGCTGACATCCGCTACGACGCCGAGAATCCCCGCACCACCGGACGGGAGCTGCCCACCGGGAAGCTCTCTCTGAGCTTTGCCTGGGTGTTTACGCTGGCCGCGGCGGGCGTGCTGCTCTTCGCCGCCTGGCAACTGAATTCCCTGGCCTTCAAACTCTCGCCGCCGGTGCTGGTAGTATTGTTTTTCTATTCCTATACCAAGCGCTTCACCTTGCTGACCCACTGGGTGTTGGGCTTCTGCCTGGGGATGGCGCCCGCCGGCGCGTGGGTCGCGGTGCGGGGCACGCTTGATGGGCAAATCATTCCTCTTACCCTGGCGGTGCTCTTCTGGGTGGCGGGCTTCGACATCATCTATGCCTGCCAGGACGTTGAGTTCGACCGCCGCGCCGGTCTCGCTTCCCTGCCTGCCCGCATTGGAATCGCGGCCGCGCTGTGGGTGGCGCGCGGACTGCACCTAGTGATGCTGGGACTGCTGGTCTGGCTGGCGCGGCTGGCCGAGCTGGGCGGGCTGGCCTATGCGGGTGTGCTGGTGGTGGGAGCGCTGCTGGCCTACGAGCACTCGCTGGTCAAAGCGCACGACTTGAGCAGAGTGAATGCTGCATTTTTTACGGTGAACGGCTATATTAGTATTCTGCTCCTGCTCTTTTGGGGCGTAGATATTCTTGTGGCAGGAGGCTAGAGGCTGGAGGTTTGAAAGTCCTCCGAGCACTGGTCGCTCTGCCACCCCGAGCGGAGCCTTTCCTGAGTGGCGTCAGGGGGTCTGCTCTTAGAGAAACCAGATCCCTCGCTTAGCTACCGCAGGCAGGCGTGGCCCCTCGACTTCGCTCGGGACAGGCTCGGAATGACATATAAAGCGACTGGGAAGATTTTTTACCGCGGATGACCGGGCAGCTCATCATCGAAGACAAGCGGCTCGCACCGATTGCCGAAAAGGTGCGGGGCGGCGCGCGGCTGAGCTTTGAGGACGGCATCGCGCTCTATCGCTCGAACGACCTGCTGGCGCTGGGCTGGCTGGCGAACTTCGTCCGGGAGCAGAAAAACGGCAACCTCTGCTACTACAACGTCAACCGTCACCTGAATCCCACCAATGTTTGTGTGGCCCACTGCCGGCTGTGCGCCTTCGGGCGCGACTCGAGCGCCCCCGGCGCTTACACCATGGCGCTGGAAGAAGCCTTCCAGCGGGCGGCGAGCGGCTACGACGAAGGCGTCACCGAGTTCCACATCGTCGGCGGGCTCCACCCCGACCTGCCCTTCGACTACTTCCTCGACCTGCTGCGCGGGCTGAAGGAGCGCTTCCCCCACGTGCACCTGAAGGCGTTCACCATGGTGGAGATTGCCTACCTGGCCCGGGTGGCCAAGCTTTCCATCCGCGACACCCTAATGAAGCTCAAGGAAGCGGGCCTGGGGTCGCTGCCGGGCGGGGGGGCGGAGATTTTCCATCCCCGGGTGCGCAAGGTAATCTGCGACCACAAGATTTCCGGGCAGTTGTGGCTGGCGACGGCGCGCACCGCGCACCAGCTCGGCCTGCATTCAAACGCCACCATGCTCTACGGCCACATCGAGACCGAGGAGGAGCGGGTCGACCACCTGCTCAAGCTGCGGACGCTCCAGGATGAGACCCGCGGCTTCGTCTGCTTCATCCCCCTGGCCTTCCACCCCGCCAACACCGCCCTCAGCCACTTGCCCACACCCACGGGCTTCCTCGACCTGAAGACAGTTGCCGTCAGCCGCCTGCTGCTCGACAACTTCCCCCACATCAAGGCCTACTGGATTATGCTCACCCCGGCGATGGCGCAGGTGGCGCTGCGCTTCGGCGCCGACGACATTGACGGCACCGTAATCGAGGAGAAGATTTACCACGATGCGGGGGCCACCACCGCCCAGGCACTGCGCCGCTCCGAGCTGCTGCGGCTCATCCGGGAAGCCGGGCGCCAGCCGGCGGAGCGCGACACCCTCTACCGCCCGGTAACTCGCACCCCCGGCGGCCACGTGCGGGTCGAGACCACCCTCAGCGTTAACGTCTAGCCCACAGCCGGTTCCGCCGCGCCGCCCCGTTTACCCCTGCGGGCTCCGGGCCGAAACCCGCCCCAGAGCAGCAGGGCGTAGACCGGGAGGTATTCGAGCCACACCAGCCAGGGCGTGTAGTGCCAGAGGCCCAGCGCGGTGTAGTCAATCAGCACGTGGTAACTGAGCAGCACGGTGGCGGTGAACAGCAGCAGCGCGGGGTGAGGAAAGAAGCAAAGGAACGGCACCAGCCAGGTAACGTACCAGGGAAACACGCTGGGAGAAAGAAGCAGCAGGGCGGCGATCAATAGGTAGCAGGCGCGCAGCGGCTCCGTGCGGGCGAGGGCGCAGTGTAGCGCCAACCCGCCCACCACCCCCAGGGCCACCCCGGTGGCGAGACATTCCTCCCCGCTGGCTGCTCCCAGCAGCCCGTAGAGGCTGGCATTGTTGCGCCACGTCTCGGCGTAGGTGAGTACGCCGGCGAGGAGATTGCCCCCGGCCGCGCGGTAGGGAAAACCAAGAAGGAGCGCGGTCGCGGCAAACAGCGGTACACCCCACCATCGCCCCCGCCGGAGGAACACCGGGGCGGCCACCCCGGCAAACCACTTGCTCATAGTGGCGGCGGCCAGCACCACGATTGACACTCCCACCCGCCGCCGTATAATCAGCAGGCTGGCAAGCAGCAGCGTAAAGAGCACGAGAGAATCGTTGTGCCCGCTGCCCGCGAACTCCAATACCACCAGCGGGCACCAGCCATAGAGGAGGGCACGCACGGGTGGCTGGCGACGCACGCGCAACAGCCCCACCACTAGAAGCAACGTTCCCAGATCGAAGACTACGCTCGCGAGTTTGAACCCCGCCGGGCCATCGAGTCGGGCGGTCACTCGGAAGAGCAGCTCCGTGAGAGGTGCATAGGCGGTGGGAACCTCCTTTCCCGGCAGGCGATCGAATTCCGCCGGGCGCACGTCGGCCAGCCGCGGGTCGGCGGGCGCGGCGAGATAGGGGTTCTGGCCAGCAAGCTGGATTTCCCCTTCCCACACGTAGCGATAGAGATCTTTGGAGAGGGTTGGAGGGAGAGGAAAGAGCGTGGCGCGAAAGACAACGGTGGCAAGCAAAACCACCGCCAGGGCCGCCGGCGTGGACTCCCGCCAGGACAAAGCCAGCCAGGCGGCCCCCAGATAGATGACGCTGGCGGCCAGGCCCACGGCGATTACCTCCGCCACGCTTTCATCCAGAGGGTGCAGCCAGCGGATTGCCAGAAAGGCACCCTCGAGGAGCGCCGCCAGCAGCGCCAGTACCCCGGGTTGGGAGATGCGACGCAACATCGCCATTGCTATGCGTGAAAGCCAGGACTCAACCAGCTAAATGACTACCCTCTCCTACGCCGTGGCCGCGCTCAATCCCCTGGACCGCTACCTGCGCTTTTTGCTGGCCGACGACCCCTTCCGCGACCTCTACCACCCCACCGCCTTCGATCTGCTGTTGCTGGTGCCCTACTTCACCATCCTGCTCACCCTGTGCTTCTACGGGCTGCACCGCTACCGGATGATCTACTTGTATAAGAAGTACCGGCATAACCAGCCGCCCCTCGCCTTCACTCCTCTCGACTCCGCTCCGGGCAAGCGGCACGGACCGCAGCCATCCCCGCTGGCCGCCTGGCCGCACGTTACCATACAGCTTCCTCTCTACAACGAGAAGTACGTGGTCGAGCGGCTGCTGGCGACGGTGGCGGCCATCGACTACCCGCGTGACCGCCTGGAAATCCAGGTGCTCGACGACTCCACCGACGAGACCGTGGCCTTGGCCCGCGCCTGTGTCGCCCGGCACGCCGCCGCGGGCGTGTCCATTCGCCACATTCACCGCAGCCACCGCACCGGCTACAAGGCGGGCGCGCTTGCCGCCGGCCTGGAGCAGGCGCGGGGCGAGTTCATCACCATCTTCGACGCCGACTTCCTGCCCCCGGCCGATTTCCTCCGGCGCACGCTCCCCTATTTCGCCGACCCGAAGCTGGCCATGGTGCAGACCCGCTGGACCTACGTGAACCGCCACTACTCGCTGCTCACCGAGGTGCAGGCGATTCTGCTCGACGCCCACTTCGTGCTCGAGCACGGCGCCCGCTCCCGCGCCGGCTTGTTCTTCAACTTCAACGGCACCGCCGGCGTCTGGCGGCGCGCGGCCATCCGGGCGGCCGGCGGCTGGCAACACGACACTCTGACGGAAGACACCGACCTAAGCTACCGGGCGCAACTCCAGGGCTGGAAATGCCTCTACCTCCCGGAGGTGGAATGTCCCTCGGAATTACCCGTGGAGATGAACGCCTTCAAGGCGCAGCAGGCCCGCTGGGCCAAAGGCCTGATGCAGACAGCGAAAAAAATCCTCCCCCGGCTCTGGCGGGCGCCCCTCCCGGCACGCATCAAGCTGGAGGCGTTCTGGCACCTCACCGGCTGCATCTGCTATCCGCTGATGGTGGGACTCTCGGCCTTGCTGCTGCCGGCGATGATCGTGCGCTTCTACCAGGGCTGGTGGCAGGTGCTCTGGATCGACCTGCCGCTGTTCCTGGCAGCCACCTGTTCCGTCTCCAGCTTCTACCTGGTGGCGCAGAAGGAGCTTCATCCGCACAATTGGACACGCACCTTTTTCTTCCTGCCGTTGTTGATGGCCGTGGGCATCGGGGTGGCCCTGCGCAACGCCCGCGCGGTGCTGGAAGCGCTCTGCGGCATCCCGTCGCCCTTCGCCCGCACCCCCAAGTACCACATCGAAGCCAGCCGACAACCGTGGTACACCACCGTCTATTGCGCCACCGAACGCCGGTGGCTGCCCTGGCTGGAGCTCGGTCTGGGCGGCTACTTCCTCTGGGCGACCGGCTACGCTCTTTCCAGCGAAAACTACGCCACGGTTCCCTTCCTCTGTCTGTTTCTTTGGGGGTATCTCTACACCGGGCTTTTGTCGGTCGCACAGCCCTACTGGGAACGAGTCGGCGGGCTGCACTGGCCCGGCCGCTTGCGGGAGTCGGCGAAGACGGTGTAGCTTTCTGCCCGCCGGGGAAAATTCCTCGGAAGCTCCAGGCGCCGGCACTGGGCGGAATTCTCTGCGGACTCTGCGCCTCTCCGGTGCCAATGGCCGGTGCAGAAGCGTACCGCGGCGGCCAGGAAATCCTCACCACAGAGACGCAGAGGCCACAGAGAGGAGAAGCACGGATGAGGCAGAGAGGGTTTGCTATTGTTTTTCTCTTGGGTCTGCTGGTTTTGGTCCTGCCGAGTGGAGCGCGCGACAACGAGCCACTCAGCGAATATGCCGCCCGCCGCGCCCGGCTCCTCGAACGAGCCCGCAGCCCGGTGGTGCTTTTCGGGTACCTGGGCCGGGAAGACGTCTCCCCGGAGACCACCTTCCGCCAGGAGGAAAATTTCTACTATCTGACCGGCCACCAGGAGCCCGGCGCCGCTGTCCTGCTCGTTCCGCAGACGGCGGCAGCCCGGGCGGCAAAGCTGCCCAAAGACACCCTGTTTCTTCCCCCGCGCGACAATCGCCGGGAGCGCTGGGAGGGCATCAAGCTGGGGCCGGACGACCCCGACGTGCGGGAGAAAACCGGTTTTGCCCGGGTCAAGCCGTTCTCGGCCCTACGGGCTGATCTGGAGCGGCTGCTGGAGATTTTTCCCAACCTGTACACGCTGTTTCCCCGGTCGGGGCCGAACAGCGCAGCGACCCACGCAGGGCGCTGGCTGGCCTGGCTGCGGACAGTGGCCCCGGCGGCGGGCCTCCACGACGTGCGCGGCGCGTTGGGGACGATGCGCCAGGTGAAATCGGAGAGTGAACTGAAGCGCCTGCGGGTGGCGATTGCGCGTTCGATTGAGGCGCACCGGGCAGCCATGGCCGCGCTGCGGCCGGGGATGTACGAGTACGAAGTTGCCGCCCTGATGGAGTACACCTTCGTGCGGGCAGGATGCGAGCGGCCCGGCTACGTGCCCATTGTCGGCTCCGGGTTCAACTCCACCGTGCTCCACTCCACCACGAAGCGCCGCCCGATGCAGGCGGGGGACGTGGTGGTGATCGACGTGGGGGCCGAGTGCGCCGGCTACACGGCCGACATCACCCGCACCCTGCCGGTGAGCGGGACGTTCACGCCGCGCCAACGGGAGATCTACCAGCTCGTCCTGGGGGCGCAGGACAAAGCCATTGCCGCGGTGAAGCCCGGAATGACGCTGGCGCGCACGGGCAAGAACTCGCTCTACCGCATCGCCTACGACTACATCAATACCTACGGCCAGAGAAGAAACGGGGAGCCCCTGGGCAAATACTTCATCCACGGCATCGGCCACCACGTCGGGCTTGCGGTCCACGACGCCGGCGACCCCGCCCGGCCCCTCGAGCCGGGGATGGTGATTACGATTGAGCCCGGAATTTACATCCCCGAGGAAAACCTGGGGGTGCGTATCGAGGACATCGTGCGGGTCACAGAAGACGGCGCCGAACTGCTCACCTCCTCCTTGCCCCGCAGCGCCAAAGAAATCGAGCGCCTCATGGCCGAAGCGCCCATCCAAGCCGGAACGCGGAAAACGAAAAGCGAAAATAGAAATTAGAAAACAGCACTCGGCTCACAGGCACACTAGGCTAAGATAATTTTCTTCTTAGCTCGATGGCCGGCACTGAGCGGCTTGTTCAGCTTGACCAGCGGGGCGTGGCTGGCCGGAAGTGTGCACGGGGGTTGCGTCAAAATCCCGCGCCGAGCCCGGTGGCTGAGCAGAATATTGCGTGTTGAAAAACAATTGGCGGGGCTGAATCGGCGGGTGGTGAACTGCCGGAAGTGTGCGCGGCTGGTGCGCTACCGGGAAAAGGTGGCGCGGGCAAAGCGGCGGATGTTCCGCGACTGGGACTACTGGGGCCGGCCGGTGCCGGGCTTCGGCGACCCCCGGGCCAAGCTGCTGGTACTGGGACTGGCGCCCGCCGCCCACGGCGGCAACCGCACCGGGCGGGTCTTTACCGGGGACCGCTCGGGCGACTTTCTCTTTGGCGCCCTCTACGATGCCGGGTTCGCCAACCAGGCGAATTCCGACCATCGCGAGGACGGTCTCAAGCTGCGCGGCGCCTACGTCACCGCCGGGGTGCGCTGCTGCCCGCCGAAGAACAGGCCCACCCGAAAGGAGCAGCGGAACTGCCGGGCCTATCTGGAGGAGGAGTTTCGCCTCTTGACGCACCTGCGGGCGGTGCTGGCCCTGGGACGCATTGCGCACGATACCTACTTGCGGTTGTTGAAAGACTTCGGGCAAATCGAACGACTGGCGGCATTTCCCTTCGCTCACGGGGCGCAGCACGAGCTGCCCGCACCCAAGGTGGCCGGGGCGAGCCAGAAAGCCATTCGCCTCTTCGACAGCTTTCATCCCAGCCAGCAGAACACCCAGAGCGGCCGGCTGACCCCCGCGATGTTCAGTCGGGTGCTGCGCCAGGTGCGGGACTATCTCAGGGGTTGATAAAGAAAAGAATCGTCAACCGCGCATACCCAGGACTTTGCGCGGATTGTAGGAGTGAACCTTCTGGGAAGCGGGGACGGGCGAGGGTTGGCAAACCCCAGAGGCACAGAGCGAAGCGCCGGCGGTCGCGTCGGTTGGCGCCGCCTACATTTGTTCCAACCGGGCCCGCCGCCGGCAGCCCCGCGGTGGTTTGACGGGTTTGCCGGGGCGCGGCTATAATGAATCCGGGGTGAATTTCTCCGCGAGTGAGAACCCAATGGACACGGTTCAGGCCACCCGCTTGCGCCCGGGCATGATCATCCAGGTGGACGAAAAACTCTACTCGATTTTCAATCTCTACCACCGCACCCCGGGGAACAAGCGCGGCTTCGTGCAGGCGAAGCTGCGCAACCTGGAGAGCGGGGCCATGGTGGAGCGGCGCTTCAGCTCGGAAGAATTTGTCGAGCGCGCCTACCTGGACGAGAAAGAGGTGGAGTATCTCTACCCGGAGGGCGACTTCTTTACCTTCATGGACACCACCACCTACGAGCAGTACCACCTGACCCGGGCGGCGCTCGGCGTCACCGTCGGCTATCTGGTGCACAACCTGCAGCTCAAGCTGGCCTTCTTCGACGCCAAGCCCATCGGGGTCGAGCTGCCCGCGGCGGTGGAGTTGAAGGTGGTGAGAACCGAACCCGGCCTCAAAGGCGCCTCGGTCTCAAACGTCACCAAGCCCGCCACCCTCGAAACCGGCATCACCGTGCAGGTGCCGCCCTTCGTCAACGAGGGCGACGTCATCCGCGTGGACACCGCCGAGGGCACCTACCTGGAACGCGCCCGCTAACTTCGAAAAGCGAAAATTGAAATTCGACAATCGGCCAGCACGGTTTGGGAATCGAATCCTGTTCTTGTCCGAGTTTCGTTTTTCGCTCTTCGCGATTCCAGTTGCTAGCTGGTCAGGGCCTCGCGCAGCGCCGCGCCCAGCAGGGCTTGCTGGTGCTCAAAGACAGTGCGCAGGTCAATCAGCACGCGCCCGGCCTCCACGCGCACGATGACCGGGAGGTCGGCGCGCCGCAGGCGGGTGGCGAGCTCGGCGGCGCTGATGCCACGGGGAGAAATCCTCACCAACGTAGTGGGGAGAGAATAGCCGGGCGCGGAGCCGCCGCCGATGACCGAATGGCCGGGGCGAACCTGCACCTCGGCCCGGCCGGCGAGTTCCTTCTGCAGGGTCGCCCCCAACCCCTCGGCGCGCTCACCAATCGCGGCGGCGGTTTGCCCAATCAGGCGCAGGGCGGAAACCTCCTCCAGCCCGCCGCGCAGATACATGCGCAGGGTGGCTTCGAGCGCCGCGTAGGTCATCTTGTCCACCCGCAGGACGCGGAAGAGCGGATTTCGGCGGCAGCGCTCCACCCACTTCCTCTTCCCGACGATGATGCCCGCTTGCGGCCCCCCGAGCAGCTTGTCGCCGCTGAAAGTGACAAGGTCGACGCCGGCGCGCAGGCTGGCAGCGACCATTGGCTCTTCGCGCAGGCCCTGCGCGGCGAGGTCCGCCAGCAGGCCGCTGCCCAGGTCTTCGACCAGAGGCAACCGGCGGCGCCCCGCCAGCCCCACCAGCTCCGACAACGCGGGGCGCTCGACAAACCCCACAAGCTTGAAGTTGCTATGATGCACGCGGAGCAGCAACCGGGTTCGCCGGCCAATGGCGCGGGCGTAGTCGCCGATGCGAGTGCGGTTCGTGGTGCCCACTTCCCGCAGCACCGCGCCGCTCTTCACCATGATGTCCGGAATGCGAAAACTCTCGCCGATTTCGATCAGCTCGCCCCGCGACACCACCACCTCGCCCCCCTCGGCCAGCGTGTTCAGCACCAACAGCACCGCGGCAGCGTTGTTGTTGACCACGATGCTGGCTTCCGCGCCCAGCAGCCGGTTCAGGAACTTGGCGGCGTGGACGTCGCGGCGGCCCCGCCCGCCTTTGCCGAGGTCGAATTCGAGATTCGAATAGCCGGTGGCGATGGTCAAGACGTGTCGGGCGGCTTCCGCGCCCAAGGGCGCCCGACCCAGGTTGGTGTGCAGCACCACGCCCGTGGCATTGATCACGGGGCGCAGGGAAAGGCCCAGCAGTTCGCGCACCTCCGCTTCGACTTCCTGGGGCAGGTGGGCGAGCCAGGACGCGAGTCCAGGGTCGGGCGGGCGGCGACGAATCTCCGCCCGGAGTCGCTCCAGCACTTGGCGCGCCGCTCCCACCACCAGCGGTCGGCCCACTTCTTCGCCAAGCCGCCGCAGGCGCTCGTCGTGCAACAACTCGTCCACGGAGGGAAGTTGGCGCAGGCGCACGCCCAGGGGGCGCGGGCTTTTGCTTGTCTGGGGCTTGCTCGCCATCGCTGCAATCGAGCTATTCCATCACAGCCCCCCCCAGGAATCAACTTGGCGGTTGACGCCTCTGGCGCTCGCCGCTAGAGTGGGATGTTCAGGTTACTTCCCGCCCCACCTGCGGAGTGTGCCCTTGACTTCGGTCGACGAAAAACTCAAGCAACTCGAAAAAGAGATCCGCCAGCTTCAAATCGAGTACGGCGCTTACTTCGCCGGCGGCCGACCCCGCCCCCCCTCCGATACCGAGTGGCGGGTGCAGAACCTCATCAAGCAATTTTCCGATATGGGACGGAGACTGAAGTATGCCCACCGCTTCCGCTACAACAACCTGGCGGCCCGCTACGCCAAATTCAGCGAAATCTGGCGGCAACGCAGCCGCCGCATGGAAGAAGGCCGCACCCCGTTCGGCTACAGCCGGGTGGCTCGTGCACTGGAGCAGGAACGCTTGGCCGACGCTGCCCGCCAGCACGAGGCCCGCGTGCACGGCGAAGCGGTGCGCGTGGCGATTTGCGACCCCCTGAAAGAGGCGGAGAAGGTGCAGTCGCTTTTCCACACCCTGCTGGAGGCCAAACGCAAAGTGGGTGAGGCATCGGAGCTGAACTTCGAGCAGTTCCACAAGTTCGTCCGCAAGAAGACCGACCAATTGAAGAAGCAGATGAGATGCCAGCAGGTGGAGTATGCCATCACGGTGGAGGGCGGCGAGGTCAAGCTGAAGGCGAAAGCAAGCTAGCCGCCCCCACCCGGCCCCGACCCCGCCCGAAGCTTCACGACAGGAGAAGCTCCCATGAGTCGTTGTGAGCGTGCCTTGCTGAGCGTCTATGACAAGCGCGGCGTCGTGGAGCTGGCGCAAGCGCTGGTGCGAGACAAGGTGGAGATTCTCTCCACCGGGGGCACGGCGCGACTCTTGCGCGACAACAAAATTCCCCTGCGCGACGTCAGCCAGCTCACCGGCTTCCCTGAGTTGCTCGGCGGCCGGGTGAAAACCCTCCATCCGGCCATCCACGCCGGCATCCTGGCCCGTAGGGACGACGCTGAACACATGGAGGAGTTGAAGCGGCGGGGCATCGTGCCCATCGACCTGGTGGTTGTCAATCTCTACCCCTTTGCGCGCACTGCCGCCCGCCCCCAGGCCACTCCGGCCGAACTCATCGAGGAAATCGATATCGGCGGCCCCAGCTTGCTCCGGGCCGCAGCGAAGAATTTTTC
>JBHHYS010000057.1:0-14282 GCA_046757645.1 Terriglobia bacterium | reverse complement strand
TGAACATCGCCGGCTGGTTGTAGTTCACCCCCTGAAAGGGCACCTGCACCAGAAAGCGCTCGCTGGGGTTGGCGGCCACCACGAAGCGGTAGCGGCCTTCGTCATCGGTGTAGGTCTCCCGCACCGGAACCATCTGCCCGCGCAAGGCCAGCAGGTTAACAAACTGACCGGGGACCGGCTGCCCGGTGGTGCCGTTCACCACCCGCCCCACCACCTCAGCGGCGGGGAGCGCCGGAGAGAAGGCGCCCAGCAAGAGCACTCCGGCGAGCGGCCAGGCCAGCTTGGATCGGCGGAATTTCACGGCAGGGTTTCGGGCCGGGGGAGTTCCGCGCCGCAGGCGCCGCAGAAGCGATTCTGCGCCGGGTTGGCTTTGCCGCAGCGCACGCAGTGGCCCGGCTTTGCCAAGGCTTCCGCCTTCGTCCCGCTCTGCGGGACTTCGGCGGGCAGGTCGGCGGGCAGGCCCGCGACCCCCGCCCGGGTTGCCGCCAGCGCGCCCTTCTGTTCGAATTCGTGCAGCAGGAGCGCCAGCTCCTCCTGGTAGCGAGTCTTCATCTGCTGGTAGTCCGGGTCGGAGAGCTTGCCCATGCGGTATTCGAGGTGGAGGTCGCGCAGGTTTTCGTAGATGACGTCGCGCTTCTCTTCCAGGTATTCGCGCTCGCGCTCAGCGCGGGTCTTCACCGGGGCGGGTTCGGGCCTAAACCAGAAAATGTAGAGCAGCGCCGCCAGGGTCAAGGCCGCGCCGGCGAGGATCAGCATGGGGAGCTACTCCTCCAGGTGTTTCATTTCCCGCTCCAGGCGGGCGCGGTAGCGTTCCAGCAGGGCGGGGTCGGTGGGTGGTGGCGCTTGGCGGGTGCGCCAGCGGCGAACGATGCGTTGCACCACCCACAGTCCCAGCGCCAGGGCGAGAAAAGGCATCACCCAGGCGGTGAGGTTGAAGCCTTTGGCCGGCGGGGCAGCCAGTACTGCCGGGCCGAACCCGGCCACCATGGCCTGGAGGATCTGCTCTTCCGACTGTCCGCCGCTCAATTCATCCCGGATGGCGGCGCGGAGCAGGGGCGCGGAAGGACACTCCAGATGCGGGCAGTAGCGCAGCCCGTAGTTGCAGCCACACTGGCAGATAAGCTTGTCGGAGATTCGTCTGAAGGCGTTTTCCTCCGCCGGGGGTTGCGCCCTCAGGCTGAGGGGCAGCAGGTAGGCTGCCAGGCCGAGCAGCAGCGCGGTGGCCGCGCGTTTTCTAGACCGCAACTTCATCGCGTTCCTTCGTCGGCTTGCCCTTCGACGCCGCTTCCCTCGACGTTGCTCGGGACGAGCGCGCCGAACGGCCCCGCGGGGGCCGAGCCGCTTTCGGGATGCGGCTGGGAATCAGGGCAATCACCGTGCCCAACACCATAACAAAGCCGCCGATCCACACCCAGCTCACCAACGGGTTGATGTAGGCGTGGATGACGGCGTGCTGCTCGTCCTCGGTCAGCCCGGCGAAGACCAGGTAGACGTCTTCATTCAACCGGGGGCGGATTTCGACCTCGGTGGTGGGCTGCTGGCTGGCTTTGTAGAAGCGCCGCTCGGGGCGCATGGTGGTGAAAAACTTGTCATTGTAAAAGACGTCGATGCGGGCGCGGCTGGACCGGTAGTTGGGCTGGTCATGGGACTCGAGGTCGCGGAGGAGGAAGCGGTAGCGCCCGACGGAGAAGTCGTCGCCCGGCTGCATCTCGGCCTGCTGGTCAGCGGAAAAGGCGTTGCCTACGAAGCCGATGAAGAGCAAGGCGACACCGAAGTGGATGATGTAGCCGCCGTAGCGGCGGGTGTTGCGCCGGGTCAGCTCCACCGCGGCCCCCGCCCAGCCTTGGCCGCTTTTCTGGCGCAACACGCGGGCGCCGCGGAAAAACTCCATCACAATCGTAGCGATGACGAAGAAGGCCAGGAAGATAGCCATCAGCGCGTAGAAGTGGCGATTCCCAAGGAAAAAGCTGATCAGAGCCACGAGCAACCCAAACAGCAGCGGGCGGGTGAAGTTGCGGCGCAGGCTTTCGAGGGAGGTGCGCCGCCAGGCAAACAGCGGGCCCACGGCGGTCAGCAGGAGTAGAAAGAGTCCGATGGGGACCTGGATTTTGTTGAAGTAGGGTGCCCCCACGCTGATCTTCACGCCGCGCACCGCCTCCGACAGCAGCGGAAACAGCGTCCCCCAGAGCACGGCGAAGCAGGAGGCCAGCAGGATCAAGTTGTTGAAGAGGAAACTCGATTCGCGGGAGAGCAGGGAATCCAATCGGTTCTCGCTCTTCAGGAAATCGAGCCGCTTCACCACAGCCGCGGTGGCGAAGATGAGCCCCGCGGCGATGAAAACCGCGAAGTAGGGCCCGATGGCCGATTGGGCGAAGGCGTGCACGGAGCTGAGCACGCCGCTGCGGGTGAGGAAGGTGCCGAAGATGCAGAGGAAGAAGGTGGCGAAGATGAGCACCATGTTCCAGACCTTCATCATCCCGCGCTTCTCCTGCATCATCACCGAGTGCAGGAAGGCGGTGCCGGTAAGCCAGGGGAGCAGGGAAGCGTTCTCCACCGGGTCCCAGCCCCAGTAGCCGCCCCAGCCCAGCACCGCATAGGCCCAGCGCCCGCCCAAGAAGACGCCGATGGTGAGGAAGCCCCAGGCGACCATGGTCCAGCGCCGGGTGATGTGAATCCACTGCTCGCCCTTGGAGCGGCTGAGGAGGGCGGAGAGGGCAAACGCAAAGGGCACGCTGAAGCCCACGAAGCCCAGGTAGAGCATAGGGGGATGAATCACCATGGCCGGATGCTGGAGCAGTGGGTTCAAGCCCCCGCCGTCGGGCGGGGCGAAGAACTGGATGCCGGTGGCGGTCTCGACCCCCAGCAAGCGGAAGGGGTTGGCGACAAAATTGTTCAACAGCAGGAAGAAGAGCTGGACCGTCATCAAGGTCGCCACCGCGTAGGGCATCAGGTGGCGGTAGCTGCGGCGGTTCAGCAACACCACCAGCATGGAGAAGAGCGAAAGCAGAAAGCTCCACCACAGCAGCGAGCCTTCCTGGCCCGACCAGAGGGCGGCAAACTTGAAGTAGAGAGGCAGGGCGCGGTTCGAGTGCGAGGCGATGTAGGCGAGGCGGAAATCATCCCGCAGCAGCAGCACCACCAGGGAGAGGGTCGCCACCAGGATCAGGCCGCTGACGGCCACCGTGGCCCGCTCAGCACTCTGCTGGAGGAGCGGCTTTTGCTTCCAGTGGCCGATCAGGGCAGCGGCAATCGCGTAGGCGGAGAAAGAGAAGGCCAGCAGGAGGGCAAAACTTCCCAGGGCATCCATTCGCGTTTAGCGGGCTGCCGAACCGGAATCGGGCTGCACGCCAGGCGGGAGGGCCTCATACTTCGAGGCGCACTTGGCCTGGACCTTCTGAGCCACCAGGAGGTTGTCGCGGGTGTATTGGCCGGTGACGATGGCCTGGGCCTCATCCACCAGGGTATCGGGCAGCGGTTCCCGGCCGACGTAGACGACGTCCAGCCGATCGTCTCCCTGGTGCAACTCGAACCGCACCTCTCCCTGTCGGCGGCGAATCGAGCCGGGCACCACGTCGCCGGCGACGCGCAAGCGCATTTGATAGACGGCATCGCCCTGGGCAAAGAGTTCCGGGATGGTGAAGTAATAGGTCTTGCTTTCTTGGATTCCGCTGATCCCCAGCCAGGCCAGCACGCCCAGGATGATTAAGGAACCTACCACAAACTTGATTTTTTGTCCTGCCATAGCGAGTTCACCTAAAGAATGAGCTCTCCTGCCTCTAGCACGCCACTATAGCCTGCCCTTCGCGCCGGTGTCAATTCAACCCGGACTTGCCTTCTCGACGCCGCACGCCTGTGTGCAGGTTTGTTGGCAGGGCGCTCGCGGGTTTGCTCTTCACCTTTCGGTTGGAGGTATCTCCGTCGCTCCCGCGACAGCAGCGGCCGGGTTGTGGACGGGGGTCGTCCGGTAGCCGCAGCGGAAGATGCAACGCTTGTCGTTCTGATGGTGGAGTTTGGCGCAATAGACTTCCCGAATCCCTTTCAGGCGCAGGTAGAGCTCAGCCGCCAAGAGCATGCCCAGGGGTGGGGCGGTGAAGGAGACCCACAGCGCGGTCCACAGTTGAGCGGGAAGAGCCGAGGCAAAGGTACGCGCCGGGTTTATGCTCATTCCCGATAGCGGGGCTTCCACGCTGATGTAGACGGCCAGCAGTACGCCGGCGAACAGCCCCGTAAGGCGGCTTTAGAAGTCTTCGTCCTCTTCCTCCTCGGGCCTTTTCCACTGCTTTTTTTTCAGGGTGATTTCGATCCCACGGCTCTTGAGCTCGCCCAGGATGGCGCGGCGCACCTCCCCGGGGAGCGTCTCGGGGGGATGCACCCCCCAGAGTTTACGGGGGAAGTGTTTGATGAACAGGGCGGCGGTGTGTGCGGTGGCGTAGGCGATGGGGGTGGCGTGGAGGCCCTTGAGGCGGATCTGATAGAGCGTGGGAACGGCGCACGACCAGCGGAACTCCACCTCCTGGTCGGCTCTGCGCCCTCGCACCACGACCACCGCGGCAAAGCGGGCGTTCGAGAGCAGCCCGCGACGAATCAAGCGGGCCACCTGGCGGGGGGTGGGCGTGCGGGGAAAGCGTTTCTTCACCAGAGTGGCCGAGGGGCGGAGTTTGCCCTGGTGGTACCAGCGGCGCAAGCGGTCAATCTCGTTGCCGCCGATCTTGACGTCCATATCCTGCATGGGGATGAAGTGCGGCAGCGTGCCCACTTCGTCTTGTGCGGCCAACACCACCCGGGTGCGCCCCATCGGCGCCGGAAAGCGGAACCACTCCGGCTCCCCGAAGCGAGGCGCGAAGCGGAAGCGGCCGGCACGATAGACCCGAGGGCGGGAGACCGCCTCATCGAAGGCGGTCTCGGCCGACCAGGTGGAGACCGGGTCTTCGCTTTGCGTGCTCTCGTAAAGGCGAATCTGCACCTGCTGGAGGCGCTCGCAGAGCTCGGCGCTGCGCTTGACTATGAGGTTGGTGAGCCCAGGGGCGACGCCGACGGTGATCAAGGCGGCGCGGCGCTTGCCGCGAAACTTTTCGTCGAAGCGGAGCTGCTCGGCCTTGAAAGGATGTCGGGAAAGATGGCTGGCCATATCCAGGTAGTGGGCGCGCAGGCGCAAGGCCGCCCGCAGCACCGTGTGGTTGAAGGCGGCGGGCGCGGCGTTAACCAGCAGATGGCAGCCCCGCCCCGCCCGCACCAGCCCCCAGAGATTGCGGGCGCTCACCGGCTGGCAGGGCAGAGCCGGGTCGAGGAAGCGCCGCGCCCGTTGCGGGTCCCGGTCGGCGAACCAGACGCTGTGTCCCTGGCGCGCCAGCAGGCGGCCGAGAAACGCCCCGGTGGCGCCGGCGCCGAGGATAAAAATCCGCATCTGGGAGGAATCTATTCGTTCTGGGCCGAAAGGACAAGCCTTACTCGTGGGCGGGTGGGCCCGGCGGCCCAGCGGCGGAATTGCGGGCGAGGGTGCCCGGTTTGGCCCTGAATGTGCTAAAGTTGGCGGCTCTTTGTAGCCCGGGCGGAGACTGAATATGGTCTGGATGGCGGTTGGCGGGTGGGCAGCAAGCCAAGCAACCGTCCCTGAGTGGCTGTCGGAATCGGCGCTACCCTTTGTCTTCTTGGGCCTGATAGTGGGGTTGATGATCGGCCTGACCAGCATCGGCGCCGGGGCGATTGCCACCCCGGTTCTCATCCTGTTTCTGGAGACACCGCCGCTGGCGGCGGTGGGCAGTGCGATTGTGGCCGGCGCGGTGAGCAAGGCTGTGGGCGCCTGGCGGCATTCCCGGCGGGGGGCGTTCGATTCCAAATTGGTCCGCTCCCTGCTGGCCGGCAGTGTGCCTGGGGTGGGGGTGGCGGTTATGGCGCTCTACCTTCTCCGCCACCAGAGCCTGGCGGTGGCGAATGTGTGGGTGGATCGCCTGCTGGGACTGGCCCTGGTGCTCCTGGGGTTATCCGTGCTTGCCCGGGATACGGGTTGGGTGCGCCGCTGGCAGGCGGGCGAAGGCCACCCCAGCCTGGTGCGCCGCGGAGTGCTCATCGGGGTAGTGGTGGGGGTGGTCTTCGGGGCCACCTCGATTGGCACCGGGAGTCTGCTGGTGCTGCTGCTGAGCATTTTTCTCTCTTTGTCGGAGGTGCGGGTGGTGGGCACGGCGATTTTCTACGGGTTTGTGATTTCCCTGTTTGCGTCGATCCTGCACATCGCCTGGGGGACGGTGAGCTGGCCGTTGGTCGGGTGGTTGTTGCTGGGGTCGCTGCCGGGAGTGATGATCGGAAGTGAGCTGGCCGCCCGCGCTCCCCGGCGCTTCTTGCGGGCGTGCTTTTCTTTGGGCGCGGTCTGGGCCGGCTGGAAATTGATTTGAGGAGCGAAAGCGAAGCGATGGGAACCACAATCACGCTGATTGCTGCGCACGGAGGTCGGCTGGTCAACCGCGTGCCTCGGGAGGAGGAGCGCCGGGCGCGGCAGGAGCAGGCCGCCCGGGGGAAGCGCTTGGTCTTGGGGCCCCGCGCGGTGGCTGACCTGTTGTTGCTGGGCGTGGGAGCGTTTTCGCCGCTGGAGGGGTTTATGACTGCGGCCGACTACCACGCCGTGGTCCGCGAAGGCCGCTTGGCCAATGGCCTGCCCTGGACGATTCCCATCACGCTACCGGTTTCTCTGGAGACAGCCAAAAGCGTCAAACTCGATGAGGAGATCGCGCTTTACACGGCGGAGAACCAACTGCTGGGCACCCTGGTGGTGCGCGACAAATTCCTGTATGACAAGGAGGAAGAAGCCCGGCAGGTCTACGCCACCACCGAGAACCGCCATCCCGGGGTGGCCTCCTTGCTGCAAGCAGGCGAGGTGCTGCTGGGCGGGCCGATTACCCTGCTGGAGTTCCCCCCGGTCGATTCCTGCTACCAGAACTGCCTTTTGCATCCCCGGGAAAGCCGCTTCCTCTTTCAGCAGAAAGGCTGGCGCACGGTGGTGGGTTTTCAGACCCGCAACCCCATCCACCGCGCCCACGAGTACATCCAGAAGTGCGCCCTGGAAACCGTGGACGGCCTGCTGATTCACCCCTTGGTGGGGGAGACGAAGAAGGACGACATCCCCGGGCCGGTGCGCATGGAGTGTTACCGGGCTCTCCTCGAACACTACTACCCCCGGGAGCGCGTGGTGCTCTCCGTGTTTCCGGCCGCTATGCGCTATGCCGGCCCCCGGGAAGCCATCTTCCACGCCCTGGTGCGCAAGAATTACGGCTGCACGCACTTCATCGTGGGGCGCGACCACGCTGGCGTGGGCAACTTCTACGGCCCCTACGACGCCCAGCGCATCTTCGATCGCTACCGGCCCGAGGAGCTGGGCATCCGCCCGATGTTCTTTGATTTCACCTTCTATTGCCGATGCTGCGGCCACATCGTCTCGGAGAAGACCTGTCGGCACAACGCCGACGACCGCATCTTTTTCAGCGGCACCCGGGTGCGCGAGATGTTGACCCGCGGGGCGGCGTTGCCGGAAGAATTCACCCGGCCGGAGGTTGCCCGGATTCTGGCGGCCGCCGCCGAGCGCCACGGACTCTAGCCCTGAGCCGAAAAGGTGACCGTGTCATGCTGAGGAGCCCACGGCGACGAAGAATCTTGCCGGTTACCCAGTGCAGCCAATCGGGATTCTTCGCTTCGCTCAGAATGACGGCGAGGCAAGGCTTCCTCCGCAAGCGGTGGGGGACGCGAAAGCCAATATGAGCCCGGCAGCCAAAGTGGCGGTAATCGGGCTGGACTCGGTCCCGCCCGAGCTGGTGTTCGAGCGCTGGCGGGCGCAGCTGCCCTGCCTGGAGGAACTCCGCCGGGCGGGCTGCTATGGCCGGTTGAAAAGCGTTGTCCCCCCGATTACCGTCCCGGCGTGGTCCTGCATGATGAGCAGCAGGGACCCGGGCGAGCTCGGCATCTACGGTTTCCGCAACCGCAAGGACTACAGCTACGACGGGATGGCGTTTGCCAATTCCACTGCGGTCAAAGAAGACCGGGTCTGGGACATCCTGAGCCGGGCGGGCAAACAGGTCATCCTCCTGGCCGTCCCCGGAACCTATCCACCCCGCCCGGTGGCCGGCTGCCTGGTGAGCGGCTTCCTGACTCCGAGCCCGCGCTCCGACTACACCTATCCCGCTGAGTTGAAAGCCGAGCTGGCGGCGCGCTTTGGTGCCTACCGGCTGGACGTGGAAAATTTTCGCTCGGATGAGAAGGAGCGGATTTTAGAGCAAATTTACCGGATGACCGAGCAGCATTTCGCTATGGCGCGCTACCTGGTGACCAGCCGCCGGTGGGATTTTTTCATGATGGTGGAGATGGGGCCGGACCGCATCCACCATGCCTTCTGGAAGTTTTTCGATCCTGGCCACCGCAAGTACGAGAAGGGCAACCGCTTCGAGAGCGCCGGGCGGGATTACTACCGCTTTCTCGACGCCCAGCTCGCCGGGCTGCTCCCTTTGCTGGGCGAGGCCACCAGCGTCTTTGTGGTCTCCGACCACGGCGCCCAGTCAATGGAAGGCGGCGTCTGCGTCAACGAATGGCTGTGCCGGGAGGGCTACCTGCACTTGGGCGAGCCCGTGCGCGGCCTCACCCCGATTGATAAGGCGCACATCGACTGGTCAAAAACCACCGCCTGGGGCGAGGGGGGCTACTACGCGCGCATTTTCGTGAACGTGCGCGGCCGGGAGCCGCAGGGCCTGGTCCCGCCGGAGAAGTATGAGGCGGTGCGGAATGAATTGCAGCGGAAGCTGGAAGCGATGGAGGATGAGAAAGGCCGCCCCCTGGGCACGCGCGCCTTCAAGCCGCAGGAGGTCTACCGGGCGGTGCGCGGCCTCCCCCCCGACTTGATTGTTTATTTCGGCAATCTGCGCTGGCGCTCGGTGGGGAGCCTGGGCCTGGGCACGGTGCATACTTTTGAAAATGACACCGGTCCGGACGACGCCAACCACAGCGAATATGGTATCTTTATCCTGCGGGAACCGAGAGGCCGGGGGCAGGCGGTGGAGGACGTGAGCCTGCTGGATATTGCCCCCAGCATCTTGGCGCGCCTGGGGATTGCCGCGCCCGCGGGAATGCAAGGCAAGGTGATTTCCGCGAGCTGAGAGGAGACGAATGGAGAAGCCGGGCCAATCGTTGCCAGCCGATACGCGTGGGGTCACGCTGTGGTTCACCGGCTTGCCCTGTTCGGGCAAGAGCACCGTTTCCCGCCGGGTCTATGACCAGTTGCGCGCCGCCGGGGTGAAGGTCGAGCTGCTTGACGGCGACATCGTTCGCCGGCACCTCACCAAGGGCTTGGGGTTCAGCAAAGAGGACCGGGACGAGAACATTCGCCGCATCGGTTTCGTCTGCCGTTTGCTCACCCGCAACGGCGTGGTGGCGATTGCCGCAGCCATCTCCCCCTATCGCAGCGTGCGGGAGGAGGTGCGCCGGCTTGTGGGCTCCTTCGTGGAAATCTACGTTGACTGTCCGCTGGAGGTGTGCATTCAGCGGGATGTGAAAGGAATGTACAAGAAGGCGCTGGCGGGTGAGCTGCCCCAGTTCACCGGGATTTCAGATCCCTACGAGCCGCCGCTGCTGCCTGAGGTCACCCTGGCCACCCACCAGGAAACCCCCGAGGAAAGCGCCGCCAAAGTCCTGCGCCGCCTGAGCGACATCGGCTATCTGCCCCGCGCCCGAGCCATCCCGGAGTCCTACCCGCCCGAGGAAGAAGAAGCCATCCGGCGGCGACTCGAGCAGTTGGGCTACCTTTAGAGTGTCCCACGGCGATGGCCCCCAGCAGGCAATTTTGTTCTCATCCGCGATTGTGGGCTCAGTAGGGCGCTGAAGAAGTCGCCGCAGGTGTCATTCTTCATTCTGAGGGGCCCCAGGCGACGGAGAATCTCAGAGAGTGCTGGTTCCCAATAAACAGAAGCGAGAAA
The DNA here is from genome assembly GCA_046757645.1 of Terriglobia bacterium. Taxonomy (GTDB): domain Bacteria; phylum Acidobacteriota; class Terriglobia; order Acidiferrales; family 2-02-FULL-67-57; genus JBHHYS01. The sequence continues at coordinate 4,335 of JBHHYS010000057.1, read as the reverse complement.
GTGGCTGGGCGGAATAGGCTGCGACGTTTGCAGCGTTTGAGGTATTAGACGGTTCTGTCTAATTCTAGTTAGGTTTTACAAACTTATAGGATAGATTGTGGTGAACTACACGTAAAATGACCGGATCAAAGCAATCTTGAAGGAAATTCATGAAAGCGATTGTATACACAAAATACGGACCACCGGATGTTCTTCAGCTCAAAGAGGTAGCAAAACCTACTCCCAAAGACAATGAAGTACTGATAAGAATATATGCGGCAACAGTAACAGCAGGGGACTGTGAAATTCGAAGTTTCAAAATCCCAATCTGGTACTGGCTCCCCCTGCGAATATATATGGGTCTCAGAAAACCAAGAAAACAAATACTAGGGCAAGAGTTAGCCGGGGAAATTGAATCAGTAGGCAAAGATGTAAAACGATTTAGGAAAGGTGACCAAGTTTTTGCGCCTACCGGTGCTCGTTTTGGTGCTTATGCTGAGTACATATGTCTGCCCAGTACACATGCGATGACAATAAAACCGGCCAATATGACCTATGAGGAGGCCGCCGCCGTTCCTACTGGGGGACTTAATGCATTGCATTTTCTTAGAAAAGGAAATATCCAGAGCGGAGAAAAAGTTCTTATCAATGGCGCTGCTGGAAATATAGGTACTTTTGCGGTGCAGCTTGCCAAGTACTTTGGGGCGGAAGTGACCGGTGTGGACGGCACGGGGAAATTGGACATGCTGCGCTCCATTGGCGCCGACCAGGTCATTGATTACACTCAAGAAGATTTCACCAAAAGCGGTGAGACCGATGACGTTATTTTTGACGTGGTAGGCAAGAGTTCGGTTTCACGTAGTATAAGATCGCTAAAGCAAAATGGACGTTATCTTTTAGCCAACCCTCGGCTGTTACCGATGGTTCGAGGGCTATGGACTTCAATGATAAGCAGCAAGAAAGTAATATTTGAGTTCGCAAGCTACAAGACTGAAGATTTAATTTTCCTCAAAGAGCTTATTGAGGCGGGAAAGATAAAATCGGTCATAGATAGACGCTATCCGTTGGAACAAATTGCCGAGGCTCACCGGTATGTCGAAAAAGGGCACAAAAAGGGAAATGTAGTAATAACATTGGAACATAATAACAAAACCTAACAAAACGCTCCACCCGACCGCTATTCCGCTACGCTTCATAGCGGCAGGTGAGCTTGGTCGTTGGGCAACAAAGCGAAGTAGACTTTATGGCATCTTTTGACAATCTGCTTATTACATTGACATTTCTCGCATCGCTCGGCTGTGGGCTGATGGCTGGACTCTTCTTTGTCTTCTCGGTTGCTGTGATGAAGGCGTTCGCTCGCCTCCCTTCAGCCGAAGGAATTGCCGCCATGCAATCCATCAATGTGACGATTATCAATCCAATTTTTCTCACGGTTTTCTTTGGCACAGCAGCGGCTTGCACCCTTGTAATTATCGCCTCGCTGTTGCACTGGCGCGAATCAGGTGCCGTCTACTTGATTCTCGGCAGCGTACTCTATTTAGTCGGCAGCTTTCTGGTGACAGTTGTGTTCAACGTGCCTAAGAACAACGCGCTGGCGTCGGTCTCGCCAGCCGACCCCGGCAGCACCAGCCTGTGGGCCAGCTACCTCGACAAGTGGACCACCTGGAACCACGTCAGAACAGTCGCGGCGCTTGCGGCAATGGCATTGCTGGTCATAGGACTATGTTATTAGAGGACGTGATGAGAGAACCGCAGACCTAACGGAGGCAGTGGGATGAAACTACTTATCTTTGGGTCAACAGGCAGCATAGGTCGCCTGCTCATCAAACAGGCTCTTGAGCAGGGACACACTGTCACCGCATTCACACGCGATGCCACGAAGGTTGACATCAAGCACAACAACTTGCAGGTCACTCGAGGCGATGTAATGGATCCTGCGTCGGTGGAGAGAGCGATACAAGGCCACCAAGTGGTGCTGTGTTCACTCGGGGCGGGCAGGAAAGGTACGGTCCGGTCAGAGGGAACACGAAATATCATCAGCGCGATGGAGAAGGTGGGCGTCCGACGTTTAATCTGCCAATCGACCCTTGGAGTCGGAGATAGTCGGGGCAATCTGAACGTCTTCTGGAAATACATCATGTTTGGACTCCTCCTGCGCCCAGCGTACGCCGACCATGTAAGCCAAGAGGACTACGTCAGGCAAAGCCGCCTGGACTGGACGATCGTCCGTCCGGGAGCCTTCACTGATGGAGAGCGCACCGGCAAATACCGGCATGGCTTTCCCAGTACTGACAAGACGACAAAACTGAAAATCTCTCGCGCCGATGTTGCGGACTTTATGTTGAAACAATTGATCGACGATACGTACCTCCACAAGACGCCGGGGCTATCGTACTGAATGAGGTGGTGTAACTCGCTAAGGCGCTGCCCAACAAGGCGCTCCAGCGGGCGCGCTGCGCGCGCCGCTGAGCTTGAGCGTTAGGCGGCAACGGTGGTCAACAATAACTCTTGAGTCTTAACCCATTTCGATTGCATGTAAAGCCCGTTCGGGCTCATTAGAAACGTTGGTTCTAGCGCATCAGTTTCGTTGATTACGATTGGAGGGAGTAGATCATGGACCTTGGCGCATTTTCAATCAGCTTGGCAGTGAAGGACGTCCGAGCGTCAAAGGAGTTTTACGAGAAGCTCGGTTTCATAGTCTTCGGTGGAGATGCCTCGCAGAACTGGCTGATCATGAAGAATGGCGATCACACGATCGGGCTTTTTCAAGGAATGTTCGAGAAAAACACCATCACATTCAATCCTGGCTGGGATAGTAACGCCGGTGAGCTGGAAAGCTACACGGACGTGCGCGAACTACAGCGTCATCTGAAGGAGCAGGGCGTGGAGCTGATCAGCGAGGCGGACGAGAGCACTTCCGGACCAGCAAGTTTTGTCGCACTGGATCCTGACGGTAACCCGATCCTCGTCGATCAGCACGTCTGAACCGTTGTGCGCGCCGCCTAACAACTCGCTGGAGCGGACCGGGGATTCTGCGGCATAAGTGAGAGTTGATCTGAATGTGGGTTGGTGCAGAAGTATATGAGGCGCTGAGCCCCGGCCGCTCAGCTCGCAGCCGTTATACCAGGCGATTTTTGAGGGCCGTTCGGGGCGACGAACGTGCCCGCACCCTTGCGGGGCCGGCGCAAGACCCCTGGCGCCAGCGTGATTGTTGGGGGCCCATGTAGTAAGGTGATCAGGTCCAGACTGACCAACTGGAGGGGATTGCCATGGCTACAGAGCTTGCGCAGTACGCCGCCCGTCTAGAGATCGACTACCCCGAACGACTCGACCGCCTCAGCTCGTTCTTCCGGATCATCTGGAGCATCCCCATCGTCGTCATTCTCGGCCTGCTCATCGACTCCGGTGTGGCGGGGGATGAGGCGGGAGAAGTCGCTCGATCGGGAGGTGGCATCGTCGCCGGTCTTGCCGCCGCTACGGCGCTCATGATCCTCTTCCGGAAGCGCTATCCCCGCTGGTGGTTCGATTTCGCCCGCGAATTGACCCGTTTCGAAACTCGGGTCGGCTCGTATCTTCTCTTGCTCACCGACCGGTACCCGTCGACCGTCGAGGAGCAGGCGGTACACCTGGATATCGATTACCCCGACGTCGAGCGCGACCTCAATCGCTGGCTGCCGCTGGTCAAGTGGTTCTTGGCGATCCCTCACTACATCGTTCTGATGGTTCTGGCGATCTTGATGCTGCTGGCAGTCATCGTTGCCTGGTTCGCGATTCTCTTCACCGGCCGGTACCCGAAAGGGCTGTTCGACTTTGTCGTGGGTATTATGCGGTGGTTCCTGCGCGTTCAGGCATACGTCGTGCTGCTCGTCACTGACCGATACCCACCGTTCAGCATGAGTTGAGGGGTCAGCCTAGGGCGCACCAGCGCTTGAGGAGGCACTGATGGCAGACGAAATGTCGGAAAGCTGGAAAAGGTTACGACAGGGCTGTATAACTTCAGGTGCAGCCGACGATCGGCGCCGCCATTCTCACGACGCACAAGTTGACGCCGCTCGCGGCTGACCTTGGTCGTTAGGCAGAGCGCCCAATGAAGAGTCAGTCCGGAGCGAGATGGAGGCTGAAGGTGATGATAGGATCCGCGCTTTACGAGGTTGGAGCAGCGGGCCATGCCTAGGCAGTTGGATGCGAGTTTCGTAACGGAAGTCGTTATCCTCCTCGCCTGGGCGCTGACCACCTGGTATGTCTATTTAACGTTCAAAGAATCGGGCCATGCCAAGGCCAAGACCATCGCGTTGACGCTGGTCGTACTTGCATGGAGCATCTTCGCCTTCGGCGCCGTCAAATACGGTTTCGACC
>JBHHYS010000056.1:0-14375 GCA_046757645.1 Terriglobia bacterium | reverse complement strand
GTCAGCTTCCGAGCTTGCAAGGGCGACGAGTAGGCTCGTTGAGGGCGACGAGAGTGGCGCCATTACCGCTGCCTGCGGCGCCATTGACCTTGTAACACAAGGCATCTATGAAAAGTACGGCCTGGGCGACCCGGGAAAAGTGTCATTTTCGGCAAAGGTCAACACGGCCTTGCAGCAACTTCAAGTGTTCGAGGAAATGCAGCGCGAGTTCGAGGAGCTAGAGATTCCCAAAGACGACGCTTCTTCTATCGTCAACGAGATTGCAACTGCCACGAATCACGCTGCCCAAGCCCTTCAAATAATTCCGAAACGTATGGGTGATGTTCATGGGACAAAGCGAGCACTCCGCAAGACGGCCTACGATTCGATCAAATGGGCATCGGCCATATGCGGGCTGTTAGAAGGAAAGGCTTGATTCTTGACCCACTGCCGATTGACGGACGACGGCTGACGGATTAGTGTTTGCCTGATGAGCTTGGAGACGGCACGCAAAGTTCTGGAGACGGAGCTGGAAGCCCTGAAGGGTTTGCTGAAGCGGCTGGCCGGAGCGGACGGCAAGAGCTTCGAGCAGGCGGTGGAGTGCATTTTTGCCTGCCGGGGGCGGGTGGTGATCACCGGGATGGGGAAGTCGGGCATCATCGGACAGAAGATCGCCGCCACTTTCGCCTCCACCGGCACCCCGGCCTTCTTCCTCCACCCCGCCGAAGCCGTCCACGGCGACCTGGGGATGCTGGTCAAGGGCGACGTGCTGGTGGCGCTCAGCTACGGCGGGGAGACCGACGAAATCAATCAACTCCTGCCCACCGCCAAGCGCTTGGGCGTTCCTGTAGTTGCGCTCACCGGCAACCAGAAATCCACCCTGGCGCAGGCCGCCGACGTTCGGCTCGACATCAGCGTGGACCGCGAAGCCTGCTCGCTCAATCTCACCCCCACCGCTTCAACCGCCGCGATGATGGCCCTGGGCGATGCCCTGGCGATGGCGCTGCTCGAGCGCCGCGGCTTCAAGGAAGAAGACTTCGCCCGGCTGCACCCCGGCGGCCACCTGGGGAAAAAGCTCCAGCGGGTCGAAAGCCTGATGCACACCGGCGACGACGTGCCGCGCGTCTCGCCTTCGACGCCCATGCCTGATGTCATCTACGAGATGAGCCGCAAGCGCCTGGGCATGACCACGGTGGTCGAAGAGGCGAGCCCGCCTGGTGGACGGGGCGGCCGCCTGGTGGGCATCGTAACCGACGGCGACCTCCGCCGCCTGATGCAGCGCCGCAAGGACGAAGCTTTGCACCTGACCGCCGGCGACTGTATGACTAAAAACCCTGTCACCCTCGATAAGACCAAACTCGCCGCTACCGCCCTCCGGCTGATGGAGGAGCGGAAGATTACTTCCATCGTCGTCGTGGACGCCGAGCTGCGCCTCGAAGGCGTCCTCCACCTCCACGACCTCTGGACCACCCAACTGTTCTAGCGTCTCCTATGGACGCAGAATTGATACTGAGCGGCGTGATTGCTTTGGCTGTCGTTGGTCAGTTCTATATTGCCTATCGCCTTTGGCGGCTTCATGAGGTAGTAGAAGCACCCAGACGAAATGTTGAGGTATATTTCAATCTGCGCCGAGGCGACGGCGGCACCGCAACTCTCGATGTGGCCAATCTTTCGGGGATGGGTGTCTATGTGGAACGCCTGACTTTTCGCGCCTGGCAGCTTGGCGTAAAGGAGGGAGAGCGCGGTCCGGTAGATCAGCTTGCGAACATCGTTATCCCTCCTTTCAATGAAAAATCGTGCGATTGCAAGGAACCTATTTTTAGACTGCTGAAGACTGACGGACCAGCGCCACACATCGGGACTGTAAGAATAGAGATGAGATACAGAGCCCTGGGCAGATGGTTTAGCGATCCTCGCTCTTTCGCTGTGTCGCTTTCGGACGAATTCGTGTCCAAGGTAGCATCCAAAATAGAGAAACTTTAGCCAAGCGCGGCCAAATTTATTGTGGTGGAAGGTCTGTGCACAGAGGACTCGCCACATTGATAGTCAGAAAATTCGGCGGCTTTGTAGAGCGGTCTGCTGAGCCTCTCGATGAGCTTACTGAGAACGAACTTTTGATCCAGAATATTGGGAAGGGTGCTCCACTCTTGGCCGACCAACCTCTCCCACTGCCTCGCGGTGTCATTCGGGAGGCAATCGAAACCCTCCTCGTGGCTGAGGGAAATCCTGAGCGGGTTGAGTGGCTCAAGGTTGCTCTAGTCTTCTTGCGCGACTATGGGGATTGCGTGGTTTCTCTGGAACGAGGTTTGCACGGCCTGCTCAAGCAGTTTGATGAGTTACACGCTCCGACGGACAAGTTCACCAAGGCGGACGTTGAAGTCGCTATCAAGGATTATCTAACCCTCAGGGGCTAAAGCCCCAGTTGTAAGTTGGACTCCCTTCGGCACGGCTAAAGCCGTTCCCTGACGGGAAGGACAGGCAATGCCAAAGTCCAAGGCCGAAATTCTCCGTCGCGCCAAGAAAATCAAGCTGCTGCTGATGGACGTGGACGGCGTGCTCACCGACGGCGGCATCTACCTGCTCTCCGAGCCTGGGGGCCAGGCGCGCGAAATCAAGGTCTTCAACGCCCTCGACGGTGCCGGTCTCCGCCTGGTGCAGCGCGCCGGCACTCAGACCGGGATCATCACCGGCCGCCAGTCAGCGGCTGTCACCTGCCGCGCCCAGGAACTCGAAATGAATTTTCTCGAGCAGGATGCCTTCGAAAAACTCCCCGCTTACCACAGAATCCTCCGTGCCAGTGCCCTCCGTGACGAACAGGTCTGCTATGTGGGCGATGACATCACCGACCTGCCTCTGTTCGCGCGCGTGGGTCTGGCCGTGGCCGTGGCCAACGCCCACCCGGAAGCTAAACGCGGGGCCCACTACGTCACCCGGGCAGCCGGGGGCCACGGGGCGGTGCGGGAAATCATTGACCTGCTGCTGCGCGCCCAGGGCCACTACGCCAGACTCCTCCGCCAGTTCCGCGGGTAACCTCGCCTCCCTCTATTTTCCTCTCTGCCCTCCGTGTCTCAGTGTTTTTTTTCGGCTCGGAAGGGCTTGACTCAGCCAGACCAATCCGGCAACACCGCAAAAGCACATCCCTCGCTGCACTCGGGATGACAAGTCACGGGCCTGCCCTGAGCTTCTCCCGAGCGAAGTCGACGGACGGCGTTGAAGGGTCGCGGGGCACTGGAAATTGGAGCGGGAGACGGGAATCGAACCCGCGACATCCAGCTTGGGAAGCTGGCGTTCTACCGCTGAACTACTCCCGCTTTACCCCTAGAGCCTAGCCCAGAACCCTGCTGGCCTGCAAGACCGCCGTCGGCCCCGGCGCGGAGCCGACCCCAAAGGGTTTGCCTCATGCTCCTTCCCCCTGCCATAATCTGCCTCCGTTGTTCTGCTGGTCCCGTAACTCAGCGGGGAGGGAAGAGAAGTGGCTTTCAAGGACCTGCGCGAGTTCCTGCGGCGCTTGGAGAAGGAAGGGGAGCTGAAGCGCATCACCGCCGTGGTGGACTGGAAGCTCGAGGTGGCGGAAATCACCGACCGGGTCACCAAGCGGGGCGGCCCGGCGCTGCTCTTCGAAAACGTCAGAGGCTACCGGATGCCGCTGGCCATCAATCTCTTCGGCTCGCACCGCCGCATGAACCTGGCGCTGGAGGTGAACAGCCTCCAGGAGGTGGCCGACCGCATCTCCGGCTACCTCGATTTCAAAACCCCTGCCGGGCTGGTGGACAAACTGAAGATGCTCCCCAAGCTGGCGGAGGTGGGAGCCTTCTTTCCCAAGACGGTCAAGAGTGGCCCCTGCCAGGAAGTCGTCAATCGCGATGACTTCTCCCTGTTCGAGTTTCCCATCATCCAGTGTTGGCCCCAGGACGGCGGCCGCTACATCACCTTCCCGTTGGTCTTCACCCGCAACCCTGAGACCGGCAAGCGCAACGTGGGCGTCTACCGGATGCAGGTTTTCGACGAGCGCACCACGGGCATGCACTGGCAGACGCAGAAGCACGCCGCCAAACACTTTCGCCGGGCCCGCTCCCGGTCGGGTGCCGGCAAGCTCGAGGTCGCCTGCGCCCTGGGAGCCGATCCCGCCACCGTCTTCTCCGGCGTCATCCCGGCGCCGCCCGACCTGGACGAGCTGATGCTGGCCGGCTTCTTGCGGCGGGCCCCGGTGGAGTTGGTGCGCTGCCAGAGCGTGGACCTGGAGGTGCCGGCCCAGGCCGAGATTGTGCTGGAAGGCTACGTGGACCTGAACGAGTTCCGCCGCGAAGGGCCCTTCGGCGATCACACCGGCTACTATTCCTTGGCGGATGACTACCCGGTCTTCCACCTCACCTGCCTCACCCACCGGCGCAACCCCATCTACCTGACAACCATCGTCGGCCCGCCCCCCGAAGAGGATTACTTCATGGGCCATGCCATCGAGCGCATCCTGTTGCCCGTCATCCAACTGCAGCATCCGGAGATCGTTGACCTGCACATGCCCGCCGAGGGCATCTTCCACAACCTGATGATCGTCTCCATCCGCAAGTCCTACCCGGGCCAGGCGCGCAAGGTGATGAACGCCATCTGGTCGCTGGGCCAGGCCATGTTCACGAAAGTGCTGGTGGTGGTGGACGACGACGTCAACGTGCACGACCCGCGCCAGGTGACGTGGAAAGCCCTGTGCGCCCTCGACCCTGAACGCGACGTCCACTTCAGCCTCGGCCCGGTGGACACGCTCGACCACGCCGCCCGCCTCCCGGACTTCGGCTCCCACATGGGCATCGACGCCACCCGCAAGTGGGCCGGCGAGGGCTACAGCCGCGGTCCTTGGCCCGACGAGATCCGAATGGATGAGGAAACCAAGCGGCGCATAGATGGGCTATGGAAACAGCTAGGACTCAAGGGGTACTGAGGGCAAAAAGCGGAGCCTTGCAGGCAAAAGCCGAAAATAATCGAATTTTTCTCTTGACAGCCCCACCCCCTTTCCCGGCACACTACCGGGGTCGCTACCTTCCCTTGCGCCATGGCCGATTACAACCGCACGCCGGCGGGCTGCAGTCGGCGGGACGAGGAGCATTAATGGCGTCCCCCCGCGAAGTAATGAATGTAAAGGAGGCGTCGGAGTACTTGGGGATTTCGCCCGATACTTTGTATCGCTACGTGTATCAGGACAAAATCCCGGCCTTCAAACTGGGGAATCGCTGGAAGTTTAAGAAAACCATTCTGGATAAGTGGATCGAGCGCAAGATTATTTGGGCCAAGAACCCGCGCCGGAGGGGGAAGAGGTAAGCGGCCATGGGACTCTTTGGAGGCAGAAGGCAGAAAGCGCTGGTGGGACTGGACATCGGCTCTAGCTCGGTGAAGGCGGTGGAGCTGAAGAAGAGCAAGGAAGGCTACGAGCTCGCCAGTGTGGGCTTGGAGCCCCTCTCCCCGGAAACGGTGGTGGACGGCGCCATCATCGACGCCCTCACCGTGTCCGCCGCCATCGAGCACATCTACACCACCCAGAAAATCAAGAACAAGCACGTGGCCACCTCCGTCTCCGGCCACTCGGTGATCATCAAGAAGGTTACCATGCCCATGCAGGAGGAGGACGAGCTCTGGGATCAAGTCCAGGCGGACGCGGGCCAGTACATCCCCTTCGACATCGCCGACGTCAGCCTGGATTATCAGCTGCTCGAACCCAGCCCCGCCGGCGACAGCCTGGACGTTTTGTTGGTGGCGGTGAAGCGGGACAAAATCAATAACTACCAGAGCGCCTTGATCGGCCGGGTGCTCTCTCTGGTGGACGTTGACGCTTTTGCCTTGCAGAACGCCTTCGAACTGAACTACGAGCCCGACCCCGACGCCACCCTTACCTTGCTCAATATCGGTGCCAGCGTGATGAACATCAACATCGTCCGGGGCGGCGTGCCGCTGTTCACCCGCGATGTCTCCGTGGGCGGCAACCAGTACACGGACGCGCTGCAAAAAGAGCTGGAGATGTCCTTCGAGGACGCGGAGAATCTCAAGCGCGGCCAGCTCGTGGCCGGCATCAGCGAGGAGCAGAAGGCGGCGGTGCTGCGCTCCGTGTCGGAAATCCTGCTGCTGGAAATTCAGAAGACGTTTGACTTCTTCCGGGCCACGGCCGCCGCCGAGTCCATCAGCCACATCTATGTGGCCGGGGGGGGCGCCCGCACTCCGGGGCTGCTCGAGATGATGCGGGAGGAGTTGCAAATGCCCGTGGACGAGATCGACCCTTTCCGCCGCATCGGCTACGATCCAGCCAAGTTCAGCGATGAGTACATCCGAGAAATTGGCCCCCGACTGGCTGTCTGCGTAGGTCTGGGCTTGAGGAGTTTCGACCAAGCATGATTCGCATCAATCTTCTCGGTCGGCCCCGCCCCAAGGTCAGGCGCCGGGTTCCCATTGCCGGCAGCCTGCAACTGGCGCTGTTCTTGATGGCGTTGGCGGCGGCCCTGCTGGTGCTGGGCTACGACTGGTACAAAACCAAGACCCGCATCGATGACCTGCAGGTGGCCATCGCTGAAAAAGAGAGGGAAAGGCGGCAGATGTCCCGGTTGGAACAGAAAATTCAGCAGTATGAAGCAGAGCGCCGCCGCCTCGATGCCCAAATCAAGGTCATTGATGACCTCAAACGCAACCAGGCCGGCCCGGTGCGCCTGCTCCAAGCGGTGGGCGACACCGTGAGCCAGACCGACACCCTTTGGCTGACGGCCGTCGACCAACGCTCAGCGAACGAAATCGAGTTCCAGGGGATGGCGGGATCGTTGAAGGCGGTGGCGGACTTCATCACCAACTTGAAACGCTCCGAGTACTTCGACAGCGTCGAACTGAAGGAATCAGCTCAACAACCCCAGCAGGAAGGGGCGGCGTACTTCAAGTTCATCCTGACGGCGAAATTCGCCTTGCCCGCGTCGCCTGGAGCCGCTTCCGCTCCAGCCGCGGCGAGCGGGGGCGGAGGGTAGGGAGAGATAGCCATGGCTGCTCTCGATCGGTTCCGCGCCCTGCCCCTCTACTCCCAGATCGTGATCTTTGTTCTGGTGGCGGCCGCTTTGACCTTGGGCGGGGAGATGCTGCCGGTGTCGCCGGTCAAGCGGGCACGCGACGAGGAAGCCGACCTGGGAGACAAGTTCAGGGCATTGAGAGACAAGGTGAGCGGGTTGCAGAACGTCCAGCGGCAGCACCAGAAGCTGGAAACTGAACTGGAGGCCTTGAGGAAAGAGTTGGCGAGCGTCCGGCTCATCGTGCCGGGGGAAAAGCAGACGGACGAGTTTATGCGAACCCTGCAGCGGGCGACGATCAGCTCCCGCATCTCGGTGCGCCGGCTCACCGCCGGTAGCGTGGTCTTCAAGGAGTTCTACGCGGAGATGCCGTTCGAGATCGAGCTGGATGGCGCCTTCTACAACGTGTTGGAGTTCTTCCGGCGCCTCGGCGGCGGCACCCGCATCATCAACGCCAGTGGGTTGCGGTTGAAGGGCGTCGATACCACCCCCGGCCGGTTCCAGTACCTTCCGGGAACGACGGTGGCGGGCGTCTGTACGGTGGTCACCTTCTACACACCTTCGCAGGCTGAAGTGGCCGCGGCGGCGCCGGCGCAGCCAACGGCGGGCCGGCGCTAGGGAGGAAAGAGGCATGAGGCGAGCAGCTTCTTCGTGGGGCGCAGGAACCCGATGGGTTCGGCTGGCCGGGTTCAGCCTTCTCGTCTGTTTCCTCGGGCCCTCTCCGGCCTGGGCGGCGACCGCCCCGGCGCAGACAAGCCAAGCGCAGCGAAACACAACTCAGGAGCGACCTCGCCCACCGGTGAAGCGTCGCGACCCCTTCCGCAGTCTGTTGATACGTGAGGAGGACGCCGCGGTGGGGCGACGCCTCCCCCCGGGGAAACGCGGCTTGGTGGTCGCCCAGTTGAGCATTAACGGCATCGTGTTCACACCTGCCCGCAAGATCGCTGTGGTCACCATGCGCGGGCGCAACCGCGCCTACTTCCTGCGCGAGGGCGATGAGCTGTTCAACGGTCGCGTCCAGCGAATCACCGAGGATGGCGTGGCCTTCAAAGAGAAAGCCATTGATGCCTTTGGCAACCAATACGAGCGAGAGGTTGTAAAGCAACTCTCCGGTTCAGGAGGAGAGAAATGATGCGGAAGCCGTGGGGCGCTCTGGGCGCCACTCTATTACTGGTGGGGCTTGTCTCGTCAAGCGAGATAGGCGCCGCCGAATCCCGACCCGAGCCCTCCCCACCGCTGCGACTGTTGGCCGTGAAGGCGGCGGAACAACCCGCCGGCACTTCCTTGCGGGTGATGATCTCCGGGCCGTTCAGTTTCACCTCCTACCAGCCGGACGAACGCACCCTGATTGTGGACCTGGCAGGAGTGGTGGCCGACGCCGCTGCCCTCCCGCCCGGCGTCGAGGTAGCCTGGATAGCGAGCTACCGCCTGCTCCCCTTCCGCAATGCCAGCGGCCGGCCGGTGCTGCGCCTCGACATCAACCTGAAGCGTGATTGTGCCGTGGAAGTCGGGCGGGCGGGAGTGAGGAGTCTCCTCCTCTCCTGCCCGGACGGTGCACGGGTGTCCGCCGCTTCGGCGGCGTCCGAACCCCTCTCGCCGCCGGGCGTGCCGGCGACCGCCCCGAGTTCTGATAAGCCGCTCCGGGTGCGGCGCGCGGTTGTTCACGACCAGGCCGGCGGGGTCGTCGTAGACATCCGAGCCACAGGGCCGCTGGCCTACGAGACCCAGACCCTGAGCAGTCCCACCCGCTTGGTGGTTGACCTGCCGCAGAGCATCCTCCTCAGCCGCCAGCGCGTGCTCCCCATCGAAAAGCACGCCGTCCTGCGCCTGCGCATGGGGCAGTTCAAGGCCCAGCCCCCGATTACCCGCCTGGTGGTCGACCTGCGGGAAATGATTCCCTACGAGATCAAGCCCACCCCCCAGGGATTGCGCTTGACCTTGCGGGCCTCCCCCGCCCCGGCTCCCGTGCCTGAATCGGGCGGGGGCGGCACGCCCGCTCCTCCGAGCCCGGTGCCCGCCGGGGCGTTCAAGCAAGCCCCGGTGGAGACCGCCAGCAGCCCCTCCGAATCCCCTCCCGTGTTGCTGGCTTCCCTGGCTCCCACGGTTTCCTCCAGCGTCGGTTCGACTCCAGCCTCAGATTTGACTGCGGAGATGACAGTACCGGCGAGCGCCGCGGCCGTGCCCTCGCCCGCGGCCGAGCTGCCGAGTGCGGCCGACCAGGCCACCGCACCGCCGCAGGCGATACCCACTCCGACTCCGCCTGCGCAACGCCCGCAGAAGTTCACGGGCGAGCCCGTCTCGGTCAACTTGAAGGACGTGGACCTGAAGGACTTTTTCCGCCTGATTCACGAGATCAGTGGCTTGAACATCGTCTTGGATCCCAACGTCAGTGGGACGGTGACTCTGGTGCTGATCGACGTCCCCTGGGACCAAGCCCTCGACATCGTCCTTCGGAACAACAGCTTGGGCAGCAGCCTGGATGGCAATGTCCTCCGGATCGCCACCCTGGAGACGCTCAGAAAGGAACAAGAACAGCAGCGCGACCTGGTCCGCGCCCGCGACCAGGCGGTGGAGCTGATTACCGTCACCCGCGAGCTCAGCTACGCTCAAGCCAGCGATCTCGAGCCCACTCTCCAGCGCTTCCTCTCCACCCGCGGCGAAGTGATTCGGGATGACCGCACCAACACCCTGATCATTCGCGACATTCCTTCGGTCATCCCGGCTGTCGACAACCTCATCCAGCAGCTTGACCGCAAGTCGCTGCAGGTGGAGATTGAGGCTCGGGTGGTAAGTGCCAGCCGGGCGTTCGCGCGCGAGATCGGCACTCAATTCGCCACCTCCTTCCAGACCACCCGCGGCCGCAGCACCTTCGGCGGCGCCTTGGGGCCGAGCCCATTCTCCGGCTTGCCCCCGCCGCCGCTGGTCTCCGGCACGTTTGACCCCCTAGCTCCTGTGGCGGTGCCTCAGCCTTTGGCCACTAACTTGCCCGCTGAGGGGGCCACCTCGGGCTTCCTGTTCGGCCACCGCTCCGCCAATTTCGCCCTGGACATTATCCTGACCGCTGCTGAGTCGCGCAACATTGCCAAGGTGCTCTCCAAGCCGCGGCTGATTACCCAGAACAACATCCAGGGAGAAGTCAAGCAAGGCACCCGGATTCCCGTGCAGACGGTGGTGAACAACACCATCTCCGTGCAGTTCCTTGACGTAGTGCTGCGGCTGAGCGTCAAACCCCAGATCACCGCTGAGGGGACGGTCTTCCTCGACGTCCTCATAGAAAACACCGCCATCGATCCCGGTATCGCCCGCATCAACGGCATCCCGGCGCTGGCCACCCAGTCCACCACCACCCAGGTCTTGATCCCCGACGGAGGCACGGTGGTGATCGGTGGGGTGATGGTCACCGACAACGCCACCACCATTGACCAGGTGCCTTTGCTGGGCAGCATTCCGGTCATCGGCCACCTGTTCAAGCGCACTCGGGTCACGACCAAGACCCAAGAGTTGCTGTTCTTCATCACGCCGCGCATCTTGCAAGGTTAACCGGCGGCGCGCCACAATCTGTCTCTGTGGGGGAGAGCGAAACGCTCTCCTCCTTTCCATTTTCGGCTGCGACCCATATGTCCATTCGCTCCTGCCGCCTCGAGCGACTTCGTCGCCGCGCCTTGCGGCCCGGCGAGGCTCTCTTGGTCACCCACCTGTCCAACCTGCTCTACTTGATTGGTTTCCGCGGCAGCAGTGGTGTCTTGGTTGTCACCGGCCGCGCTGCCGCCCTGTTCACCGACGGCCGCTACCGATTGCAGGGCCGGCGGGAAGTCATCGGTGCTCAGGTGAAGATCACCGCGGACGATCCTTTGCGGGCCGCGGCTCTCTGGCTCCGTCCCCGGCGTCTGCCCCGGGTTGCCTATGAGGAGGAGCGCCTGACGGTGAGTCAGTTTTCGGAGTTGCGCCAGGTGCTGGGTTCGGAGGTGGAGCTGGTGCCGGCGCGGAACCGGGTGGAGGAGTTGCGCAGTGTCAAGGACGCCGAGGAAATCGCCCGCATCCGCGCCGGGCTCGAACTCACCGCCCGGGTCTTTGACGAGATTCTGCCGTACATCCGCCCGGGGGTGCGTGAACTCGACTTGGCGGCCGAGGTGGACTACCGCTTGAAGCAGCATGGCGCTCGCGCCCCGGCTTTTGAGACCATCGTGGCCTCCGGCCCGCGCGCCGCCTTGCCCCACGGCCGGGCCAGCGGGAAGCGTCTGGCCAAAAATGAGTTGGTTGTCCTCGACCTGGGTGCTATACTCGCCGACTATTGCAGCGACGTGACGCGCACCGTGTACCTAGGTGTTCCTTCCGCCCGAGTGAAGCATATTTACCGCGCCGTGCTGGACGCGCTGGCGCGGGCCCGTGACGCGGTGTGCGCTGGCGTTCCGGCGGCCCAGGTGGACGCTGCGGCCCGCGCTTGCTTGGCCCGCCGGGGTTACGGACGCTACTTCGTCCACGGCACCGGCCACGGGCTGGGCTTGGAGGTTCATGAGCAGCCTCGGGTGAGCCGCAACGTGGCGACCCGGCTGGCCTCCGGCAACGTCATCACCCTGGAGCCAGGTGTGTACCTCCCGGGCTGGGGCGGCGTGCGCATCGAGGATGTAGTCGTGGTTCGTCGTCAGCAGGCTGAAACCCTAACCCCACTGTCTCCGGAGCTCGTCTGTCTGTGAAGCGGAAATCGTCCCGAGAGGGCAAAGCCCAACCGAAGGCCAACCCGGCGGCCGCCCCGGCCATTCCCTTCGAACAGGTGCGGGCGCTGATTGACCTCCTGGAGGAACGGGGTCTGGAGGAGTTCGAGCTGGAGCGCGCCGGTCTTCGCATCCGCATCAAGCGCCGGGGAGGGGTCGCGCCGCCGCCCGTATTCGAAAGCGCCGTCAACCCCCCGGCCAACCCGGCTCCCCCTGCGCTGGAGGACACTTCGAGCGCCGCGGGGCCGGGTGAGGTGGGGGTGCGGGGGGAGGACGTGCACGTGGTCAAGTCCCCCATCGTGGGCACCTTCTACGCCACGCCGCGCCCCGACGCTCCTCCGTTTGTGCAGTTGGGCGATGAGGTGGAGGTGGGGCAGGTGCTGTGCATCATCGAGGCGATGAAGCTGATGAACGAGATCGAAGCCGACGTGGCGGGCGAGATCACCCGCATCTACGTGGAAAACGCCCAGCCGGTGGAATACGGCGAATCCTTGTTCGCCATTCGTCCGATCACGAAGAAATAATCCCGCGCCCCCGCCGACCGCGATGTTCAACAAAATTCTCATTGCCAATCGGGACGAAATTGCGCTGCGCATCATCTGCGCCTGCAAGGAACTGGGCATCCGGACCGTGGCTGTGTATTCCGAAGCCGACCGCTTCTCGCTCCACGTGCGGTTTGCCGACGAGGCGGTCTGCATTGGCCCGCCCCGCTCGGCGGAAAGCTACCTGAACATCCCCCACATCATCAGCGCCGCCGAAGTCACCGGTGCCGATGCCATCCACCCCGGCTACGGGTTCTTGGCGGAAAACGCCAACTTCGCCGAAGTCTGCGAAACCTCGGGCATCACCTTCATCGGACCGCGCTCGGAGGTCATTCGCTTGATGGGTGAAAAAGATCGCGCCCGGCAGGTAATCGCCCGCGCGGGTCTTCCCGTGCTGCCGGGCTCCGACGGCATTGTCCACAGCCTGGAGGAGGGGCGGGCTGTGGCCGCCACGATTGGCTATCCGCTGATGGTCAAAGCGGCGGCGGGGGGCGGGGGCCGGGGCATGCGGGTGGTGCGGAAGGATTCCGAGTTGCCGGAGCTATTCGCCACCGCCCAGAACGAAACCTTGCACGCCTTTGGCACGCCGGACGTTTACATCGAAAAGTTCATTCCCCGTCCGCGCCACATCGAGTTTCAGGTGCTGGGCGATCAGCACGGCGAGGTAATCCACCTGGGCGAGCGCGAATGCTCCATCCAGCGCCGCCATCAAAAGCTGCTGGAAGAATCCCCCTCCCCGGTGGTCAACGAAGAAACCCGGCGGGGGCTGGGGGAAAAAGTCGTGGAAGCCATGCGGGCCATCGGCTACAACAACGCCGGCACCATCGAGTTTCTGCTGGACGAGCCGGGAAACTTCTATTTCATCGAGATGAACACCCGCATTCAGGTCGAGCACCCGGTGACCGAGATGGTGGCTGGGGTTGATTTGATCAAGGCCCAGGTGCAGCTGGCCACCGGGGTGCGGGTCGAATCCATCGCCCGCCCCCGTTGGCGGCTCCGGGGCCACGCGATCGAATGCCGCATCGTCGCTGAAGACCCGGAAACCTTCCACCCCGCGGCGGGACGCATCACTACCTTCCACCCGGCCATGGGGACCGGGGTGCGGGTGGACACGGCTGCTTATGCGGAAGCTGTGATTCCTCCCTACTACGACTCGCTCATCGCCAAGCTGATCGCCCACGGCCGAGACCGCCAGGAAGCCCTGGGCCGGATGACGCGCGCCCTGGAAATGTTCGTCATCGAAGGCATCCAGACCTCCATTCCTGTCCACCTTAAGATTCTGGCCGACCCGGACTTCCGCGCCGGCCGCTACGACACCCACTTTATGGACCGCTTCCTCCCCAATCGGGTCCTGGCCTGAGCCCCGTGGTTGAAAATGCCGCTGGTGCTGCCCCGGCGACGCGAAGCTTCGGCGCTCGGAAATCACAGCGGGGGATTGACAAGAGCGATGTTTTCGCCTATTATTCGCCTTCGGGTCGGGGGGGGGGAAGGCCAGGTAATGGGGGAGAAGCTAGTTTCCTGTAAGTCTTTGTTTTTCAGGTAGTTCTAGTGAAAAGGCGAAACATGAAAATAGCTAGCTTTTTCCGACAAGCCACTTATTTCCAATGAGATGGGAAGCTCACCAAGCATACCCCCCCTCCCCCCCGCTCAGTGTCGAAGATTCGGGATCAAACTTCGGAGTGGGTATTTGGGCCACGAGTGGCGGGGGAGGCGGAGCCGAAGGGCCTGCGCCTTCCCTCTGTCATCCCGAGCCCCGAAGCTTCGGGGTCGATGGACCTGCTTGCCCGCATTCGGGCTTGGCCCCGCTCGTTCACCCTGAACGGGCCATGGATCAGCAGCCTGCCCTGAGCGTAGCCGAAGGGTCACGAGTCACGGCCCCTTGGGCTATAATCTCGCCGCGACTTGTCCCGAGAGGAATCGAGGGATGCCCGATCCCGAACGCGCAACGAAAGAATCCTTCCGCGCCGAACTCGAACGCCTCGTCGCCAATTTCGCCGCTAACGAGGACGAGTACACTTCTCCCGGCTATCCTGAGGCCCAGGTTCGACTTGACTTCTTGGATCCGCTGTTTCGCGCTCTCGGTTGGGATATCGAAAACCGAGCCAACCTCCCCTACA
>JBHHYS010000055.1:0-14965 GCA_046757645.1 Terriglobia bacterium | reverse complement strand
CCCCCCCCGGGGGGGGGCCCCTGTTTAAGTGGTTGGGGTTGGGGTTTGTCCCGGGGGGGGGCGGGGGGGGGGGAAATCTCCTTTGCCCAGTCAATTTTTCCCAGCCGGCGCAGGGTCTCGCGCAAGATGTCCACCTTGAGCGCAAGCTGTTTTTCGTAGCTCAGGTGCTGGTAGTGGCAGCCGCCGCAGCGAGTGAAGTAAGGGCAGAGGGGTTCGATGCGCTCCCCGGCGGCTTCGCGCACTTCGCTGGGGAGGGCGCGGATCAGCTTGCGCGACTCTTCGATGGGAAAGACGTCCACCACCTCGCCCGGCAGCACGAAGGGAACAAACACCGGCTTGCCGGCGTGGTACGCCAGGCCCTCGCCGCCATAGACGAGTTTTTCCACGCGTACGGTAAAGGAGTCCACGACTCTAATTCTCCCGGCGGCGGATAGACTTCAGGGGCTAAAGCCCTCCTTATTTTCGGCCTCGGTTCTTGTCGCCCCTGACGGGGCGACCCACAAATAAGTAGCGCTAGGGCAGACATTCCTGTCTGCCCCCCACCCTGCCGGCGGTCGGCAGGCGCCGGCGGGACTCCTCTGCCGCCGGTAGTGGAGCCATGCTTCCACCACTCTAGCCCTTACCTCCCTCGGCCGCTGGGCTGGCCGACTGGCGGCTGCCGGGGTCCGCAGTCGGTAAGTAGAACAGGCTCAAGCGGGGGAGGCTGTAGCGCTCGAAGAGTTGCTTTTGCAGGAACTGTTTTTCGATCAGGGCGAGTTGCTCGGTCTTCATCCGGCGGCGGTAGGGCGCCAGCGCCCGCTCCACTTCCCGGCGCAGCCCGACCAGCTCGTCGGCGCTGGCCGCCTGGGTGAGCGCGGCCAGGAGTTTTTCTTCGAAGACGGTCAGGTGGCGCTCCAGGTCTTCGAGGTTCGCGGCGCTTTCGGTGGCGGGTTGCGCAGCCAGGGCCTCGAGCGCCGCAGCGATCTCGGTGAAGCCTTGCGCCGGGGAAGAATTTTCTGGGAGGCGGCGGGCGGTGGCACGCAGCGCAGCGGCGTTGGCTTGGAAGAAGTTGGCGATTTCGCCTGGGCTGAAGGGCGCCGGGCGTTCGCCGCCGGTCCCGAAGTTTCGGGACGGGCCGCGGCCCGCAGCCGCTTCCTTGGCTTCCTCGGCGACCTCGGCGACCGCGTCCACGCAGTAGAGCAGGCTCTTGATGATGCGAGGGCGGCGCTTGGAGTGGTAGCGCTCGAAGGCGCGGTCAATGCCCTTGAGGACGACCTCAAGGGGCAGGCCGGCCTTCTGCCAGCTTTCGATCACCGCCCAGTCGAGGGTGGAGACCAGGAGGTGGGCGCCGCGCTTCTGCCAGAAGTGCTCTTCAATTTCGGTGTAGTAGTTAAAGTAGTTGTAGGTTTCCACGGGAACTGCCCCGCCCTTCTCGCACGAAAACAGCATACCGTAGATCTCCCCGCGGCCAAAGGCCGCAGGATGGAGGATATGGAAGGCGGTCAGAAGGGACCAGAAAACTCGAACACTAAGTTTTCATCCCCCACTCGGATTGCTTCATACTTCCGTTTCACGTCAAAGTAACTTTCGCTGTAACGGCTTTCGGACCTACTGTAATACGTCAGGTTCCCTTTTAGGGCCTTCACCATCTTGGCGTATTCTCGCAGTGCTACTTCTCTGGTGTCGCCAAACCTCGTTTCATGCGCCAGCCAATCGACCAGTTCATCAAATTCTGCCTGAACATATTTTCGGTATGGAGATTCTTTCTCTGTCTTTAGGTAAGTGACGAGCTGCTCAAGCACCCCGGAGGAATTAATTTCGGTTAGATCGAGTAATCCGGCATAATCTGTCATCGGGTGGAACCAAACCTTCCAATAGGAGTTCTCAGGATAGACGACTCTCATAAGGGTGAGAAACTTTCGATCGTCCTCTGTCCCGTATTTGTCCGCGAGCCGAAAGAAAAAACTTAGGTCCGGTCGAACCTCGATAACTTCTCCTCCACCTTCCAGCCGCAGACCTTCCAAGCGAGACTGGAGTTGAGAAAACGCCCTTCGATCCTTGTAGAAGAGCTGCGTTACCTCGCCGATGACGGTAATAGTGTTAAGGCCGCGTGCGTGTGTATATAACGCCACTAATCCTCCCGGGTGCTGCACATTTTCTAGAGCCGTGAGATAGGCCTCGACTTTTTGCTGGGTTTCGGCAGATAGTTCTAAGGCGGTCTCCGGGTTTTCGGGAGACTGAATCCCCAAGAGCAAAAGCGAGCCTAACGTGATGAGTACGGCGTGTTTCATCGCTCCTTCTAGTTTGACCGGCGTCGTTTGGGATTTTTCTTGGCCGCCGCGGCGGGGGCTGCGAGCTTGCCGGGGCGGTTGCGTTCATAGAGGAGGCGGAGGCCGTCGAGGGTGAGGAAGTCGTCCACCTGGTTGATGTGGCGGGAGGCGCCGGCGAGCAAGGCCGCCTGGCCGCCGGTGGCGATGACGCGGGCCTTCGCGCCCAGCTCCCGTTTCATCCGGTCCAAAATCCCGTCCACGGTGGCCAGGAAGCCGTAGTAGAGCCCGGACTGGATGGAGCTCACGGTAGTGGCGCCGATGAGCTTTTCCGGTTCTGCGAGGGCGACGCGGGGCAGGCGGGCGGCGTGGGCGAAGAGAGCGTCGGAGGCAATGCCGATGCCCGGGGCGATGATGCCGCCGAGGTAGTCGCCCTGGACGGAGATGGCGTCGAAGGTGAGGGCGGTGCCGAAGTCCACCACGATGGCGGGCCCGCCGTATTTTTCAAAGGCGGCTACGGCGTTGGCGATGCGGTCCGCCCCCACTTCCTGGGGATTCTCGTAGTGGATGCGGATGCCGGTCTTGATGCCGGGCTCGACGAAGAGCGGGTCGAGCCCGAAATAGCGCTTGGTCATTTCCGCCAGGGTGTGGTCCAGCGGGGGCACGACCGAGCTGATGATGACCCCGTCAATTTTGCCGGCGTCGATGCCGGCCAGTTGCAGAAGGTTGCGGGCCAGGATGCCGTATTCGTCCACGGTTTGCTGGTGGGCGGTCACCAGGCGCCAGTGGGCGCGCAGGCGCTCGGCTTCGTAGACGCCGAGCACGGTGTTGGTATTGCCAATGTCAATGACCAGGAGCACGGTTCAACGCTCCTTCGATTTTACGCGCCGAGCCCCCCGGCTTGTCCTGAGGTCGTCGAAGGGCACCTGCCTGGGGGGACAAAGAGTAAACCCTCCCGGTGGCCGGTGTCCTTCCGCCGTTGAGGCCCCAGCCGTTAAAGCCGCAACCAAACTCACTGCCTGATTGTCAGCCCCGAAGGACTGACCCGCCTTGCTCGCCTCAAAGCCAGCGCAACCCGCTAGACCTCGGTAACGTCACCGGCGAGCACCGGCACGGTCTCGCCGTCGGGGTCGCGGCGGACAAGCAACGAGCCGGTGGGGTCCACTCCGGCGGTGACCCCGGTGAACTCCTCTCGCGGGGTTCGGACCTGCACGCGCTTGCCCCGGGCGTAGCTAGAAACCTCCGTGAAGCGGGCGACGATGGGCGCGGCGCCGTCGGCTACCAGGCGATTGTAGTAGGGGTCGAGCGCGGCGAGCAAGCGCACCAGGATTTCCAGGCGCGAGTAAGCCCGTCCCCCGGCCAGGCGCAGGGACGTGGCAACCCCCTCCAGCTCCCGGGGGAGGCGGGCGTGGTTGACGTTCACCCCGATGCCCACCACCAGGTGATGGATGCGGTCGGCTTCGGCGTGCATCTCGGTGAGGATGCCGCAAAATTTTTTCCCGCCCACCAGCAAATCATTGGGCCAGCGCAGCTCAACCGCGAGCCCGGTGACCTCGACCACAGCGTCGTGCGCCGCCAGACCAGCGAGCAAGGTCAGCAGCGGCGCTTGCTGCGGCGCCAGTTGCGGCCGGAGGATGACGGAGAGGTAGATGCCACTGGTCTTTTCCGAATGCCAGGCCCGGCCCAGGCGCCCGCGCCCGGCGGTTTGCTCCTCGGCCAGCACCAGGGTGCCGTGGGGCTCGCCGGCAGCGGCCAGGGCGAGGGCGACGCTGTTGGTGGAGTCGATTTTGAAAAAGTGATGGATACGACGGCCGAGCCCGGGGGTGCGCAAGCGCCGCTGCAAGAGCTGCGGCACCAGGATGTCGGGAACTTTCTCCAGTCGGTAGCCGCTCTTGGGGTGGCCTTTGATTTTGACCCCCAGGGCGCGCAGGCGCTCGACCCAATGCCAGACGGCGGAGCGGCTGACCCCGATCTGCCGGGCAATCTTGGCGCCGCTCAACACCACCATGGGGTGCTCGGTGAGCAGTCCCAGCAGCCGGTCGATGCGCCGGTCGGTGGATTCGGGGTGCGGCGTGCGCTTGGGCATGGCGACGATAAGCGAAACCCAAAAGTCGAAATGCGCTTGTGATCCTGAGCGCAGCGAAGGATCTGCTTGTTCAGCCGATTAGCGAATAAGCGGATTCTTCGCCACCCCGACTCTGTCGGGACTCCTCAGAATGACAGCGTGGACAGATTCATCCGAATCCTTTTAGGCTCCCAATGGCCCAACGGGTACGAGGTCGAAGCTGATATCGGCCGCGGGCGCCGAGTGGGTGAGGGCGCCGACGGAAATGTAATCCACGCCACACTCGGCGTAAGCGCGCACGGTCTCCAGGTTAATGCCGCCGGAGGCTTCCAGCCAGGCTTGCCCGGAAGGCTCGCCCTGAAGGGCGCGGCCCCGGACGGCGTGCACGGCGCGCCGCACCTGCTCGATGGACATATTGTCGAGCAGCAGGCCGTCGGCGCCGGCGTCCAGTGCCTCCCGCAGTTCGGTTTCGTCGCGCACTTCCGCTTGGATGAGCTGCCCCCGACCGTATTTCTGGCGGACGCGGCGCACGGCTTCGCCGACCCCACCGACCAGCTGGGCGTGGTTTTCTTTGATGAGCACGGCGTCGTAGAGCCCGAAGCGGTGGTTGGTGCCGCCGCCCACGCGCACCGCGTAGCGCTCCAGCTGGCGGAGTCCCGGGGTGGTCTTGCGGGTGTCGCGGAGTCTCGCTTGGGTGCCTTGCAGGCGGGTCACAAAACGCCGGGTGAAGGTGGCGATGCCGCTCAACCGCCCGAGGAAGTTCAGCGCCGTGCGCTCGCCGCGGAGCAGCGCCCGGGCATCGCCGCGCACTTCGGCCAGCAGCCCCCGGTTGACCTCCGTCCCTTCCTCGACCCGGGGACGGAAGTCGATTTTAGGGTCGAACAATTCGAAGAGGCGCTCGACCAAAGGCAGGCCGGCCACCACTACCACCTGGTTAGCGCGGATGCGGCCCAGACCGGTGATGGGTTTGGGGAGGACGGCGGCGGTGGTCAGGTCGCCCGCCTTCGCTGACGCTTTGGCGGGCAGGCCCGCGCCGAGGTCTTCGGCGAGGGCCCGCTCGAGGAGTTCAGTGATTTCCTTCGAGCGCCAGTCAATACTCTCGGCCAGGGGGACACGGGCGGGTTTCTCAGGCAGCGTGCTCATCGGGGTGCCTGGTCGGTTCTCTCCGCGGCCGGCAAACTCCTCAGGCGGGCGGGCGGCCGGAGCCTGCCCGTCCGGCAGGCGAGTCGAGGCGATTTTCCAGCGCGCTCAGGAGTCTGGTAACCTTCTCGTACTGGATATTGTACTCCGCCTGGCGCTGCTCGAGTCCCCGCACAACGCCCGGGGGGGCCTTTTGCCGGAATTGCTGGTCAGCCAGGCGGGCGCGCATGCTTTGCAGCTCCTTTTCCAGCCTGCGCTTTTCCTTGGTCAGCCGCGCGACCTCTGAGGGGAGGTCGGCTCCGCTAAGCACGATGCGCGCATCGAAGCAGGCCGCGTGACGCAGGGCGCCGCCCGCGGCCGCCAAGGGGGTTGAGCCGAGGGTAAGCTGAGAGAGGTTGGCCAGGCGAAGGACGGGGTCGCGGTGGGCGGCGAAGAGCTCGCGGACACGGGCCTCGGTGGCCGCCAACTCACCGGGCACCCGGCGCCGGGCATCAATTTTCATCTCAGCGCGCAGGTTGCGCAGGGCCACGATGGCTTCCTGGACGACCGCCATCTCCTGCTCGGTTTTGTCATCGAACCGGCGTGGGTCGCCTTCGGGGTAGGGCTGCAAGGCCAGAGAGTGTTCCGAGTCGAAGGTGGTGCGCCACAGCTCTTCGGTGATGAAGGGCATGAAAGGATGGAGCAGGCGCAGGGCCCATTCGAAGTGGGTGAGCAAATACTTCCAGGCCGTTCGCTGGCGGTCGGGGGCTGGGGCCTCGCCGGAAGCGGTGATTACGGGTTTGACCCACTCCAAGTACCAGTCGCAGAACTCGTGCCAGAAGAAATGGTAGAGGTCGTGCGCCGCCTCGTGGAAGCGGAACTCTTCCAGCGCCTGCTGCAGGCCGCCGCTGAGCCGATGCAGGCGGGAGGCGACCCAGACGTCCACCCAGGCGGGTGGGGAGTCGTCCCGAAACTTCAGCAGGCGCTGCTCGGGCACGCCCAGGCGCAGCAAGCGGGCGGCGAAGTCGGGGGGAAGCACCCCGTGCTGCTCGGCGCGCTGCCGGTTGAGGGAGATAAAGCGGGCGGCATTCCAGATTTTGTTGGCGAAGGCGCGGTAGCTGCGCAGGCGGTCTTCGCTGAGAGCGATGTCGGTGCCGGGCGCGGCCATAATCGCCAGGGTGAAGCGGGTGGCGTCGGTGCCGTAGCGCTCCGTGACCTGGAGGGGGTCGAGAACGTTGCCGCGGGTCTTGGACATCTTCTGGCGCTCGGCGTCGCGCACCAGGGCATGGATGTAGAGGGTGCGGAAGGGGACGCGCTCGGCGGGCGTGGGCCGGGGGACAAAGTGCAGCCCGGTCATAATCATTCGGGCGTCCCAAAAGAAAAGAATGTCGTAGCCGTTGATCATCAAGCTGGTGGGGTAGAAGGTCTTGAGGTCGGGGGTGTCATCCGGCCAGCCCAGGGTGGAGAAGGGCCACAGGGCGGAGCTGAACCAGGTGTCGAGCACGTCGGGGTCCTGGGTGAGTTCCCGGCGGCCGCAGTGGTGGCACTCGGCGGGGGGGCTGGCGGGCTGCGGCCGGGCGTTGACGACTTTGATGCGAGAGTTGCGCGCCGGGGTCATGGCGCGGCAGTGGTGGCAATGCCAGATGGGGATGCGGTGCCCCCACCACAGCTGCCGGGAGAGGCACCAATCGTGGATGCGCTCCATCCAGTCGAGATAGACCTTGGTCCAGTTTTCCGGGATGATGCGGATCCAGCCGTGGCGCACCGCTTCGATGGCGGGCTCCGCCAGCGGCTTCATCCGGCAGAACCACTGCAGGGAGATGCGCGGCTCCACCGGGGTCTTGCAGCGCTGGCAGAGACCCACGGCGTGGCGGTAGGGTTCGACCTTTTCGAGCAGCCCCGGCGGTTTCAGGTCGGCGAGGATGCGCTTGCGGGCTTGATGGCGCTCGAGCCCCTGATAGGGGCCGGCGTTTTGGTTCATGCGGGCGGCATCGTCCAGGACCTCGACCTCCGCCAGGCCGTGGCGGCGGCCGACTTCGAAGTCGTTGGGGTCGTGCGCGGGGGTGATCTTGACGATGCCAGTGCCGAACCCCGGGTCCACGTAGTCATCGGCGATGATGGGAATCTCCCGGTTCATCAGGGGCAGCAAGGCTTTGCGGCCGATGAGGTGCCGGTAGCGGCCGTCCTCCGGGTGGACGGCGACGCCGGTGTCCCCCAGCATGGTTTCCGGGCGGGTGGTGGCGACGACGACGTGGTAGTCGGTACCGAGTACCAGGTACCGAATGTAGTAGAGCTGGGCGTCGCGCTCGTCGTGAGCCACCTCCAGGTCGCTCAGCGCGGTCAAGCAGCGGGGGCACCAGTTGACCATATAGCGCCCCCGGTAGATGAGGCCTTCGCGGTAGAGGCGGAGGAAGGCTTCCAGCACAGCCCGATAGAGCGCCGGCTCGAGGGTGAAGCGCTCGCGCGTCCAGTCGCAGGAGGTCCCCAGGCGAATCATCTGTTTCTTGATGGTGTCGCCGCTCGCTTCCTTCCAGGCCCAGACGCAGCGCTCGAACTCCTCCCGGCCGAGCTGCTGGCGGGTCAGACCTTGCTCGGCGAGCTGCCGCTCCACGATGACCTGGGTGGCGATGCCGGCGTGGTCGGTGCCCGGCAGCCATAGCACCCGGTGGCCCTGCATCCGCCGCCAGCGCATCAGGATGTCAATCTGGGTCTGCTCCAGCATATGGCCCATGTGGAGCGAGCCGGTGACGTTGGGCGGGGGGATGGCGAGCGAGAAGGTACCGCGAGTGGCCCGAGCGGTACCCTGAGCCCCGAAGCTTCGGGGTCGAAGGGCCTCCGCCACCTCCGGGGTGAAGAGCTTTTCCTCCACCCAGAGCTGCGCCCAGCGCGGCTCAATCGCGCCGGGCTCGTAGGCTTTGGGGATGTCGTGCTGGGTCATCAATCGCTCAGGCGGCGCGGGGATAAGCGCCAAACAAAATCAGTATACGGCAACCGCGGGAAAAACCGAAAGCGAGGATGACGATTGGGTATCCCGATTCTCTGCATCCTTCTGTTACCATCGTGAATCGAACAGGCAGTCCCGGAGGACCAAGGCATGCGAAACCCGGTTAATTTTCGCTCCGTTGCCCATCTGGCTCTGACTACTACGCTGGCCGCTCTTTACCTGGGAGTGGTCACCACCAGCGGCAAAGGGGCGCCCCGGGCGGCGGGGGAAGGATCCAAGGCGGCCTCCAAGCCCCGGACGGTGAAGGGGGTGGTGCAGGTGCGCCCCGGCGGGCCGCGGCGCGAGGTGGAGGTGGCGGTTCACCCGGTTCCCGTGGACCTGCCGTCGGTGCCCGCTGCCGAAGCCCGGTTGAAAGACGACGAGCTTGTCCTGGGTGTGGTGGTGGGTGGAAGGGCGATGGCCTACCCCATCCGGTACTTGGCGATGTACGAAGTGGTGGACGACCGCGTGGGCGACACCCCACTGGCTCCCACCTGGTGACCGCTCACCGGATCGGGCGTAGTCTACGCCCGGCGCAGCGGCAAGCGAGAGTTCACCTTCGACTTTGCTGAGGGTTTGCTGCGGAACAACTTGCTGTTTGTGGATCGGGAGACGAACAGCCTCTGGTCGCAGTTGCATGGCCAGGCCGTGAGTGGCCCAATGAAAGGAACGCCGCTGCGCGTGCTGCCCTCCTTACAGACCACTTGGAAGTTCTGGCGGGAGCGCCACCCCGATACCCGGGTGATGGTGGTGGCCCGCCAGCCCGGCCGCCCCTACCTGTACCGCAATCGCCCACCCGGCAGCTCATCGCCCCGGAAGCGTTCCTCCATCCACGACACTTCCGCGCTGGGATTGGGGGTGGTGGTTGGAGGCGAAGCCATCTTCTTCCCCCTGCGCGAGCTGGATCGAACCCGAACACCGCTGAAGCTCAAGCTGGGCGGGAAGCCGCTCACCCTCTACTACCACAAAGAGGGTCTCACCGCCTGGGTCGAGGATGAGCGGGGCAACCTTGTCCCCAGCGTGCTGGCCTATCAGGCGGGATGGAAGGCCTTCAATCCCGGTTCGAGAGTCTATCGGGCGCAGCCTTCTGACCGGTAAGACCAACCCCCAAGCAAGGCAGGCTCTTCCCGGCGGTTGCTCTTTAAGTTTTCTTTTGCGGAGGGCAACCTGCCCGCGGAACCGGCGGGGGATTAGTCCTTGGGGTTTTCTTTGAGGAGGTTTTCGGCCAGGGGGCGAACGATTTCCCGGGCGAAAGACTCCATCACTTGGGGCGAGAGACGTTCGAGTACCCGCTTGACCACCTCGTCCACCACCGCCGGGTTGATAGCCGGCGCCGCCACGGGTTCCTCTGGGGCCCCCTCCGGCGCAGGGACGGGGGCAGGGACCGTTTCCGTCACCTCAGTGGCGGGCGCTTCTTCGATCTCCTCGGCCACCGGTAG
Organism: Terriglobia bacterium; assembly: GCA_046757645.1. GTDB lineage: Bacteria > Acidobacteriota > Terriglobia > Acidiferrales > 2-02-FULL-67-57 > JBHHYS01. The sequence continues at coordinate 5,113 of JBHHYS010000055.1, read as the reverse complement.
CGGGGGGATAGCGGCGAACGGGGGGGCGAGTTCTTCCAGGGTGTAGGGCGGCGCCGGGGCCGCTTCCTCCTCGGGAACCGCTGGAGCCACTTCTTCTTCGGCGGGAGTGGGTGCCGGTGGCGCTTCTTGGGTTTCGAGGGGAGCTTCTTCGGCGGGCGGCGCTTCCGGGGGCGGTATGGTTTCCTGTTCACCCGCTGACCATTGGCTCTCCCACCCCGCGCCGGCCGGGATTTCCGGGGCGCCGGGCTCGGGCCCGGTCATTTCCCAGGCGGGGAGCACCTCAGGCGTTTCCACGCGGGGCGTTTCTTCAGCCGGTGGGGAAAGAGGCGGCCAGGGCTCGAAGCCCGCGGGGGCTGCGGGTGCCGGCTCTTCAGCCGGGAGGATTTCCGCGCCCGGGACCACTTCCTCCTCTTCAGCGGGCGCTGCCGGCGGCGGCGCCTCGAAGCCGACCGGAGTTGCCGGGGAGGGCTCATCAGCCGGCAGGATTTCCGCGCCTGGGACAGCCTCCTCTTCTTTCCCCGGGGTATCGGCCGGAGCCAACGATGGCTCCTGCAACTGCTGCTCCAAATCCTTCACGTGAGTGAGGAGGGTGTCTTGGCTGAGGTCCACGTCCGAGCGAGTTTCTTCCTCGATAATGTCGGTAAAGCCCATGGGGGCCGCCTGCTCTTCGAAGGTGACCGGGGGCGGCCGGAAGGAGAACGGTTCGGGTTCTGGCTCCGGCTCGGGAGCGCTCTCCGGCCGGCTGGGCGGGGCGACGGCCAACTCCTCGCGGGAGGATCTGGCCGCTTGCGCCACGGCCTTTTCCAAGTGTTCCTTGATGGTGGAGAGGGTGGCGGCGGGGTCGGCCAAGGGCTTTTCCAGTTTGCCGTCGGCGCGCACCCGCTGGGCTTCTTTTTCGTCGAAGGGTTCCAACCGGCTGGCCAGCAAGAGGACGCCGATGTGGGCGAGTTCGGGGTTGTTCTTGATGTATTCGCAGACTTCGTAGCCCGAGCGCACCGGCATAAACAGGTCGGCCAGCACGAGGTTGGGCTGCACGCTGAGCAGCTTGCGCACGGCGTGCTCGCCGTTGCTGACCGTGACTACTTCGATCCCGGCTTCTTGGAGAAGTTGGGTGAGCTCTTTCTGAATCCTGAGGCTATCGTCGGCGACCAGAACCTTGCCGGGCACGGAACCCCCTTGGGTGCGCCCTCGCAACAACCGTTCCTGTTGATGCTAACCATCCGGGGGGCAATAGTCAAGCGGCCCCCCCGCCGATGGTCAATTGACATCTCCAGGCGGCCGCGGAAGGCTGACCAAGGGGCAGGAGCTATCGCATAGGACCTTTTTCCTATTGGCACCGGCCCCAGGAGTGAGCTAGAAGTGCGGCAATTTCGTTTCCCGCTTCGGGGGGCAAAGATGCGAATCAGCCCACGTTGGTTTGCCGCAGGGGGTTCTTTCTTTTTGGTGGGCGGCTTGGTGGCTGTGCTTAGCCCGTCTCTCGTGACGCCGCAGGTCCAGAGCAGAGGGGGAAGAGAGCACGTGGTCTATGCCCCGTTCTGGACGGTTGAGGACGGCTTCCAGGCCACGCTCCGCATCCGCAATTATCATGTTCGGAAAGCCGTCACCGTAGCACCTGTCTTATATTCGATTGACGGGGTTGAGATTCCGCTTCAAAGCGTGAGGTTGTCGCCGCAGGCGACTGTTTCCCTCCCGCTACGCGCTGCCCTGGCCGATGCGGGCTTCGTCGGCACCGCTCGCCCTACTCAGGGCGGGGCGGCACTCCGGTATCGCAGTCGTGCCGCCAGCAGCGTGACGGCTACCCTCAGCCTGACGCAGCCGGAGAAGAGCCTTACTTTCCAATTTACTTTCCTGGGGGGCTACGCCGGCAGTGCCTCGAGGGTGCTGGAAAGCGCGTGGTGGTTCTTGGATGAAGAAACCCAGGGCCGGGTCGTCTTGTTCAACACCAGTGGCAAGGACATTTCCGTGGCTCCGACGCTGTTCGTGGATGGCATAGACTATCAGGTGGATTCGCTTGTCCTTCGGGCTCACACCGGTGCCGAAATCGACCTTCGGGGTGCGTTGCGAAACCAAGGTTTGCAAAACGCTACGCACGGCGGGGTGCGCTTGCGCTATAGGGGCAGCCAGTATGCCTTACAGGCGGCGGTGCTGCTCTTCGACGAGAGGCGGGGCTTTTCCCATCAGCTAGCCTTCGTCGGCCATGACCTCTTCCACCGCGAAACGCATCCGGCCTTCGCCCAGGCGCAGGCACTCAGGTTGCACGCTCCCCATGTGATGCTCGGCAGCCCGGCGGCGGAGCTAGGTTTCGCTCCCGGGACCGGTTTCACCCCCTGGGTCTTGCTGCGCAACCCCACGGACGGAAAGATTGCCCTCGACACCCGCTTTACCTACATGGAAGGAGGGACACCGGTTGAAGTGCCCTTGCCCATCAATACTCTGTTTGCCCAAGAGACCTTGCTGGTGGACATCAGCCGCTTTGTGGCCCAGGGGCTGATTCCGCCGGGCGTCTCGTCGGGCAGTCTGAGCGTCGGCTACCGGGGCTATCTCAACACCGTCCTGCTCAGCGTGGCCAGCCTCGACCAAACGGGCAACTTTGTGCAAGCCGCCAGCATCAACCGAGGGGGGCTGGGGCTGGTGGGCGGGGTGCACTGGCGGACCGATGGGAACTACAATACCCTGGTGACGGTGCAAAACGTGGAGAGCGAAGCCGTCAAGGTGCAACTGACTCTCTCCTTCAAGCAGGGCCGCGGGGCGTTCGGAGTGCCTCCGGTGCGCTTGGCCCCGGGCGCCATTCATACGTTCAACCTCAAGGCGATTCAGGCGCAGGGGCAGCCGGATGCGGAGGGCAACCAGTGGCCTCCAGAAGCCACCGCGGGGGGGTTCCTGCTGGAGGCGGGGGACGCGGCGGCTCGGGCGCCTTTGGTGACCGATGTAGCGGTCTACAACCCGGTGCTGGGCACCTGTCCGTTTCCTGGCACCAGCATCTGCTTCGGGATTATTGAAACCATCTTCGTACCCGATGCGACAGTGGGGACGGTGGGGGAGACCCGGCAACTGACCGTCATCGGCATCTGGAACACCGGCCAAGAGGGGGACGTCACCGTGGTCAGCGACTTTTCCAGTTCCCATCCTGGGGTAATCAGCGTGCAAAACGGGGGCACGGAGCACGGGCTGGCCACCTGTAATGCGGTGGGCAGGGCCACCCTGAAGGGGGAGGCCGTGCTGCCCCAAGGGGGCGAGGTCGACCCCATCTTAGACACCATCTGCGTGAAGCTCCTCTTTGAGGCCTTCAGCCCCGGCAAGGTGATCACGGTGAGCCAATCGCCGAGTGAGTTCAACATGTCCACCGGCGACACGAAGCAGATCACGGTCAGTGTTAATCCCAGTACGGTCACCGTCAAGACTTCGTTCACCACTAACTTGCTCAACCCCCCGGGCAACCCCGACAGCTCCTGCCAGGCCAGCCTGAGCATCCCGGGCAAAACCGGGCAAGGCAATATCGCGCATAACGTGAGCGCCTCGCCGGCGGGGTGCTCCGGGGTGTTCAGTACGCGCGCCTCGGCCGATGGGGTGCCAAGCACCAACACCACCACCGTCCGGATCCCCCCGCAAAAAATCATCCAAATGATCGAGGCCGAAGCTGGAGGAACCGGAAACAACAGTGCTATGACGGCGGTGGCAATCGTGGCACGAAATAGAATCAGGGACACTCAGTTCTTTGACTCGGATACCACTTACCAAAACACGATACGGTCAGGGCAATTTGCGTTTACAGGCACAGCAACCGGGATACAGCCAGAACTCAATATCGCAGTGGGGGTCTTCACGGGTGCCACTCAGGACAATACTTGCGGGTCTTTGGCCTTTTGGAGCCCCACGCCAGCGGAGTGGCAGATCGTTCAGGATGCAATTGCCTCCGGGCAGACGGATTTCCCTCCCGGTACAGGGGCACCCAACTTTCAAGACCCTTTTCAATCACGAAGACAAATTGTGCACATTCAAGCTGTAGGGTTTAAGGCGGACGGGCAACCCAATTTCCTTTTTCTTCGGAGCCGGTCTCTGACCGTGCCGGCCGCTGTGCAGCTAGTATGTCAGTGAGAGATAGAGGGCACTCAAAACCGTGCTTGAAAGAAAACACCGAAAGTTAATCCTTGGGAAACTGCTTGTGGCTGCAGCCTTGCTCTTTGCCTTCACGCCCTCCTTGGCTGCGCAGGCAGAGCTAGATAGCGCAAGCCTGTTGCTTCAGCAACTCCACCGAGACCTGATTGAAGCGAAAAAGGCACACAAGGCATTTTCGCGGCAAAAAATACGCTCTCGGCTCGCTCAAATAGAGACGCCCATCAATGAGGGGATCTTGAGCTTACTAAATCAACCCACCCGAGCTTCCAAGGAACAACTGGAAGAAAAACTAGGGCGTGTTGTGGCCTGGTGCGGCTACCCACAGCCTGAAAGTATCACTGTTTTGTCCTGGGGCGAAAAAGACCACCCAGTCTATGTTGTTGCTTACACCATGCCTTTCTGTTATTCAGTAATCGATGGCAGAAGCTTCATCGGCGTTTTCGGGCCTCAGATCGGCGGCTATGTATTGCTCGCAAGCGTGGAAGACCCTCTGCCAGACCGATACATTCGCTTGCTAGCCCTGAACATTCCGGGAGTTCATCGTGTTGCGTTCCTAGCTTATGGCACCCGCTGGGGCGATGCCCACACGCGCCTCACAGCTATTGCCTATGTTTTTGATGGGAAACAGCTAAAATCCATTTGGTCCCGCAGGGACGTGCCGAGAGGAGAACTGAAGCTAGAACAAGGGACAATCGTGCTGTATTCCGTGAATGACATGGTCCGCCCCTGGCAGGAGAGAACAGAGGTGTACCGCATTACACCGAAGGGAATTGAATTGGAGACCGCGTCTGAAAAAGCTATTCCATAGGGTCACGTTAGCAGACTTCTAAACCCCTGACCGTCATCGGCATCTGGAACACCGGCCAAGAGGGGGACGTCACCGTCGTCAGCGACTTTTCCAGTTCCCATCCTGGGGTAATCAGCGTGCAAAACGGGGGCACGGAGCACGGGCTGGCCACCTGTAATGCGGTGGGCAGGGCCACCCTGAAGGGGGAGG
>JBHHYS010000054.1:0-15086 GCA_046757645.1 Terriglobia bacterium | reverse complement strand
CCGCCGTGCAGGGGGCTGGAGGTGCGGCCGTAGTTGTTGGGCACGTAGCGCCGCACAATCACCCCCAGCCGCTCGATGTTGAAATAGGCGTTTTTCAGTTCGAGGGGATCGAAGGTCCACTCCACCAGTTCCAGCCCCCGGGCCAGAGCGTCCTCCCGCTGCTGCAACTTCAACCCCCGCCCCACCCCCCGGTTTCGATAGGCGGGCAGCACCCCCAACATATGGGAGTGCAGATGGGCGCGACCCGGACGATAGCCGGGAAAGGAGAGCACGAACCCGATCATTTGCCTTCCATCGAAGGCGCCGAAAAGCTGTCCGCCGGCCATGCACCCCGCTACCATCACGTCTTTGGGCACCAGCTCGACATCGGAGAAGCCCCAGACCAGGCGCTGCAACTCCACGCAGCGCTCGAACTCCTCCAGGGCGGCGCAGGCGCGGATCTCAATGCTTTCCCCGCTCATGGGCTTTCTTGCCTGTCTTCCCCCACACTCTCGGGCTCCGCCCGGATGGGCGGCTTTCGCTTCCCGGCAGGAACTCGCCGGCTTTGCGCACGCCTAGAAATTCTAGCTGAAGCGATCCCCGCGCATGGCTTTTTTTATCAAAGAGGCGGAGCCAGCCGCGCCTCCTCAATCATAGCCACCACCCGGCTCAGTTCCACGTTCCCCCCGGTGAGAACCACGACCACCTTTTCGCCTTCTGTCTTTCCCGCTCGGTGCCGCAGCAACGCGGCCAGGCCGACTGCGCCCGACGGCTCGATGACCAGTTTCTCTCGATCGAGCAAGTGGAGGACCGCCTGCACAATTTCGTTGTCGGAGACCAAAACCACCTCGTCCACGTATTGCTGCACCAAGGGAAAGGTCAGCCGGCCCGGGCAGGCAGCCACCAGCCCGTCGGCCACCGAGGGAGTCGTCTGGACAGTGGTGGGCTCGCCTTTCTCCAGCGAGACACGCATCGAAGGCACCCCTTCGGGCTGCACCCCGTAGACTTTGGCCTGCGGGCGGAGTTGCTTCAGCACCGCGGCGGCGCCGGCCAACAAACCGCCCCCGCTGGCGGGGATCAACACCAAGTCCAGGTCCGGGAGTTGCTCGAGCAGCTCGAAGCCCAGGCTGCCGTTGCCCCGAATCGTGCCTTCGTCATCAAAAGAGTGCACGATGAGCTTGCCTTGCTCGCGGTGAATGCGCTCCACCCTGGCGGTGCGCTCCGCAAATTCGTTCGCGCAGAAGACAATCTCGGCACCCAGCCGCCGGGCGGCTTCCACCTTGTAGCGGGCGCTGCGCTCCAGCATCACTACGGTCACCGGCACGCCCAGTTCGCGACCCGCATAGGCGAGCGCCTGGCCGAAGTTCCCCGAGGAGCCGGTGACCACGCCGCGCCCCCGCGCCTCCTCCAGGCGCAGCAGCAACCCACCATAGGCGGCGCGGATTTTGAAGGAATGAGTGAGCTGGAAGGATTCCGCTTTGAGGTAAACCCGGTTGCGGGTGAGAACGCTGAGGGAATCGGAATACAGCAGCGGAGTGACCCGTATCCGCTCTCGCAGGGTGGCGCGAACTTCTCGGAAATGTTTCAGCGTGAACATAATGGCGAGCGCACCCGCGGCCATCCACCCGGCTGCGGTTGGGGACGAGTCCCGGCGAAGCCCCAGAGCGAATTCAGGGACTGGGAGCGCCGCCGGAGCGGTTCGGCTCCGGTGGCGTACAGGATCGCGCGGGGAGGCTCTTCGGGCTCATCGTTCTTGCTTGCTGCGCTCCCAAAGCTCGTCCATCTCTTTCAGGGTGGCGTCCTGGAGGCGCTTGCCTTGCCGGGCCAGCTCGCGCTCCATCCGCTCGAAGCGCTCGATGAACTTCTGGTTGGCGCGGCGGAGGGCGAGCTCGGGATCAAGCCCCAGGTAGCGAGCCACGTTGACGGCTACGAACAGCAGGTCGCCCACTTCGTCCTCCCGGCGCTCGCGCTGCTCGGGCCCCAACACCTGCCGCAGCTCCTTCACCTCTTCGTCGAGCTTGCCGAGAAGGCTCTCCAGGCGCTCCCAGTCGAAGCCCACCTGAGCGGCGCGCCGGGTCAATTGGTAGGCTTCGAGCAGCGCGGGTAGGCTCCGGCTGACGCCCGCCAGTTGCGACTCGCCTTCCCGCGGTGCGTCCGCATGAGCCTGGCGCTCCGCAGCCTTCAGCGCCTCCCAGTTCACTCGAACCTCGGCGGCGCTCGCCGCCTGGGCGGAGCCGAACACGTGCGGGTGGCGCCGCACCAATTTCTCGTGCAGCCGGGTGAAGACGTCCTCGATGGTGAACCGGCCTTGTTCCGCGGCGATTTGGGCGTGGAAGAGGATTTGCAGCTGCAGGTCGCCCAGCTCGTCCTGGAGGGCGCGGGGGTCGTCGCGCTCGATGGCGTCCAGCACCTCGTAGGTTTCTTCCAGCAGATAGGTGCGCAGGCTGCGGGCGTCCTGTTCGCGGTCCCAAGGACACCCGTCGGGGGCCCGCAGGCGGGCCATCAGCGCGACCAACTCGTCAAACCGCCGCTTTCCCATCAGACGCGTGCCCACCACCAGCACAAACAGCACACTCTACGCCCAAGCCACTAGCCTGGCAAGCCCCGTACCGCGCGCCTGTTGGGCGGGTAGCAGCGACGAACGCGTCTTGGCGCCGCCCGGCGACACCGTTCCTCGGCGGCTTTTCGGGGAGAGGCTGGCGACGGCGATGCCTTCGGCGCTGTCGCCGCTCCCCCAGGATTCAGGACGGTCAACCGGGACTGAGGGCAAGCAAGGCGTTGCCCTGCCCGAGCGGGCGCGGTAAAGTAGTGTCTATGCCGGACGAAAAGAAAGAGCCCGAGACCATCAAAATTACCGACCGGCGCCGGTTCACGACGGAAGGCGAACGCCGCCCCAACGTGGAGGCTTCCCGCGCCCCCGAACCTGCTCCACCGCCCACAGCCGCACCCGGGGCCGAGAGCGATGCCGCGCGCCGAACCCAGCAGGCTTACGAGCGCCAGAGCGGCCCGCGCCCCCAGAAGATCGACTTCGAGAGCCTCGTGTTGTCGATTTCCACCTCCGCGATGTATCAACTCGGCCTGGTCGAAGACCCGGGGCGCGGCCGCATCCCGGCGGACCTGGAAGCGGCGCGGCACACGATTGACATGCTGGCGGTGATCCAGGAGAAAACCCAGGGCAACCTGAGCGCAACAGAACAGCGGTTGCTCGAGCAGGTGCTCTACGAGTTGCGCCTCTCCTACGTGACCCTGACCAGCGGTCAGAAACCGGGCGCCCCCAAAGTGGGCAGGTAGTGCCGCTCCAACTTGATTCGACTACAATAATGGGCATGCGGCGGCGAGCAACGTTGCACGCTCTTTCACCGTCCAAATCGGACCAGCACTAGGCAGCGATGGCCCGGCTGCGGCTCACCTTCCTCGGCACCGGCACCTCGATGGGCGTGCCCACGGTGGGCTGCGAGTGCCGCGTGTGCCACTCCTCTGATCCCCGCGACCACCGCACCCGCCCCTCGGTGCTGCTCGAATACCAGGGCCGCGCCGTGCTCATCGACACCTCGCCCGACCTTCGCCAGCAAGCCCTCGAGGCCAACCTGAAGCGCGTGGACGCCGTGCTCTATACGCACGGGCACGCCGACCACATCCTGGGGCTGGACGACCTGCGCCCTTTCAATCTCAAACAGGGCGAGATTGCCCTCTACGCCACGCCCACCACGCTGGAGTTGATCCGGAAAACCTTTCACTACATCTTCGGCCAAGCCACCCCGAATAGCACCATCCCCGAAGTGAGCCTAAAGGAAATCAACGGGCCCTTCGAGCTGTTTGGGCGGCGATTCCTGCCCCTGGCGGTGGCGCATGGGGAGATGGAAGTTTTGGGCTTTCGCTTCGGGCGCGCCGCCTACATCACCGATTTCAGCACCATCCCGCCCGCCGCCCTCGCCGAACTCAAGGGCTTGGAGCTGCTGGTGCTGGACGCCCTGCGGGACCGGCCCCACCCCAACCATTCCACCGTCGAGCAGTCGCTGGCCCTGGTGCGGGCTCTGCGCCCCCGGCAAGCTTACTTCACCCACATCGCCCACGACCTGCCCCACGCGGAGACCAATGCCCGGCTGCCTGCCGGGGTCGCGTTGGCCTACGACAGCCTGGTGGTGGAGGTGGAGGACTGAACCGGACGATGCGCGTCGTGCGCTCTCTCGACGAGCTGGACTGCTCGCTCCCCGCCCCGGTGCTTAGCATCGGCAACTTTGACGGCGTGCACCGCGGCCACCGGCGCATTCTGCACACCGTCGTGGAGAAGGCCCGGGCGCGCCGGGGCACTGCCGTGGCCATGACCTTCGACCCGCATCCCGCCAAGGTGCTCGCCACCCGCATCGCCCCGCCACTGCTGACCACGCTCGAGCAAAAGCTCCAGTTGCTGGCCGCAGCCGGGGTTGACGTGACGCTGGTGCTGCCCTTCACCCAAGAGCTTTCCCACCTCTCTCCCCGCCGCTTTGTCGAGGAGATCGTCTGCCGGCGTCTGGGCACCCAGGTGCTCTGCATCGGCGCCAGCTTTCGCTTCGGCCACCAGCAGGCCGGGGATGCAGCCCTGCTCGCGCCGCTGGGGCGCGAATTCGGTTTCACGCTCAAGGTGATACCGCCGGTGGTGGTGCGCGGCCAAGCCGCGTCCAGCAGCTTGATCCGTCGCCTGATCATCGAGGGAGAGGTGGCCAAGGCCGCCCGCCTGCTGGGCCGGCCCTTCGTATTGACGGGGGAAGTCCAGCCCGGGGCCGGGCGCGGCGGCCCGCTCGGCTTTCATACCTTGAACCTGGTGCCCGAGCAGGAGTGTCTTCCGGGGCGCGGGGTTTACATCACCGAAACTTTTCTCGCCGGCTGCGCCTTTCCGTCGGCCACCAACGTGGGCGTGCGCCCGACGTTCGACGGCCAGCGTCTGGTGGTCGAATCGCACCTGTTGGACTTTTCCCAGCGCATCGAGGGCGGGCGGCTGGAGGTGCGCTTCTACCAGCGCCTGCGCGCCGAGAAGAAGTTCCCCTCCCCGGAAGCGCTCGGGGCGCAGATTCACCGCGACGTCGCCCGCACCCGCCGGTTTTTCGCCCAGCGGGCAAAGTCCCGCCCCCGCCGCTCTCGCCGGGTCACCGCCGCCGACTAGCCGTCGCCCTACACCTTCCTGAGCGTGCCTGCTTGCTTCGCGGACGATGATAGGGTTGCAAGGCCGGGCAGGCCAGAGTGGCTCCCCCACCCTTATAAAGCGTCTAGGGAAGAAGTTCGGAAGGCGCGGGGCAGTCCTTCCTGGATGGTGCCGCTCAGGGCGCGGAGGAAAGCGAGGAGCGCCTGCTTCTCTTCCCGCCTGAGCCGCAAAGGACGTAGCTCGGGATCGAAGTAGGGGTTCGGGTTTCCGCCTCGATCGTAGAATTCAATCACTTCTTCCAGGCTTGCCAGGCTGCCGTCGTGCATATAGGGCCCGGTACGGGCAATTTCCCGCAACGTGGGGGTCTTGAAGGCGCCGCGGTCCTCTTCTTTCCCGGTAACCGCGAAGCGCCCCGGATCGAGTCCCGAACCTTCGGGACCGTCGCGCCAGGCAATCCCGGTATTGTGGAACTGTTCGTCGCTGAAGGTCGGCCCCAGGTGGCAGGCGGTGCAATTCCCCTTGCCGCGAAACAGCCGAAGCCCCTCGCGGGCCAACTCCGAGAGCGCCTCACGCTCGCCGTCCATGTAGCGGTCTATAGGCGCATCCCCGGAGAGGATGGTGCGCACGTAGCTGGCTAGGGCGCGGGCCAGGTTTTCGGCATTGACCTCGGGCCCGAAGGCTGCTTGAAAGAGCGCCGAATAATCGCTGTGATTCTTCAAGCGGAGGACGACTTCCTCCCAGGCGATGTCGAGTTCCTTTGGATTCACGATGGGCTGGAGGGCCTGGTCTTCCAGGCTCGCGGCGCGCCCGTCCAGGAACTGCACCGAGCCGTAGCCGCGGTTGACCAGCGTAGGGGTATTTCGAGGGCCCCGCCGACCCGACACACCGATGGCGACAGCCAAGTCGTCGGTGAAAGCCCGCCGGGGATCGTGGCAGGAGGCGCAGGAAAGAGTGTAATCGCGCGAGAGGATGGGGTCGAAGAACAGCCGCCGTCCCAGAGCGACTTTCTCCGGGGTCAGCGGATTGTCCTCCGGCACCGGCAAGTAGAGGTCGAGACCCAGCGGAATCGCCGGCCGCCAGGGCGCCGCGGGCTCGGGGGACTGCGCCGCAGCGACGAGGATACCTGCTCCCAAGAGGCTGGCCCCCAACATTGTTCTCAGACCAGAAAAGCGCAAAGGTTTTACCACTGTTTCCGCCCCCGTAACAAAAAAGGCGAAACAAAGGAATCGTTTCGCCCCTTGGGTACCACTCTCACTGCTGTTCAGGTAGGGCAAGGCCTTGTGCCTTGCCGCGGCAGGGGACAAGCCCCTGCCCTACCCACATCTGGCTCACTTCTTCGCTTTCAGTTCGGGCAGGAAGTTCTCCAGCACCCAGACCTCCACAGCGAAAGGCGTCCCAGCGCTGAAGGCAATCTGTCGCCCGTCGGGGTGAAAGTTCGGGTTATTCAAGCGTTCCATCATCAGCCCGAGGTTTTGCGGTTCTCCGCCTTCGGTGGGAACTCGCCAGAGCTTGTGCTCGTGCCCCGGTCGGCCGGTATGCCGCAAGACCAGCACATGGTGCCCGTCCGGCGCCCACTCAAGCCCACTGTTAGAGAGGTCGTACGGCGGCTGGGATCGAAACAATTCCCGCGGTTCGCCACCACTGGCCGGCATTATCTGGAGAACCTCCGCGCCCGTGGAAGGGTCGTGCACAATAAACGCCACCTGCCGGCCATCCGGCGAAAGGGCGAGGCGCTCGAAGTGCACCGGTGCGGCCACCCGGTAGACTTCTTTCTCTCGCCCGCTTTGGAGCTCGTGAACGCGGATGGAAAAAGGCTGCCTGTCCCCCTGCTTGCGGTGCAAGTAAAAGATCGCCTTTCCGTCAGGGGACGGTTCCGGCATAAGCCCAGGGTCGCTTCGGGACGCAGTTTGCCGGATGAGGCTGATGTCGCCCGTTTGCGCATCCATGCGGTAAAACGACACTCGCTTTCTGTTGTCCTGGGCGGCAAGAAGGAGCGAGCGCCCGTCGGGGAACCAGCGCAGCGGAGCTACGAGATCGAGTTTCGACGAGAAGTCGCGCTCCGCACCGGTTTTAACGGAACGAATCACGACGGTCAGCGAACCCGGACCGAAGAGCACGGGCCCACGAAAGGAGTGGTAGACCAGAGACTGGCCGTCCGGCGACCACACGGGCGCCCAGTTGGAGCCTACGAAACGCTCCGTGGCCGGCGCCGGGGGCGTTATGACCTTGCCACTCACCGGATCGATCTCGGCTGTGTATACATCCTCCATGCCGCTCCCGAGGCCGTAGTAGTAGGAGCCGTCGTCGGCAAATCCCAGCGGCAGGATTCGCCCCATATCCCGCTTGACCAGCTCGGGGGAGCCCTGCGGTTTCCCCTCGACGACCTGAATGGCCCAAAGACCCCAGGTGCCCGTCCGGTCGCTTGCAAACAGAACCCTCTTCCCATTCGGCGCCCAGACCGGATGCCTGTCCATGGCCGGATGCTGGATGAGCCGTGCTTCCCGACTCCCATCGGCGGCGAGCAGGAAGATGTCACGCTCCGCAGCGTCTTTCCGGGTACGCAAGTCATAGACGAGGTACCGCCCGTCCGGTGACAAGCTCAGCTTAAACGGGTAGCGCCAGTCCAGGGATCGGAGGACCCGCAGAGAACCATCCGCCACTGACACCCACGCAATCTGATAGGTTCGGTCCCTCAACCGGGCCAAGACCACAAGGTGTTTACCGTCCGGCGACCACGCGTAAGGACGAATGGATTCCGCCATTTCCTTATTCCGATAGAGGAGACGATCTCCAGACCCGTCGAACCCCATGATCCGCAGCTCATCGAAATCATCCTTGTTATGCCACTCGTAAGCGACCTGCTGGCCGTCAGGCGAGATGATGGAGAATTCGGCTCGTTCGTTCGGGTGGGAGGGGTTCTTGAGGTGGCGTTTCTCGCCGGTAGCCAGATCCCGCACGGCCAGGCTGCCCCCATCGACAAAAGTGATGTACCGGCCATCGGGGGAGGGAGCGACCAGACCATAGAAGTTTACGTCAGGACCTGTCCACACCTGCCGGGCCACTATCCCGGCTGACTCCTGGGCAGCGGCGCCGATGGGGCCGAGAAACGGCCCGTTACCAATTGACACCAGCGCCAGCAAGAGCACAGCCACCAATCCTAGCGCGGGTACGGGCCAGCGCCAGGGCATAGCCAACGGGACCGCTCTCTCCAGTCGCGGCTGGCGGGTGGCCCACCAGGCGTCTAGCTCGCTCGGGTAGGCGTAAACGCTGCTGCGGGCCTGGTGGAGGTGGCGCCGCACCGCCAGCCCCTCGGACTTCTCCCAGCGCTTGACGGTGCGCACGTCGCGCTTCAAATAGGCGGCGATCTCTTTCCAAGACTCCAGCGGGGTTTCGTTAGGGTGAGAAGAATTCTCTGCCATGGCGCGCCTCCTAATCCGAGGTAGATCCAAATCCCATCCTGGCTTTTGCCGCGACCAAACTAGTCTATCGCTATTGCCGAGTGCAAGATGCAACAAGTGGCACGGCGGCGATGTCCCTTGATGCCCTCGTCCCGCCGGAGGCGGGCAAGCGATTAACCTTATAATTGTCACCGAGATAGATGACCCTCCCGTCAGCTCACCGCCACCGACTACTTGCCTGCCAGCAGGAGCAGAAGAACACCCACCACAGAGGCACACAGGAGAGTCCCTCCTTCGAGGCTCTGCGCCCTCTGCTTGCCCTGAGCGGAGTCGAAGGGTGGCTCAGTGGGGGGAAAGCGCTGCGGCGGCTAGAAGCGGATGCGGTAGGAGAGTTGCAGGTTGAAGCCGGAGACGTCGACGCTTTGCACTGTGCGGCTACTCGTCGTCCGGCCAAAACTGATTCTCGGACTTGCCTTCGCGGCGTCGTTTCAAAGCCTTTTGGAGTGCGTGGACTGCCCGCTGTTCCTTTTCTCCCAGATTTTCAATCTGAAGCTGCGTGACTTTCTTTTCGATGGTGTTAATGGAGACGAAGACTTCAAGACTTTTGAGGTTGATACGCCAGCGTGTCCGTACAACATAGTCGTGCAAACCGTGAGATGTCGACCTATAGACAAATGCAGTTAGAAAACTGAGTAAGCCTTCCCGGGATTGGACTAGTTTCTCGACCCATGCGTTTGGTTCTTCTGGTGAGGCCCATTCGCGCCACCTGTAGAGGATGTACCCCATTTGAGGGTGACAGTTTAATATCCCCGAGTCTGCCGCACGTTTGATCTTGTCGACACAGATTTCCCGCAATTCCTTGAGAGATGCTTCATCCACAAGTTGGGCATCGGGACCTTTTTGGCGTTGCTCCTTGCTGTCTTCTAGGCAAGTCGTAAATACGGGCAAGTATAGGGCGGGTGTTGCTGTGAAAGCTTCCTTCAAGAACCGCCCACGTTTTTCAATGTCCTGCTCGCGCCTTAGATACCAGTAGACAATTCGGGCAGCATGCATGTCCGCCTCGATTTCAAAAAGACCGGGGCGCCCCTGTGGTAGCTCATCGCCAACGTCAAGGAGAGCTGTCGTGAACGGCACTGCATGTTCCAAGCTAATGGTCTCCTTGTAGGCTTCGAGACGGTCTAAGGCAATCCCAAGCAGCCCGCGCTTGTTGAGAGAACGGAATTCAGTGGCGAGAAGGTCACGAGAACCAGCAAGAGACAAGATGAGATCGAGTTCCCCTTGGGAGATATCTCCCTCTGGAATGGCAAGGTGAAAATAGCGATCAAACACTGTACGATGACAGGCCCGAAGTTCGCGGAACCATCTATCGGCAAAATCTGGGGAATACCGAGAACCCCCGAACACCCATTCTGCTGGGAGAAAAAGCTGCTTTAGAATTTCCTTCACATCTACACGGTCAGGGTCGTCTGCTTGTTCAACCAGCGATTCGACCGTCTTTCGCGCCGCGTCCTCAGCAGGTTGACCATGAAGTTGAACGTCAGGTGACTCGGTTAACGCAGATTTGGCAAGCGGAAGCCGATGAAAGACTTCGGGCTCAAAAAGTCGAAGAACCTCCAAGGCAATCAAGTCAACAGGATTAACCTCAAAGCTGCCTCGAGCCCGAAACAGCGAAATGTGAAAAGACAGTGTAGAAAGGAAACGGTACACATCACGCAAAGTTTGAAAATACGGGCGAAGTCCACCCATGAAAAGATTTCCCCAGCGGTTTTGGTCGAAACGCTGCGCGACCATCTGCTCTCGCAATAACTCGTCAAGTCCTGCGAAAAGGACCTTCTCGACCTGAGTTTGTTGAATCCGGGGAACGTCAAATCCTACCTGCACGATTTTTTCAAGATATTCGCTTCCGGTGATAGAGGTGATTGCTGCAAGGCTCTTCTCCACAATGTCGCGCTGAAAGAGGAGCAGGTACACGATGTTGGGGAAGTCGGCATTGGCCTTGACGAGGCGGAACAGAAGCCTAATTTCTTCGCTATCTAGACGGTCCACATCATCGATGATGACCAGGACAGGCTTCTCCAGTCCGCGAAGAAGTCGTGCGAGTTCATCCTTCATATCGTGGAGGCTTTGCTGACGCACCTCGGCAAGAGAGGAAAAGACAGCAGCGACGGTATCTGCGAACCCTCCCCCCCATTTCAGAATGGCCCAGGCACCCCACGCAATAAGGCCGACCGACACCAACATGGGCCTCATCCAGCCTGCTTGGACTAGCGAGCCACCTACCCCAATCACGCCAATTATGGCAAGCGGCCACAAGACCGTATTGCGGACGCCGGCTGCCAGAAACGAGCCCACTTTCAGATAGGCTCCATAGGCAAGCCACTTGGAGGCGCGTTTTCTCGCCTTTTTGCTTTTGTCGCCTCTTCCTAGAGCAAGAGCAATTTCTTGGAAGAAGGCTGCGGCTAGCTGCTCCTGGCCCGCCCACTGCCACGGGTTGAACTCTACGATGAGCGGAGGGTTCTGCTTGCTTTCCCGGAGCGATTCGCGAACCATGTTTTTCAGGGAAGATTTTCCAGTCCCCCAAGAACCGTAGAGTGCAATGACAAGACTGTCGTTCCCCGTCCAACCCTTAATCGCTGACGCCAGGGACTCAGCAAAATCAGCCCTTCCCAACAAATCGTCCTTGCGGGAGGTAATGGGCCGATCCGCCGAGAACAGGTGCTTCCGCGCGTTGTCCGTCATCTATACGCTCCTCAAGCACGACTCTATCTCGCCGTACCAACAGATGCAACTTCAGGAGAACATCGGTGGTGGCTCGTCTTCCGGGCCAAGAAGCGCAGTTTGAGCTAACGCGGCGTGAACCCAAGGGTTACCGGTCCATACTTGATTCACGGGTCGGACTTTAGTTTTCGGGATTGTTGCGGATTTCGCGGTTTTTGCGGTTTTGCCATTTCATTTTTTGGACGGAAAAACGGGCTCTCCAAAAAAACGTTCGCAAAATCCGCAAAAACCGCAGAAACCGTAGACATTGACCGGAGGAGTGTGCATAGGTTGGGTAGGAGGTAGGCCGTAGCCGGTGACCTGTGACTCGTGACTGGCTACTCGTGATTGGGGGCAGGAGACGGGGGTGAAGAAAATCTCACGCCTTAAGACATGGGTTATCAAGGAGATGAGTGGAAATCGGAAAAATCTCACCGGCTAACTTCTTCAGAATCAGAGAGATGAGTGAGCCCCCCGGGGGGAGGGTATAAATGGCGAAGTGATAGAAAAAAAAGAAGTTGACGGTGGACAGCGGGTGAATTTCCCGACGAGCACCCCTGACATCAAGGCACCTGAGGTTTTGAAAGCTGGCCTAGAAGCGGATGCGGTAGGAGAGTTGCAGGTTGAAGCCGGGGGCGTCCACGCCGGAGCCGTGGAGACGGTAGTTTTTGTCGAAGAGGTTTTCCAGGACAAAAACCAGGTCGGTTTGCTCGCTCAACTGGTAGCCGCCGCGGAGATTGAAGGTCACGAAGCCGGGGGTGCGAGAAAAAAACAGGGCGCTGTCAACGCCGGGGCCGAGCACGCGATTGAGCACTTGGTCGAGCGTCTCCCCGGTGGGAAGCAGGACGCCGCCCGAGACCAGGCCGCGGGCCACCGCGCCGTTGTTGAAGAAGCGGGCGATGCTTGCCCGGGAGCGCTCGGCGCCGATGCGCTGGTCGGCCAGCTCGAGTGACGACAGGCGGTCTTGGAAGCTCACCAGGTGGCTGTAGGTTTCCACCCAGTAGCGCTTGCCCACCGGCTGCCAGCGCAGGCTGACAAAACCCGAGGCCGGCGGCAGGCCTCCTTCAATGTCCGGCGGGCCGCCTGTCTGCTTGTCCTTGCCACGCAGGTAGTAGAAGTTGGCCCCGGCCACCCAGGAATCCCTCAACTGACCTTCCCAGGAGGTTTCGATCCCCCAGATGCGGACCGCGCCCACATTGGTCCGCACCAGCACCGGCCGGGAATCGATCGCAGTGAAAACAGCCCCGGAGGGAAGCTGGCCGATGATGGTCTGCCCGCCGATGCTCTGGCCGACCGCACCCGGGGGCAGGAGCAGTGTGCGCTTGGTGATGAAGTCGCTGATCTCATTGTCAAAGCCGCTCACCGAGGCCGTCATTCGGCTGGTTTGAAGTTTTACCCCCAGCTCATAGTTGTAGAGCACTTCCGGGTTGAGCGAGGTGATGGGCGCGCCGGTGCTGGCCGCCGAAGAGTCCGCCGCGCTGCCCACCAGGCCACCCAGGGCCGCGCCCTGATCGGGCGCCACTTCAAAACCGTTCGACGTCAGCCCCACGGAGCTGAAGTCGGTGGTATTGGGGGCGCGGAAGCCGCGGCGTACGGTGCCCATCAGTTGGACGTGCTGGCTCACTCGGAGCATCGCCCCCAGGTTGAAGGTCACGTCGTGCAGGGTGGTGGAAAAGTCGGGCACCAGCGGTCGGCCGCGGGCATCGCGCAGGTTGGCATCGGTCCCGCTCTGCGGGATGCGGAAGTTGAAAGCGCTGTAGCGCAGCCCGCCCTCCAAGCGCAGCCGGCTGCGGAGCAGCTCCACGCCGTGCTGATAGAACAACCCGTAGGTGGTGTAGCGCGACCCATTCGGATAGCGGCCGCGTACCTGCTCGCTGCTCGCGGTGCGCGGGTCAATCCGCCGGCGGCTGGAGTCGATGTATTCATCGTAGATTTCCCCGCCAAAGACCAGCGACTGGTGGGTGCCGATGTGCGCGGTGGCCTGCACCTGGTAGCCGAACACGTCGGCGTCGTTGAACTCCTCGCTGATCGCCGCCAGGGGATCGCCGGCTCCTCCCTGGGTGGTGCGGTCGTCGAGCTGGCTGTTGTAGGAGAAGGTGCCGGTGAGCGTGTCCAGCCAGCCCAGTTGCTGCTTTTCGTAGCGGAGGTAGAAAAAGTCAAGAATCTGTGGATCGAAAGCGTGGATCAGGTCGCCGTTACCCCCGTTCAACTTGTCGTAGCGGCGCCCGCCGCGCTGTTCGCTGCGCAGATAGGAAGCGCTCAAGTTGTGCCCGGGTGCGGGATTCCAGAAGAAGCGCGCGAAGCCCGCCCCCTGGCTAAAGGCGGTGTCTTGCAGGCGCTCGCCCAGAACCTCCGACGGCAGGCCCAGGAAGCGGGTCACCGCCGCATGGGAGTCGCCCCCCCGGCCGGTGCGCAGGTCCTGCACACGCGACCCGGAGACCCCGCCGAGCAGATTCCACCTGGGGCCGCCATAGGAGAGGCGCAGCTTGCCCCCACTGGCCAGGTCGGCCGTGCGGAAGAGGGGAGTGAACTCGCCACGGAAATTCCGCTTCGTGGGATGGGGATAGGCTCGCAAAGGCAACACGTTCACCGTGCCCCCCAGGCTGTCGCTGCCGTACTGCGCTGAACTGGGGCCGCGCACCACCTCCAGCCGCTCGACAAAATTGGGGTCGAGCAGAGCAAAGTACTGGTTGGGCCCGGGGCGGAAGGTAGAGTTGTTGAAGCGGATGCCGTCCACCAAGTGCAGCACCTGCTGGCCGGTCAACCCGCGGATGATCACCGCCCCCTGGTGCGCGGTGGTTTGCTGGACCTGCACCCCGACCTCTTCGCGGAGCGCCTGGGGCAGGATGACGCCCGGGCGTCGCGCCAGCGCTTCCTGGCTGACCACGTTGACCTGCCCGGACAGATCGAAGGTGTTCGCCACTTCCCCCCGCCCCGGGGTCACCGTGACAGTCGTCGCCAGAGGGGTGATTTGCAAGACCACATCCGTTTCCTGCTCCGAACCGGGGACGCTCAGCGCGGTGCTCTGCGCCTGCATACCCGGGGCGCGCGCCACCAGCTCGTAGCTGCCCGCGGGCAGGTGGCGCAGATGAAACCAGCCGTTGCCATCAGTTTGGGTCGAGCGCAGCGGGGTCTGCCCCGGGCTGAAGAGGGTGACGCTGGCGCCGACGATCACCGCTCCTGAGGCATCCACCACCCGCCCTTGCACGTGGTAGAGACTGTCGCCGCCCGCCGCACCCGCCTGCGCTGCCAGAAGGAACAGCAGAGAAAGAACCAGAAACAGCAGGGCCCGTCGGTGCTGGCTTCCTGCTGGTAAACTTGCCACGGTGGCCACCGGCTCCTTCCTGCAACTTGGTTGCAAGTCGGTAACACTTTAGCCGGCGGCTTCACCGATTGTCAATTGGCAATTGGGGGCGGGGCGAAGAATTTGTTGCAACCGCTTTGCAACAAGTTGCAACACCGGGAAGGACGCGGTCGGGGTGGGCAAGAAAATTCTCAGGTGCGGCAGTCGGCGCAGTAGCCGCCCATTTCCACGCGGGTCATCACAATATGAAAGCGGCAGTCACGCTCCACCTGCCCCTTCAGGCGCTCGAACAATGAGCTTTCGAACTCCATCACCTTGCCGCAGCGCAGGCAGGCCATGTGCAAGTGGTCGCGCTGGTGGTGGCGCTCGTAGTAGTGGCCGTCGCCGCGCAGGTGGAGCAAGTCCAGCTCGTCCACCAAGCCGTGGCGCTTGAGCAGCTTAAGGGTGCGATAGATAGTCACGCGGTCGATGCCCGGGTCGAGCTTCCGCGCCTTGCGCAGCAGCATACCGGCGTCCAGGTGCTTGTCGG
>JBHHYS010000053.1:0-16646 GCA_046757645.1 Terriglobia bacterium | reverse complement strand
GAATCCCTCTCCGCCTACGCCCGCCAGTTCCTCGACCAGATGGAGCGCCCCGACGTGGACTCCATCGAGGGCCTCTCCCCCTCCATCTCCATCGAACAGAAAACCACCACCCGCTCCCCGCGCTCCACCGTCGGCACCATCACCGAAATCTATGACTACCTCCGCCTCCTCTACAGCTCCATCGGCGCCCCCCACTGCCCCCGCTGCTCGAAACCCATCACCCCACAAACCACCGACCAGATCGTCCGCGCCATTATGAATCTCGGCCAGGACGACCACGGCCGACCCGCCCCCTCCGCAACGAATGCGAGCGATCCGCCGCGCATTATGATCCTCGCCCCCATCGTTCGCGGCCGCAAAGGGGAGTTTCGCAAGCCGCTCGAACAACTCGCCCGGCAGGGCTGGACCCGGGCCCGCATTGACGCCACCCTGCGCCCGCTCGATGAGCCCCTTCGCCTCGACCGCCGCCGCAACCACACCATCGAAGTGGTCATCGACCGCCTCTTGGTCAAGCCCGGCATTGAAAAGCGCCTGGAAAACTCGCTCGACACCGCCCTCAAGCTCGCCCAGGGCCTGGTCATCGTCGCCCGCGTCGACGGCCCCGAAAAGCTTTACTCCGACCGCCTGGCCTGCGCCGACTGCGGCATCAGCGTCCCCCGCCTCGAGCCCCGCAGCTTTTCCTTCAACTCCCCCTACGGCGCCTGCCCCGAGTGCCACGGCCTGGGCTCCAAGTACGATTTCAACCCCGCCAAAGTGATCACCGACCCCTCGAAGCCCCTCTTCGAAGGCGGACTCGGCCCGGGCGGCAGCTCCGCCTATTTCCAGCGCATGGTGGAACACGCCGCCGAAACCTATGGCTTCGATCCCCATCGCCCCTTCGACGACTATCCCCGCCGCCTCCAGAACCTGCTTCTCTACGGCTCAACCCGCTTGCCCCGACCCACCCCCAGTGGGGCGCAGGGGCGCCGCGATGGCCACCGGGAGCGCGGCCGCGGCCTGTCCCGAGCAACGTCGAGGGGCTTTGTCGGCATTCTCCCCTTGCTCCAACGCGCCTACGAAGAAACCCACTCGGAGGACTACCGCGAGTGGCTCGAGCAGTTTATGTCCGCCACCACCTGCCCCGCCTGCCAGGGCAAGCGCCTGCGACCCGAATCCCTGGCCGTGCGCCTGCCCGCCGGAGCCTCGGCGAAGCCGGGCGTGGCCGGAATCTCCATCGATGAGTTCACCGCCCAGCCCATCTCCCAGGCCGTCAAAACCAGCAAGAAAATCGCCCGCGCCCTCACCCCCCGCCAACACCAAATCGCCGCTCGCATTGTCAGCGAGATTACCCAGCGCCTGGAATTCCTGCTCGCCGTCGGCCTCGACTACATCGCTCTCGACCGCTCCGCCGCCACCCTCTCCGGCGGTGAAGCCCAGCGCATTCGCCTCGCCACCCAGATCGGTTCCCGCCTCCGCGGCGTCCTCTACGTCCTCGACGAACCCTCCATCGGCCTCCACCACCGCGACAACGCCCGCCTGCTCGCCACCCTCGCTTGCCTGCGCGATCTCGGCAACACCGTCATCGTTGTCGAGCACGACGAGGAAACCATCCGCCGCGCCGACTACGTCATCGACCTCGGCCCCGGGGCCGGCTCCGCCGGCGGCTACCTGGTCGCCGAGGGCACCCCCGGCGACATCGCCGCCCACCCCGGCTCCCTCACCGGCCGCTATCTCGCCGGCGCAATGCAAATCCCTCTCCCCGAAGCGCGTCGCCCCACCAACCGCAAGTTCGTCACCATCGTCGGTGCCCGCCAGCACAACCTCAAAACCATCGACGCCCGCTTTCCCCTCGGTCTGATCACTTGCGTCACCGGCGTCAGCGGCTCCGGCAAATCCACCTTGGTCAACGACATCCTCTACCGCGCCCTGGCCCGCCTGCTCTACCGCGCCCTCGACCCCCCCGGCGCCCATCGCGCCATCCGGGGCGCCGAGCACATTGACAAAGTCGTGGTCATTGACCAGGCCCCCATCGGCCGCAGCCCCCGCTCGAACCCCGCCACCTACACCGGCGTCTTCACCCCCATCCGCGAGCTCTTTGCCCTGCTGCCCGACTCCCGCCAGCGCGGCTACCGTGCCGGGCGCTTCAGTTTCAATGTCAAGGGCGGCCGCTGCGAAGCCTGCCAGGGTGACGGCTTGCGCCGCATCGAGATGAACTTCCTCCCCGACGTCTACGTGACCTGCGAACTCTGCCGCGCCCGCCGCTACAACCAGGAAACCCTTCAGGTGAAGTTCAAGGGGCTGTCCATCGCCGACCTGCTCGAATCCACCGTGGCCGACATCCTGCCGCTCTTCGAAAACATCCCTCAGATTCAGGCCAAGCTGCAGACCTTGGTGGACGTGGGCCTGGGCTATCTTAAGCTCGGCCAGCCCGCCACCACTCTCTCCGGGGGCGAAGCCCAGCGCATCAAGCTCGCCCGCGAACTCTCCCGCCGCCAAACCGGCCGCACCCTCTACATCCTCGACGAGCCCACCACCGGACTCCACTTCGACGACGTGAAAAAACTCCTCGACGTCTTGAACCGTCTCGCCGACCTCGGCAACACCGTCATCATCATCGAGCACCACCCCGACGTCATCAAAACCGCCGACTGGATCCTCGACCTCGGCCCCGAAGGCGGCGCAGCCGGCGGCTGCCTCGTCGCCCAAGGCCCCCCCGAAGCCGTCGCCCGCATCCGCCGCTCCCACACCGGCAAACTCCTTGCTAAGATATTGGGCAACGGCCATGCCCGCCGCTGACAAAACCCGGATCTCTCTCATCGTTGTGCTCGCCATAGCGAGCGTCGGCTTGGATCGGACGGTAGCGAAAACCTCCGAAAATCGGCGCATCGAGATTTCCTTGGACACTTCCAACGTTACTTGCTTCGATAAACAGTGGAAGCTGCGCGGCTCACGTATTGTCCGGACCCCAGTTTTGGTCTCGCCAGATGGGCGGCATTGGGCTTACGTGCAAGTCGAAGCAGATGCCAAGGAAAGCAGCGACCCCCATCGCCGGTGTGCCAATACTTCAAAACTCTTCGTTGCAGGTGCAAGACAAACTGAATTTCAGCTCGTGTTTGAAAAGAAACCTACAAGCAAAATGATGGGAAACAGTATTAGATTGGTGGATTGGTCGCCTGATAGCCGATTTCTTGTGGCACATCTCAGCATATGGCAATACTATTCGGACTTCATGGACGATGTAATTCTACTCTACAACACTGTCAGCGGGACTGTGAAATACCTTAATCAGCACCAACTTTTCAGCCGGTACAGGAGTGAAACTTGTGTCATGGAGGCAGATGTCGTGGGCGTAGATGACAAAAGCAATGTAGTTCTCCAAGTGAAAAAGTGGGTGCAAGAAACCGAATTCTTCATAGAACTTCCTTGCGTCACAAAAGGGTTTTAGCTCATAGATCCGAGAGGCGAAGAAATCAAACAGCTTCCAGACGACTACAAGGTTAAGCGTCATGGCCGTTTTGAGGAATCAAGAACGCCACGCCGTGAGTGACTTTCTCTTGTCATGAAGAGCATTTACAGCCTCGACCCGCTGGAGTTTGAGGGGCTCCGCACCGAGCCGCTCGCCCGCCGCCCCTTAGCTCCCCACTAGTCCGGAAGAGGTGCTCCGCACCCGCTACCTCGATACCCAAGGCATAAGGCAAGGGAGTCCGGAAGAGGTGCTCCGCACCCGCGGTTGTCGTAGAATCTAGCCTTCGATGAAGAAGTGGCCCCATCCCACCACCCCGGGCCCCCTCCACTTTGTTACCGTGACTACCGACAAACGAATCCAGCTCTTCCGTTCCCCCGCCCTTTGCCAGGATTTCTTCACGGCTCTGACAGAAATCAAAACTCGTTTCCCGTTTGAACTCTTTGCTTACGTCCTCTTGCCCGACCACTTCCATCTGCTGCTCCGGCCTCGGGATGGCGATGTTTCCCGCTTGCTCCAGAAGATTAAGTCCCTGACAGCCAGAAGGATCGTAGAGAATCTGAAGACGAACCGCAGGGAAAAGACCCTAGCGGCTTTGAGAAAGACAAGACCCGGGCGTCGTGCTCACTCCTATCAGGTGTTTCAAGAGAGCTTCCGCGGACTACAGCTTTGGAGCCCCTGGCTGATCAAACAAAAGATTGACTACATCCACAAGAATCCGATAAAGGAGAAACGCGCCGAGAATGTAGCTGCCTATCGGTGGTCAAGTTGGCCGGCTGTTTACCAACGGAGGGCAGATCCCATCGCGGTCGACCCGCTACCGCTGTAGCGGGTGCGAAGCACCTCTTCCGGACAGGAGAGACAATTTTCTTCTACACTCCAGCAGGCGTGCTCCGCACGCCCCATAACCGAGCACCACGTCCGGACAGGAAGGACCGTTCTCTTGTCAAAGTCCGGAAGGCGTGCTCCGCACGCGCCCAAGAGTAGGTATCAGTGAAAAGCATCTACAACCTCGACCCCCTGGAGTTTGAAGGGCTCCGCAGCCAGCCGCTCTCCAAGCGCCCCTCCAAAGTCACCCCGCGCGACTTTGCCCGCCCCCATAAACGCAGCGCCCGCTTCAACAACTTCCTCAAAACTCTCCCCTCCATCCTCGCCGCCAATGATTTCTACCGCCTGGTCGATTCCCTCCTCAAAGCCCGCCGCAAACGCAAACCCATCCTCTGGGGCCTGGGCGGCCACGTCATCAAGGTCGGCCTCGCCCCGCTGCTGATTGACCTGATGGAGCGCGGCTTCGTCTCCGGCATCGCCACCACCGGCGCCGCCCTCATCCACGACTTCGAAATCGCCCTCGCCGGCCGCACCTCCGAAGATGTCGAAGCTCAACTCGCCCGGGGCCGCTTCGGCCTGGCCGAAGAAACCGGCTCTCTCCTCAACAAACTCGCCGCCTTCGCCCACCGCGAAGACCTCGGCCTCGGCGAAGCCGTGGGCCGCTACCTCGCCCGGGGCGAACCCGGCGGTGCCCGCCCCGCCCGCTTTGCCAACGTCAGTCTCCTGGCCGAGGCCTACAAACGCCGCGTCCCTTTCACCGTCCACCTCGCCCTCGGCACCGACATTTTCCACGTTCACCCCGCCGCCGACGGCGCCGCCCTGGGCGCCACCAGCCACCGCGACTTCCGCCTCTTCTGCACCCTCGTCCAACAATTGCACAAAGGCGGCGTCTACCTCAACATCGGCTCGGCCGTCATCCTCCCCGAAGTTTTTCTCAAGGCACTTGCCGCTGTCCGCGGCCTCGGCCGTCCGCTGAAGAATTTCACCACCGCCAACCTCGACTTCCAGCAGCACTACCGCCCCACCCAGAACGTCCTCCTCCGACCCGCCCGCGCCCTGCGCGCCCAGGCCATCGCCCTCACCGGCCCCCACGAGCTGCTGGTGCCGCTCCTGGCCGCGGCCCTGGTCGAACGTAGCTAAAAACATTCCGAGGAATCTGCTTTTCACCCCCATCCTGGGTTGCCCGATTCCCACTTCATTGCTAAAGTCAAACCGCGCCGATGAACAGTGCCGCCACTCTACCGCCCGCTCCGACCCGCGCAGCCCTCCCCCCCCGAACCCTGGGCGGCTTGTTCGACCTGATTGCCTTCCTTGCCTCCGCCGTCGGCCTGCTTCTCTTGGTGCAGTTCGCCGCGCTCTCTCTCCTGGTTTACAACGCCCGCGAACGATATCCCCACCTCGCCTGGGGCGAGTTGGCCAAACGGATCACCGAATCCGTCCAGTACAACGCTTTCTTCGCCGTCCCCGTGCAGCTCACCTATTCGGCTCTGGTTCTCCTCCTGCTCTACGCCCTGGTGCGCGGCCGCCGCGGACTGCCTTTCTGGTCCAGCCTGGCGCTGGCACCGCTGCACCCGGCTCACGTCGCCGCCGCACTCGCCGCCGGCGGCTTGTTGTCCCTCATCATCCAAGCCGCCAATCTGCTCATCCCCCCGCCCGAGCCCCTGGCGATTGACCGCCTCTTCAGCAGCCGCGCCGCCGCCTGGCTGGTGATTGCCGCCGGCGTGCTGGTCGCTCCTTTCGTCGAAGAGCTAATCTTCCGCGGCTACATCTACACCCTGCTCGAGCAGCGCTGGGGAATGACCTCCGCCGTGCTCGCCAGCGGCCTGCTGTTTGGCGCCATCCACTTCCGCCAGCTCTATCCCGGCTACTTCCAGATGGTGCTGATCTCCGTAGTCGGCCTCGTCTTCTCTCTGGCGCGCGCCCGCGCCGGCACCGTGCTGGCCAGCATCCTCCTCCACTTCACCTACAACGCCACCCTCTCCCTCCTCTTCCTCCTCTCCCCCCAGTTCCGCAACCTGCCCGCCGCTTTCTAGCTCGTCGTGCCTCACCCCGCGGCGCGTTAGTCTTCTTAACAGTCCGGAAGAGGCGCGGCGTCTACCCCCAGCGGAGCCGAGGGGCACCCGCATCGGGGACTTGTCCGCCCGCCGCCCTCCGCGTTACACTGCACGCCGCCAATGCTGAAACCCATCGAATGGACCGACAAAGGTGTGGTGATTCTGGACCAGCTCCAGTTGCCCGCTCGCGAGGTCCATCAAACCTGCACCCACTACGCGCAGGTCGCCGAGGCCATCCGCCGCATGGTCATCCGGGGCGCGCCCGCCATTGGCATCGCCGCCGCCCTGGGCATCGCGCTGGGCGTCAAGCAGTCCGAGGCCAAAGACCTCGCCGCCCTGGAAACAGAGTTCAACCACATCTGCGCGGTGATGGCCCAAACCCGCCCCACCGCCGTCAACCTCTTCTGGGCCATCCGGCAGATGCGCGAAGCCTTCCGCGGCAGCGCCGCCACCGGTGACATCGCCCGCATCAAAAGCAGCTTGATCGCCCAGGCGCAGCGCATCCACGCCGAGGACATCGCCCGCTGCCAGGCCATCGGCCACCACGGCGCTGCCTTGCTCCCCGCCGAAGCCCAGGTGCTGACCCACTGCAACACCGGAGCCCTGGCCACGGGAGGATTCGGCACCGCCCTGGGTGTGGTGCGGGCTGCGGTGGCCGCGGGCAAGAAGGTGCACGTGCTCGCCTCCGAGACCCGGCCCTACCTCCAGGGCGCCCGCCTCACCACCTGGGAGCTGCAACACGACGGCATCCCCGGTACCCTGATTACCGACAGCATGGTGGGCCACATCCTGAAGACCGAGAAGATCGACTGCGTCCTGGTGGGCGCCGACCGCATCGCCGCCAACGGCGACACCGCCAACAAAATCGGCACCTACACGATTGCCGTCCTCGCCCGCGAGCACCGCGTCCCCTTCTATGTCGTCGCTCCCTCCAACTCGATTGATCTCTCCCTCCCCTCCGGCGACCTCATCCCCATCGAAGAGCGCTCCGCCGACGAGGTCACGCGCATCGGCTCCACCCGCATCGCCCCCGAAAACCTGCCCGCGCGCCACCCCGCCTTCGACGTCACCCCCGCGCGCCTGATCACCGCCATCGTCACCGAGCACGGCATTGCCCGCGCTTCCTACGAACAATCCTTGAAGGCCCTGGCGGACGCCGCCGTCCCCGCGCCCCCGTAAGCCCGCTCGCCCCGGCGGACTCGCGGGCGCCGCTTTTGGGAGAACCGGATGCTCGACCCAACCTCCTTCTTGTTCATCACCCTGGACTCCTGCCGCTACGACACCTTCCTGGCCGCGGCCGCCCCGAACCTGAAAAACCTCGCGCCGCTTCACCGCGCCATCGCCCCGGGATACTTCACCTACGCCTCCCACGCCGCCATGTTCATGGGCTTTACCCCGGGCGTGGCCAGCGCACGCGAACCGTTCATCAATCCCAAGTACGGCAAAGTGTTTCGACTCGTGGGCGGCGGCTTTCTCAACAAGGGCACGGTCTTCGTCACCCTCCGCGGGCGCAACATCATTGACGGCTTGAACCGCCTCGGCTACCTCACCCTGGGCACCGGAGCCGTGGGCTGGCTCAATCCTCGCACCCCCACCGGCCGCAGCCTCACCGGCGACTTCCACCGCTACTACTTTCCCGGCAACAGCTACTCCCTGGCGAAGCAACTGGCCTGGGTCCAGAAGCAATTGCGCCGGGTGGGCCGGCGCCCGGTTTTTCTCTTCATCAACGTCGGCGAAACCCATGTCCCCTACTATTACCACGGGGCGCCCTGGTCGCCACTCTCCAACCCCTGCATCCCCTTTGGCGACCACAACGACGCCGCCGAATGCCGCCGGCGGCAGACAGCCTGCCTGGAATTCGTGGACGCCAAGCTCGCCCCCCTGCTCGAGCAGTTCGACCACGCCAACATCCTGGTCTGCTCCGACCACGGTGATGCTTGGGGAGAGGATGGCTTGTGGGAGCACGGCGTCTATCACCCCACCGTAATGGAGGTGCCGCTGCTCCTCCGCCTCAATCGCCCGCCCCCCTCAGCCCCCGCGGCCGACCCCGCAGCTCTCCCCTGGTGGCGCAGACTCGCTCACCGGATGAAACACACTTTGGATTGAAAGAGCGGCGGCTAGCGAACCCCAGCCACCGTGTAGGCGCTCCGCACCAGGGTGCGCTGCGAGAACGGCCCGTAGGCCAGCACCGGAACCAGCGCCAGCGCCAGCAAAAGCCCGGTCTTTTCGGCCAGCAGCAAGGGGCTGAGCGCCCAAACTACATCCAACACCAACAGCACCGGAAAGAGTCGCCGGAACTTCGCTGCCGTCTGGGGATGATCGAAGGCCACCACGGCCACCAAGTACAGCCTGACCGCGATCCCTGCCAGCGCCAGGAAAACCACCACCAGCAGCGCCCCACCGCCCAGCCCGGCCAACCCCCGCGCCACCACCTGCGCGGCCACCTCGGCATAGTAGAGAGTCACAGCATAGAGGGTCAGGTACCCGGCCTGGATCACCAGGAACAGCGCGCGGGCGGTGCCGCGGCGAGTGGGAGCGACGCTGGCCGGCACCACAGCCGCCGCCGCCCCCGCTTCCACCGGGGCAATGAACTGGTAACCCACGCGCGGCTTGGTGCGGATGTACCGGGGGCGCTCGGGATCATCCCCCAAGGCCCGCCGGATCGCGGCAATCGACTGCACCAGAGCGTCGTCGGTGACGAAGGTGTCCTTCCACAGCGCTTCCATCAATTCTTGTTTGGGCACCAACCGTTCCCGGCGCTCGATCAGGTAGCCCAGCACCTGGAAGGCCTTCGGGGGCAGTTCCACCTCTTGCTCCCCCTGCCGGAGCCAGCCCCCTTCCGGATCGAGCCGAAACTCCCCGAAAACGTAGCTCCTGCTGGGCTCGGGCACTTCCCACCGCTTCTTCGTTGAAAGTTCGTCCCTTCCTCGCCGATAGCTCGTTACTTGCGGGGCGGGACAAGCCTACTTTTACCGCGACTATAGCACAGCCCTCATTACAAGGGAGCAGAACGATGAGAGCCCAAAGCATTCGCTGCCTGGCGCTCTTCCTGTTGCTCACCGCCGCGGTGCCGCCCACCGGGGCGCGCGAGCCCGCCCCTGAATTGCTGCCCGACACACTCAGGAAAACCCCCCAGCCAGTTCCGGCGGAAACCAGGCGGAACGATTGGAACCGCCTCCAAAACCTGCCCGCCGGGACCGAGTTGCGCGTGAGCCTGGAGCGGGCGCGGGTCTTCAAGGGCAAGCTGGTCAGCGTCACTGACGACGCCCTCACCCTTCGTGCCACTTGGGAAGGGCGCAAAACGCTCTCCGCCTCTCAGATCGTCCGCATCCACCGCCTCCACCGTGACTCCGTACTTGACGGTACTCTCATCGGGTTGGGAGTAGGGGCAGCAGCAGGCGCAATTCTCGGTGCCGCGCCAGAGCCCGGCGAGCTCACCCGTGTAGGTGCGGCCTTGTTTCTCGGTGTCATCGGAGCTGGCATCGGCGCCGCTACAGGGGCCGCCGTGGACTATCACCGCGTCGAACTGCAACTCATCTACGAAAAGCTACCGGAAAACGCAGCTCCACACCAGGAAGAGCCGGAGCGGCGCGGCAGGATGCCATTAGAGCCTACCCCGGTGGAGAAGCGAGGAAACCCATGAAAAGCCGAAGGATTTGCTGCCTCCCGCTTGTGCTGCTGCTCATCCCTGGCAGCTGGCCGGCATCCGCCGGCGAGCCCGCCCCGGCGTTGCTACCTGGTACGCCGGACTTGAGGAAGACCCAAGAGGAGACGACGGCGGGCGAGACCGATTGGAACAACTTGGAACGGCTCCCCATTGGCACCTTGCTCATCATCGAGCAAACCGACGGCAAGCGGGTCAAAGGCCACCTGATGTCAGTTGCGACCGATGCCCTCAGTGTGCACCGCGGCAAAGCGGTGGTTGGGGTGCCGCGCTCCGGCGTCAGTCGCGTCTGGCTCCTGGGAGACAACAAGCTCGGAACGGGCGCATTGGTAGGCGTCGTGGCCGGTGCCATCTTCGGCTTTAGCCTGTGCGCCCGTACTGCGGACGGCGAGACGGGCGTGTGCGCCGCCATATGGATGCCCCTCTTTAGCGGTGCCGGAGCCGGGATCGGGGCAGCGATTGGAGCGAACGTGCGGGAGCGAACTCTCATCTATCGCGCTCCCCCAGCGAGCCCGCCCTCCGCCACTACCACCTCTCTGGTGGAATGCAGAGTCCACCCCGTTCCTGTCCTATGCACAAGCCACCCACCGCCGCTGGCCTCGCTGCCTCCTCCGCTCAGAGAGATTTACCAAAACTTCAGCGCTGACCAGGCCGCCCGGAGACTCTCCCGGCGTTTGGCACACCCGAACCGGGCTCCGGGGGCAGCAGCCCTCTCGGATTCCTGCCTCACCGCCGTGTTGGAGCCTAACTCTGAGCAGCCCGGATCCTGCCAGGGCGACTAGCCCGCACTTGCCCCCACTGCTCTTCTGCGCCTGCGAACAGCAGCGAGGGGTCGCGGCTAGCCGTTTTTCTGCTGGAAGTCCTTCATGAAGGCCACCAGGGCTTCCACGCCTTCGCGGGAGAAGGCGTTGTACAGCGACGCCCGCAGCCCGCCCACCGAGCGGTGGCCTTTCAGGCCGGTGAGCTTCTGCGCTGCGGCTTCCTTCAAAAACTTCTCCTCGAGCTCCGGCCTCGGCAGGCGGAAGGTGATGTTCATCCGCGAGCGGCTCTGCTTCTCCGCCGTGCCCCGGTAGAACCCCCCGCTCGCCTCAATGGCATCGTAGAGCCGCGCGGCCTTCTCCCGGTTGCGGCGCTCGATTTCCGCCAAACCGCCTTGCCCCAGCACCCAGCGGCAGAACAACCGCACCAAGTAAATGGCGAACACCGGCGGGGTGTTGTAGACCGACTTCTTTTCCGCCTGCAGCTTGTAGTCGAGCATCGCCGGCAAACGCGCCGGCACCCGCCCCAGCAGGTCATCCCGAAGAATGACCGTAGTGACCCCAGCCGGGCCCATGTTCTTCTGCGCCCCCGCATAGATGAGGGCGTACTTGCGCACGTCAATCTGCCGGCTGAGAATGTTCGACGATGCATCACACACCAGGGGCACGGTGCCCACCGCGGGTTCGCTCGGCCACTCCGTGCCGTAAATGGTGTTGTTCGAGGTGAAGTGCACGTAGGCCGCCTTGGGGTCGAGCCGCAGCTCCTCCCCCCGGGGAACGCGGTGGAACTTCTCGGACTCAGTCGAGCCAGCGATGTTGACCCGCCCCAGCTTCTCGGCTTCCTTCGCGGCCCGCTGCGCCCAGTGCCCGGAGATGATGTAGTCCGCCGCGCCCTCCGCGGGCAGCAGGTTCATGGGCACCATGGTGAACTGCAAACTGGCGCCCCCCGGGAGAAAAAGCACCTTGTAGTTGTCGGGAATCCCCAGCAGGGTGCGCAGGTCGCCTTCCGCCCCCGCCAGAATTTCATCAAACACCTTGGAGCGGTGACTAATCTCCAGCACCGACATGCCCACGCCCGGCAGGGCCAGCAGATCGCGCTGCGCCTCCTCCAGCACCGCCATCGGCAGCACCGCCGGGCCGGGATTGAAGTTATAGACGCGCTCCACCGTCTTCAGGGTGGCGGTGGCCCTGCCAGCCCCGCCGGCGGCCGCCGCTTGCGCCACTTTCTTTCCATAGGGAGTGCCAGACATAAGTCACCTCACGGAGTCAGACAGTGCAGGTTCAGTTCGTAAATATCGGGATTGCCCCCGCGGATACTCTCCAGGGTGCCGTCCGGCGGCGCTTTGTCCAGATGGATGCGCGCCATCGCCGCTTCGGCGCCGTTGAAGACCACGTTTTCCATCTCCTGCACGTTGATCCCCGCGCTGCGCAGGCTGGTGAGCACGTGCGCCAGCACCCCCACCCGGTCGCGATGCCGCACCACCAGCACATGCGTGGCGGGAGAATGCTGGCACAGGTTCACCACGTTGCCCACGTGGCCCGTGTCCCGGTACTCCTGGAGGATGCGCACCGTCTCCTCTGCAATCGCCTCCTGGGCCTGCTGGGTGGAGGCGCCAATGTGATGGGTGCCGTAGACCCCGGCGAGCCCCACGATGTCGTCCTCGAAGGTCCCCGTGGCGGTGGCTGGCTCCCGGGCGTAGACATCCAGCCCGGCGCGGATTCCTTTCTCCCGCACCGCCGTCGCCAGTGCCTTTTCGTCCACCACCCCGCCGCGCGAGGTGTTGATGAAGTAAGCCCCCGGACGCATGGCCGCAAAGAATTTTTCTCCGCACAATCCCTTGGTTTCCGGGGTCAGAGCCACATGCACACTGACCACCTCGGCGGCCGCCGCCACCTCCTCCGGCGAGTTCTTGCGCTCCACGCCCAACGCCTCCGCCTTCTCCGCGGTCAGCGACCGGCTCCACCCCACCACTGGCATCCCGAAAGCCTGCGCCCGGGAAATCACCAGCCGACCCACCGCCCCGACGCCAATCACCCCCAGGGTGCGCCCGCAGAGGCCCCGCGCCTTGCTGAACTCCTTTTTGTTCCACTTTTTCTCCCGCAACGCCGCCACATTGTCGGCAATCCGCCGGTCCAGCGCCAGAATAAGCGCGAAGGCCAGCTCGGCCACCGCGGTCGAGTTTCTCCCCGGACAGTTCGAGACGTAGATGCCGCGCCGGGAGGCGGCGGCGACGTCAATGGTGTCGTAGCCCGAGCCAGCGCGGATCACCAGCCCCAGGTGACTTCCCTCCAGCATCGCCTCGGTGACTTTTGTCGAGCGCACCACCAGCGCTTCCGCTTCACTCTTCTTGATCTCGGCGGCCAACGCCTCGGCTTTCAGTTCGGGGTTATAGACCACCGCGAAGCCGAGCTGTTTCATCCCCTGAATTGCCCCGTCGGGAAACTTGTCCGCCACCACTACCTTCATGGGATCTCTCCTCCGCCGCCGCAGCCCTATTCTAGCCCCGCTTGCTGGCGGCGCGAAAGCGGATTCCGCCCGGTTCACACTGGGACCACGCTCACCGCACCGGCGGGCCGCCGGCCGCCACCACCCGGCCATTTCTGCGCTCTTGCCAATTCCGTTCGAGTGGCGCAAAATTCCCCTCGAAGGCGCGTAGCTCAGTTGGTTAGAGCGCTACCTTGACACGGCTTTATGGGGGTTACGCCAAGTTTCTGAAAACAGGCATAACCCCCTTCTTTCTTTTCAATTAACCCCAAATCACACTTGCACTGTGTTTGTGCAATTTGTCCCATTTTGCATTGCTATTGGACACTATTTGGACACCAATGTAGTTGTCTGTATCTGCACCTGACGATCTCTTGGTTCTGCCTCCGGCAATAGATCGGCCGCTTGGTGTTCCGATTGGTGTTCCGAAATAGTTCCGAAGGGTTTTTTGCCCTTCCATCTAGCTCCTGCATACGGATTTCCACGTAGGAATCCCCTTTGTGTCAGTAGGAAATGTTTTTGAAACAGATTGCAGGGGATGGTTTGGACAATTGAGCCAATGCGGATTAGACAAAAACATTGGGGGTGCTCCCGGCGATTTTTTTGACCCGCAGGCCGGACCATCGTAGGAATAAGTAGCGGTTGTGCCTCCGTCCACCTGGCTCATCCGATTCTCCCCATCATAGACGTAGCTATGGAGAGTGTCATTGGTCAGATTGCCGGAGGCATCATAGCTGTACCCCGGGTCAGTTATGCGCTTGCTATTGTGGTCGATGGTGAGCTGAGGAACAGGCGCGGACCCTGCCAGGACATTCTGGTTTTTACGGTTCCCGAAGCGGTCATAGTCCCAACTCAGCTTCCACGTGGGAGCCGCTGTGGGGCCCGCGGTGGCTGTCTTGAGCCGACTCCAGGCGTCGTAGGTGTAAGTCAGGCTGCGGGTGGAGTCCACGTTGTCTGTGATGCTCTGGATCTGGCCGTTGTTGCCGGTGCCGTAATCATAAGTTAGTTTGAAAAGGTCCTGAGCGTCCTTCGTGTAGGCGAGCGAGGCCACCGGCTGCCGGGCATTGCGGTGCTTGACCGGACCTACTCTTTGGCCTCGTGCCGGGCAGCAGGTAGCAGGATGCGATGTAGTTCGACACTCCGTTCTTTGACCAGTATGAGATACTTACCATCATCGGAGAAGCGCGGCCGAACCTCACGGCCTATGGTTCGGCTTCCCCACACAGAGAGATATTTCGGGGTTTCATACACTACTTCCCCGGTTTGAATATCCCAGATTTTGAAATCCTGACTGACGGGGCTGTCCTGCGGATCATCCCAGGCACCCGCTACCACGTATCTGCCATCGGGGGAAATTGATCGACTCTTTGGACTGTTTCCCTCCAAGCGAATCGTGCGCAAGACCTTGCCCGTGTGTATATCGCGCAGCGAGACTACCACGCGAGGCCCCGCCGCTAGATCCACAACTATGTCCTGACTTTGACCGAGAAACTCGAAGGGCCAGGGACAGTGGGCCGAGTCTCCCTTCAGTTCCCACGTCTTCTCCAGCCGACCTGTAAGCAGCTCATAGGTAGACAACCCGCAAGCCATCTTTCCAGTGGCCCCCTCCACAGCCGACATGAAGTATCCATATCGGCCATCAGGGCTAAATTTCACGTCAAAATAAGCGAAATCGTCCCATTCCCGAAGCAATTCCCAGGAGTCGATTCTATAGAGCTGACGATGCCATATATTTTCCGTAGGTGCACTCCTAGTGATGAGAACCTTGTCCCCACCCGGCAGAAAGAATGCCGAGCCCCATTCTACTGCTCCATCGATGAGCTTTCTCACCACCTCCAGGGTATTGATGTCCACCAGATAGACAGATTGGCAGTAGATCATATGTACCCAGGGGGTTCCCGGGATCAATTTCCAGCGGTGCAAGCGGGGCGCGTCCTTGTATTTTTCCCATAAGTGGGGATTTTTCCGATCACAGGAAAGATGCGAAAAATCCTTGGCCCTCACCTGTTTGGAGGCCCGCCAGTCGATCTCTCGCACTACTGCCTTCTGCCGTTCTATTACATAAAGAAACTGACTCTCAGGATCCAGCACAGCCAGCATCCGGCCTTTCCAGGTCGGCGTCTGCCTATATTCATAGAGGAGGTGTAGACTGATTTGCTTGCCTTTTTCGCTCGCCAATTCAGATGCAAGTGCGAGAGTCAGCAGCAGAAATACCGCAACAGCGAGACCGTAGCTTCGTATCCACTGCACTGCTTGATTTCCCTCCTAATTGCTATTGTTCTTGTCAAAGGCTGCAAGCGATTCGCAGGGCTTCTCTGCTTTGCCTGTAAAGAACTCCGTCAGGACTTGGCGGAAAAGGTGATTAAATCCTGAAACAACATCACCGTCCAATTGCCACGCGTCAACGTCGCCTTCCATAACGCTCAACGTCCCCGTTTGATAGAATTCGAGCCCCGGTCTGCGACCAAAGCGATCAGTCGGGATGTGAACCGCCCGGGTGAAGGTAACTGCGAACCTAATCTTCCAATTCGCGCCCACCCGTGCATTCACATCAATCCCCACGCCGGGGAACAAAGGTGCGATGTGCTTCGCAAACAGTTTTGTAACCAGTTCTTGGGCGCAGGCTTGCTCGCCCGCTCGTTCCTTGGAGTCGATTTCCTGGCCATTGCCCTGGCAGCGCTCCGGGAACGCTGGATCACAGCCGGTTCTTCTGTAGGTTTCGTAGCGGAACGAAAATCGCGCAATCTCATCCTGGTTGCCGGGCAAGCTCCACCATAGGTAACCCCAGAAGTGGAAATCTCTGGTGCCGAATACTAGCCCCCAGAATCCCGGACCAGCGCCACCGCCACCGATGTCGTGGGCGCCGACCTCGGCGCTGAACCATATGGCAAACTGATCGTGCCACCAGTCGTGAAAGAGCCCTAACGGGTCGGTGCGATTCACCGGATCATTGCCAGAGTAAGCGTAGCGGTTGAGGGATTGGGGGTTGAGGATGGTGCCAGCCAGCGGATCGGGAGTCATAAACCGGCCCAGGCGAGAGGAGTCATAGCGGAACATCGCGTAGTCCAGTCCCGACTCGGCATCCCGCTCATAGCTGGTGAACTGCCACTTATCGCCCACACCACTCGTATACCAGCTTTCGCCAAACGGATAGTGACCCCGTTCGCCCGTCACAGTGCCAGCCGCGTCCGTGCTGACCCGCACCGACAAATGGTCGGGATGGTAGTACTTCGTGGTGCTGCCCTCTTCTGTGGCCAGGAGCTGTGCCCCAGCGTAGATGTACTCTTTGCTTAGGCTACCATTCACATACTCGGCGATGACTTTAGTACCGGAAAACACATACACCATCGTGGTAGAGCCGGCCACCTTCTTCACCCGCAGGCCGGAACCATCGTAGGTGTAAGTGGCGGTCGTC
>JBHHYS010000052.1:0-17119 GCA_046757645.1 Terriglobia bacterium | reverse complement strand
ACGGGGCTGAAAGAGAAGCCCGCGCCCCAGGTAGTGTATGAAGTCACCCGTGCGGGCGCGGCCGGACGCCGCCATAGCAACCAGAGCTTTCTCCTGCACGCGCCCGAGACCTTGATTGCCCGGCGGGAGGGGGAGATCACTTTCCCCGACGATCCTTTTCTCTCCAGCCGCCGCGCCCGGCTGCGCGTCGAAGGAGAGGGAATCATCCCGGAGCAGTCGGAGAGTACGAACGGGGCGTTCGTGAAGCTTCGACAGAGGACGCGGCTCGGGGAGGGTGAGGAGGTGCTTTGCCGGTCAAAGCGCTTGCGCATCCGAGCGGACTAAAAGAGGCCAGGCAGCGGCTCAGTCGACCCAGCGCAGGGTCAGCTCCCGGGTCAGGGAGCCGATTCCGATCCACTTCCCCAGCTTGCCTAGGCTGACCTCGAGCGTGCGGGTCTGGCCGGGGTCGAAGCGGGCGTCAATGTATTTGATTTGGTCGAAGTTGTCCGTGGGGGCTTTGATGCGGATGCTGATGGTGCGTTCGCCGGCGGCGAGGGGAATGCGCGCCGCGATCCGCCCCCGGCCTAGCTTGACCCCGTAGCGTTCCAAGGGCTCGCCGCGCAGCCGCAGCTTCTTGAGCAGCTTCGCATCGGCATAGAGGTAGAGGGTGGCACGGCGAAAGTTGTGTTCGCCGCGCAGCCGCAGGGTGGCCATTGGCAGGGGGCGGCTGCGCGGCTCCGCCGAGCGTCGCTTGCTTGGCCGGCCCCGGGGGGGTGGCCGCGAAGCCGGTTCCTGGTGCTTTTCTTCCTTTTTGGCTTCTGTCTTGGCGGGGGTCGCCGGGGGTTTGCTCCTGGGTGGCGGTGAGGTCGCTGCCGGCGGCCCCGCCGCCGTGGTGGCTTTCTGGGTGGGGGCCGCCTCGCCACCTTCACGACCGGGTGAGTCCGCGCTCCGCCCACCCCACCACCACACGGCCGCGGTGCCCAGCAGCAACACCAAAAGAGCTGCCACAGCCGCCAGGATGGGCCAAATCCGCTTCCTCCTGGGTGGCGGACGGGCAGGGACAACGGGTGCCGGACGCTCGGCGAGCGGGGAGCCCGGCAGGGCGATGGTCTCGCCGGCGGGCCCCGCGGCGGGTGCGGCCACCACGGTTCGCTCCGCGGCGGGCACGGGGGCCAATGCGGCCCGGGAGCGCGGCGGGCGGGCGTTCTGCAAATCATCCAGGTCGTGGGAAAACTCCCCGCCGCGCTGGTAGCGCCGGGCGGGGTCTTTGGCCAGGGCGCGCTCGATGACGTAGTTGTAGTCGGGCGAGAGCGTAGGGTTCAAGTGGGTAGGGGGGATGGGGTCCTGGTAGACAATCTTGAAAGAGACGGCGCTGGTGGAGTCGCCGGTGAAGGGCTTATCACCGGTCAGCAGCCAGTAGAGCACGATGCCCAAGGAGAAGAGGTCGGAGCGAGGGTCGACCCCGCCCCCGGTCAACTGCTCGGGGGACATGTAGGCGGGGGTGCCGAGCACCTGGCCGGTCTGGGTGAACTGGCTCCTCTGCAACTTGGCGATGCCGAAGTCGGTGATTTTGGCGCGGCCCTCGGGGGTAACGATGATGTTGGCGGGCTTGATGTCGCGGTGGATGATCTCCTGGCTGTGGGCATAGTCGAGCGCCTCGGCCAGTTGTCCCACCAGGGTGAGCACTGTCTGGAGGGGGAGCCGCTCCTGCTGGCCCCGCTCTTCCAGGGTGGTTCCCTCGATATACTCCATCACGATGAAGGGCGTTTTGGTGGCTTCGTCCTCGCCCACATCGTGGATGGTAACGATGCCGGGGTGGGAGAGTTTGCCCGCGGCCTGCGCTTCGCGGTAGAAGCGTTGCCGGTAGAGTTCTTGGTCGGTGGGGCTGAGGGCAGCGAGGGGAATGGTTTTGAGGGCGACGATGCGGTCGATGCGGGGGTCGCGGGCGCGATAGACGGTGCCCATAGCGCCCCGGCCAAGCTCTTCGAGGATTTCGTAGCGGCCCAGGCGTTGCATGCTCAGGCAGACATCCCTCGGAGGACGGCGCGCGGCTCGGGGATCGACGCAGGCGGTGCCAGGACGGGAGGGTGCTGGCCGGTCCCCTTTCTAGTCATGTCTAGCCATGGCGGCGGGAGATGCGTATTCTTTCCGCGAGCCATTTCCAGCTGGCGGCGGCTTGGGCGGCCAGGCAGAAAAGGGAGTAGGTGGTGAACAGGAAGGCGGCCTCGCCCTTCATCTTCGGGCCCAGGATCAAGCCCACCGCGAACGTCGAGGCCATGACCGCCAGCAAGAGGGCGCCTTGGAGCAAATGGTTGAACGGGCCGGCCCAAATATTCTTCAGGTAGTCCATCCAATTCTGGTGCTGGTCAATCACCTCCAAGTCCAGCTTGGCCGTGGTTCCGGCCTTCGTCCAGGCTTCTTTGAATCGCTGCAGGGCGGGCTGCAGGGCCCGCAGGGAACCGACCAGACCCAGCAGCAAAATAGTGGACAGCCCCGGGGTCATGCCCAGCCAGCTCTTGTGGGTGATGGGCACTCCCAAAAAGCTGGCCGAAAAGGCTGCCGGGCCGCCCCAGTAGGGGATCCAGACGATGCCAAGTAAGGCCAGCAGCAAGGCGAGATAATGCTTTTGGGCCCGGCGGACGGCCTGTAAGCGGCTGTAGTAAAAATCAATCAGTTTTTCTTTTTCGTCCATTTGGCTTTGCCTCTCTCCTCGGTGAAGTGGTTCGGGCCTGGACCCCCCTACCCAACTATCCCAGCGAAGACGAGCCGCCGCCGCGGGGCTAGTGCAGCGTCAAGTAGAGCGCCCGGCTCCGCCGGCCAAAACTGATTGCCAGCGTTCTCTCCTCATTCTGAGCAAATTCTCCCTCGATTTGTCTGGTTTGGTCGTAGCCCTCCTCCGGGGAGCTCACCCGCACCCGAACCAGGTGCTTCCCCGGGGGGAGGTCCACGGCATCGGAAAAGCTCCCCTGCACCGTCTCAAAGAGTCCCATCCGCCTTTTCACCGCCCCGGTCAAATTCCCTACATAGAGGAGATCGTCATCCACCCACACGGAGAGCTCCGCGGCGCGGAAGTTGAACTCACAGGTGATGTTCAGTCGAGCGGTGGCGGCCGGTCCGGCGCTCCGGAAGGCAAAAAGGGCGAGAAAGATGACGATGATGGCAATCGCAACTTGGGCCTCGCGGGGGAGGCGCTGGCCGAACTCGACCAGCGGCGCCCGGCGAATGGCCGCCGGGGCGCTGCGGAAAACGCGCACGCCGAATTCGGCAATGGGACCCCAGCGCAGAGGCAAACGAGTCGCGGGCGCCGCCCGGGGAAGGGATTCCAGCGGCTGCCCGACAATAGTCCTCTCCGCCGGCGATTCTGCTTCCGCCCGGGCACCGCTTCGAGAGCGCGGCGGGCGCCCCCGGCGCAGGTCTTCAAGATCGTCGGCCAGCTCTCTGCCGCGCTGGTAGCGGCGGGCGGGATTCTTGGCCAGGGCGCGGTCGAGCACGTAGTCGAAATCAGCCGGCAGCGAGGGATTGAGTTGAGTGGCGGGGACCGGGTCCTGGTAGGCAATTTTGAAGGTCACCGCCGTGGTGGTGTCGCCCGTGAAAGGTTTCTCCCCGGTGAGCATCGAGTAGAGGATGACGCCCAGCGAGAAGAGGTCGGAGCGGCCGTCCACCCCGCTCCCGCTCAACTGCTCCGGAGACATATAGGCGGGCGTGCCCAGCATCTCCCCCGGCAGGGTCAACTGGGTCCGGGCGAGCTTGGCGATGCCGAAGTCGGTGATTTTGGCCCGCCCCTCCGGGGTGACCAGGATGTTCGCCGCCTTGATGTCACGGTGGACGATTCCCTGCGCGTGCGCATAGTCCAGGGCTTCAGCGATCTGCTTCACCAACCCGACCGTGGTTTCCACCCCCGGTCGCTTCTCCGAGGCGCCGACCAGGCCCTCCAGCGTCCGCCCCTCAATGTACTCCATCACGATGTAAGGCGTCTGGGTGGTGGATTCCTCGCCTACGTCGTGGATGGTGACGATACCCGGATGGGAGAGCTTGCCTGC
Source organism: Terriglobia bacterium (assembly GCA_046757645.1). Classification (GTDB taxonomy): domain Bacteria; phylum Acidobacteriota; class Terriglobia; order Acidiferrales; family 2-02-FULL-67-57; genus JBHHYS01. The sequence goes on along the minus strand of JBHHYS010000052.1, from coordinate 13,100 downwards.
CGCCTGGGCCTCCCGAAAAAACCGCTGCCGGTACTCTTCCTCCTCGCTGGCGCTCACGCCCCGGAGGGTGATGGTTTTGACGGCGACCACCCGGCCGATCTTGGGGTCGCGGGCGCGATAGACGGTGCCCATGGCCCCGCGACCAAGCTCTTCCAGAATTTCATACCGCCCCAACTGGTGCATCCTGCAGGCTCTGGGTGGAAGGCTGGGATTACTCCTTGTTTGTGACCGTGAACATCAGCGTGGTCGCCCCGATGCGGAACTCCGACAAGTGCTCCAGCTCATAGGTGTCGACTCTGTCCTTGTCCACGAACGTTCCGTTCGTGCTTCCCAGGTCCACCAGCAGGGCGGTGGAGCCGTGCACCTCCAGGGCGCAGTGCTTTCGGGAGACTTCTGGATCCGCCATCACAATGTCGGCGCCCACCCGCCCCAGCACGACCCGGGGCTTGGTGATGGGAAAAACCGTCCCCTTCAGCGGCCCCTGGGTGGCCGAGAGCGCCACCGTCTTTGTGGCCGGCAACTGCGGCCCCCCGCCCTTGCCGCTGACCAGAGTGACTTCCGGCATCGGCGGTGGGCTGGCAGGTTTCGCCGCCGCCACCTTGACCCCCGCCGCCGCCCGGGCGGGAAAGATGGCGCCGCACTTGGTGCAGCGCACCTTGATCTCGGAACGCCCGGCGAACTGTTTCTCCTCCAGCCGATACTTGGCCTGGCACTCAGGGCACTGGACAATCACGGGTGCCGGCGTCTCCTCTTCGTGGCGGTTCCTCGGCCGCAGTGAGCCAATGCTACCACAAACTTCAGCAGGAGGACACCGAGGCGGCGGGGGCAACTGAAACCTTAGTGCTTGCCGCCGGAGCGCCGCGCCACCCGCCCGCCGGGCGGTCACCGCCCACCGGCTTTGGCGATTTGAGGATAGGTGGCCTAATTTTTCTTGAGCAGGGCATTTAGGAGGCGGGCCAGTCGCGCCTGTTGGCGGGGGAGGGTAGCCGGGTCGGGCGCGGCAAAATCGCTGCGGGTCAGGAGAGCCAGCTGTTCGGCGAGCACGGGCACGGCGACATCGCGCGGTACATAGACGCGCTCCAGCGGCGTGAAGACCAGCCAGCCGGAATCCGTGCGGCGCAGCTCCCAGCGGCTCTTTTCCCGGCGACGTTTCAGTTTCACCCGCTCACCGGCAATTGACACCCGAGACTCAATCCGGAGCTGCGCCCAGCCCCGCCCCCGCTTGACTTTCACGCGCTCCACCCGGAGCCGGTCAAAAATCACCACCGCATGGGGCAGGTTCAAGATGTCATTACCGCGCAGGATCTCTCCGCCGGCGTTGCTCAATTCGGAAATGGCTTCGGCGATTTCATCCCGGGTCGGCTGCGACCCTGCAGTGACAATCAAGATGCTGGGCGGAATCTCAAAAGTCGGGCGACGGGGAGATGAAATCCGCCGGGCAACAACTGCCGTGCCCGTCTTGGGCGGCGACTTCGCCGCGGGCGCGGGGGCGCTGGACGGGGCTTCGCGCCCTCCCTCGATGACCGGCACCGTAATGATTTGCACCGGTTTCTCCACGCTGCGCGGCCCGGCCGGGGCGGCAGCCACGGCGTGCCCCGGGGTGCTTCCCAGCACATAGCGATAGAAGCGAGGGGGCCCCCGGCCCCGCCAGTACCGCGAGTCGTAGACGTCAGTCCCCAGGCCCGAACCCAGCGAACTATAGAAGGAGCGCTGCCCCGGGTCCACCACGATGCCCACGTGGCCGCGCCAGACAATCAAATCACCCGGCTGGGGGGTATCGACCCGGGCAAAATTTTCTCCCCCGGCGTACAGGTGGAAGGAGCTGCGATACGAGTAGGGGAAGCCTGCCAGTTGGTAGATCTGGTGGACAAGATGAGAGCAGTCGGGCTGGTAGGGCACCCGCCGGCGATGCTCCCACGCCGCATTGACAATCGCCCGGCCCTCCTCAAAGCGCAGCAGCCGGGCGGCAGCGGCAGGCTCTTGCGCTGCCCGCGCGGCGTGCACCCCGGCCAGCAGGAAAAGGCCGCCCAGGCAGACCGCGAGCGCCTGGCGCGGCGCGCGGCGACCCTTCGAGTTCAACTTCGCATCCAGCATCGGGAGAGTAAAGATGCTTTTTCCTTGCTTAGAATAGCCGTTCCGCCAATAGGATGCATCTAAACAGGAAGCAAGGGAATTCCTCGGAACCACAAGGGAGAGACAGCAATGCGTAGAAGCATAGCCGCAAGTTGTTTGGGATTGTCTGCCTTGTTGCTGGCGCTGAGCGCCGGAGCGCAAACCCGCGCCACGGTTACGGTTCGGCTGATTGACACATTGAGCACGGGAAGCAGCCAGCCGGGCGACACTTTTACGGCCACCCTGGCCACGCCGCTGGTGGTCAACGACCGCATCGTGGCGGAACCCGGCACGCGGGTGAGTGGTCGGGTGCGCGAGGTGGTCAGCTCGGGCCGACTGAAGCGCCCGGCGGCGATCCGCTTGCGCCTGCAAACCGTCCATGCACCCGCGGGGCGAATTCCCCTGCAAACCGGTGACTTAACCATCAAAGCCGGCTCGCATGCCACCCGCAACCTGCTGATCATCGGCGGCGCCGTGGGCGCCGGCACCGCGATTGGCGGCGCAGCCGGCGGCGCGAAGGGAGCGGCGATTGGGGCGGCGGCCGGTGCGGGCGCGGGGATTACCGGCGCCTATCTCACCGGCAAGCGTGAAATTGTTCTGCCCCCGGAAACCACGCTGTCCTTTCACGTCACCTCGGTCACCATCAGCGCCCAGGAGCTCGCGCGGCTGCAGCGGGTCGGGCATCGCGCAGGCGACGCGCATGCGGTCGCGCTACGCCGCCGCCATCACGACGAGGATGACGACGAAGACGAGGAAGAAGAAATGGAAATCGAAATTGAGCTCGAGCATCCGCTGAAGATTGAGATCGAATTTGAGGACGACGAGGCGGAGATCAAGATTCGCTGGCCGCGGCGCATTGAGCGGCTGACGCTGAAGGGCGACGACCTGGAGGAGATCATCGAGGAGCTGGCTGAGCGCACCGGGTTCTCCGCTAAATTCCTCCGCGCCAAAATCAAGATTAAAGTCAAAGACTGAGCCCGAAGGGAAAAATTTCGGGGCGGGGCTCTTCCCGGGCGGGTTAATCCTGCTCCCATACCACCAGCGCCGGTTCCCGGCTGCGGTTCACTCGAACGCCGCCGCCAGCGCGGCCAGGTCGGCGACGATGAGGTCGGGAACCGGGCGTCCCGGAAAGTGGCGGCGCGTGCGTCGCACCAAAATGGTGCGAAAGCCCAGGCGGCTGGCGGTCACAATGTCGTACTCAAAGCCGAAGGCGGCGTGGGCGATGCGCGCGGCGGGCAATTCCAGGCGGGCGAGCGCCCGCTGAAACGGCAGCGGGGAGGGCTTGTAGGCGCGGGCTTGCTCCGCGGTTACCAGCAGGTCGAACTCCACCCCGAGCTGCGCCACCGAGGCCCTCAGGATGTCATCGTCAATGTTCGAGATGATGCCCAGACGCACGCGGCGCTTGAGCGCCGCCAGCGCTGTTGGGACTTCGGGAAACGGCTTCCAGGCGGCGATGGAGGCGGCAAAGAGACAGGCTTCCTCCCGGCCCAAGGGGAGGTTTTGGGCCTGGGCCACCTCGGCGAAAGCCTCCGCGGCAATCTCCCGGTACGGGGCGTAGCGTTGCTCGATGCAAGCGCGCTGAGCCCGCTCCCACGCCTGGAAGAAGGCGTCCAACAGTTCGGCCGGAAGAGCCCCGCGTTGCGGGGCCGCCGCTTTCTCCTTCAGCAGCGCCCCCAGCGTCTGCTTCGCCCCCCCTTCCCAGTCAATCAGCGTCCCATAGCAATCGAAGGTGATCGCCTGGATGTCGTCCACTCGCAGTGGTGGCGCCATTGGGTTAAGCTGGTAGCGCGGGTTCCCGCAGCCCGATGACGGACAAGCGGCAGGAAACCCCACGGGAACCGGCGCTACCGGCTCGAGCCTAGCACGGCATCGGGTTCGGTTGAACCCCGCCGTTGGTTCCGCCTACAATGGGCCTCCTTTCTGGAGGGTGCCCGCAAGAATGAATGTTCTGGTGATCGGCAATGGGGGCCGGGAGCACGCGCTGGCCTGGAAGCTGAAGCAGAGCCCGCGGGTAAAGAAGCTTATCTGCGCGCCGGGAAACGCCGGGATGGCCGCGCTGGGCGAGTGCGTCGCGGCCGACGTCAAGGATGTGGCCGGGCTCGCTGCCTTGGCGGAAAAACTCCGGGCCGACCTGACCGTGGTGGGCCCGGAGGGGCCGCTGGTGGCGGGGGTGGCCGACGAGTTTGCCCGCCGCGGGCTGAAATTGATTGGCCCCTCGAAAGCGGCGGCGGAAGTCGAAGGCAGCAAAGTCTTCGCCAAGCAGTTTATGAAGCGCCACGGCATCCCCACCGCCCGGTTCACCGCCTGCGCCGACCACGGCGATGCCTACAGCGCGCTGTGCGCGGTGGAGTGGCCGGTGGTGATCAAGGCCGATGGGTTGGCTGCCGGCAAGGGCACCCGCATCGCCGAGGAGCCCGACCAGGCCACCGCCATCATCGAGGCCTTTATGGAGAAGCGGGAGCTCGGCCCGGCGGGCGACCGCGTGGTCATCGAAGAGTACCTGGAGGGCGAAGAGCTTTCCTTCATCGTGCTCACCGACGGGGAAACTATTCTCCCCTGGACGCCCACCCAGGACCACAAGCGCGCCTTCGACAACGACCGCGGGCCCAACACCGGCGGGATGGGCGCTTACTCGGACGACGGCATTCTTGATGCCGGGCTGCGGGGGCGGATTTTGGGGGAGATCGTCGCGCCCACCCTGCAAGGGCTGAAGGCCGAGGGGCGCCCCTACCAGGGCTTCCTGTACTTCGGCCTGATGCTCACCTCCGAGGGGCCCAAGCTGCTGGAGTTCAACTGCCGCATGGGGGACCCTGAATGCCAGCCTTTGGTCGTGCGCCTGGAGAGTGATCTGGCCGAGGTGCTGGAAAAGCTCGCCGGCGGCCAGCTCGTCGGCACCGAGTTGAAGTGGAGCTCCGATTCCTCCGTCTGCGTGGTGCTGGCCTCGGGGGGCTACCCGGGCGCCTACGAAACCGGGAAGGCGCTCATCGGCGTGGACGCTGCCGAGAAGCTCGATGGAGTTAGGGTCTTCCACGCCGGGACGAAGGCGGCGGGCGGCGGCCTGGTTACCAGCGGGGGCCGGGTGCTGGGCGTGACCGCCTGCGGTGCCGACCTGCGGGCCGCCGTGGAGCGCGCCTATGCTGCCGTGGAAAAAATCCACTTCGAGGGAATGTACTTCCGGCGCGATATCGGAGCGAGAGGCCTGGCAAAGCTCGGGGCTCGACACTAGATGCTGATAGCTTGCATGTCATTCTGAGCCCCGACGGTTCGGGGCGAAGAATCTCATCCTAAGAACTCAGCGTTCCCATGAGATTCTTCGTCGCGGTCGGCTCCTCAGAATGACAAAAGAGTGGGAAACGCTAAGGGGAAGCCAAATGGCCCAGAAGAAAAGGAGCGCACGACAAGCAAAGCAAGCCCAGATGAAAAACCGTGAGCCGCTGGTCAGCGTGATGATGGGCTCGGACACCGACCTGCCGGTGATGAGCGAAACCATCCAGATGCTCCAGCAGCTCGCGATTCCCTTCGAGGTGGAGGTCACCTCGGCCCACCGCTCCCCGCAACGCACGCAGGAGTATGCGCGCAGTGCTGGGGCGCGGGGCCTCCAGGTCATCATCGTGGGCGCCGGCGGGGCCTCGCATCTGGCCGGGATCGTGGCGGCTGAAACCACCCTGCCGGTCATCGCCGTTCCGGTGGTCACCACGCCGCTCGCCGGGCTCGACGCCCTCTATTCCACCGTGCAAATGCCCGCCGGGGTGCCGGTGGGGGTGATGGCGGTGGACAAGCCCGGGGCGCGCAACGCCGCCATCTTCGCCGCCGAAATCATCGCCCTCAGCAACGCTCAACTGGCCGCGCGCCTCCGCCGCTACAAGGAAGAGCTGGCCCGCTCGGTGGCCGAAAAGTCCGCCCGCATCAAACAGCAATTCCAGCCGGAGTAGAAGGGAGGCACGGCATCGTGCCGAGCGTGGAAACCCTGTGGGGGTTGGCGCGGGCCGTACTCGTCGGCGTGTTGCTGGCGGTGCTGCTGCTGCGACTGTTCGAAGAGCGCCTGGTCTTTTTCCCCGATGGCCACGCCAGCGGCGAGGGGAATCCCGAAGAGCGGGGCGTCGAAGCAGAGGATGTTTACTTCACCACCAGCGACGGCGTGCGCCTGCACGCCTGGTGGGCTCCCGGGGCGGACGCTCGGGTCACCCTGCTCTACTTCCACGGCAACGCGGGCAACCTGACGAATCGTATTGAGAACATCGGCTTTCTCCAGCAGCTCCCGGCCAACGTCCTGGCCGTGGACTACCGCGGCTACGGGCGCAGCCAGGGCCGGCCGAGCGAAGCCGGCGTCTACCGCGACGCGGAAGCTGCTTACGACTACTTGCAGCGGGAGCGCGGGGTGCCGCCCGAGCGGCTGGTGGTGCTGGGGCAGTCGCTGGGGGTGGCGGTGGGGGTGGAGCTGGCGAGGAAACGAGAAGTCGCCGGGCTGATTCTCGAAGCCGGCTTCCCCTCCGCCCGCCGGGTGGTGCAGCGGGCGATGGGGATTCCGGGCCTGGGCTACATCATCCGGTCGAAGTTCGACTCAGCGGCGAAGCTGAAAAAGATTCACCGGCCGGTGCTGGTGGCGCACTGCCAGCAGGACCCGACGATTCCCTTCACGCTGGGCGAAGAACTCTTTGCCGCTGCCAATCCGCCCAAGACATTCGTCTCCTACCCGGACGCCTGCCACGAGCCGCTCTACATCGCCGATCCCGCCGACTACGCCGCCCGGCTGCGCGCGTTTCTCGCCTCACTGCTACGCTGAATTGGTTTCCGGGCGAGTTTTGTTTTTCGAATTTCGGGTTTCGTGTGTTCAGGAAAACTCCCCGCAGCGCAGGGAGCGCGGGTCCTCGCTTGCCCCGAGTGGAGTCGAGGGGCAGGGGAGCCGCGGTACTCTCAGCCGGGGAGCTGGCCGCAGCGCTGTTTGCGGGCAATGGCCTGGAGGGCGGTGAGGGCCACCACGTTGACGATGTCCTCGGCCGAGCAACCCCGGGATAAATCGTTGGCGGGCTTCTCCAGCCCTTGCAGGATGGGGCCGAGCGCGATGGCCCCCGCGAGGCGCTCGGTGAGCTTGTAGGCGATGTTGCCCGCATCGAGGTCAGGAAAGATCAGGGTATTGGCGCGCCCGGCGACCATGCTGCCGGGGGCTTTCGCGCTGCCCACGCGGGGGATGAGCGCGGCGTCGGCTTGCAGCTCGCCGTCCACCAGCAGGTCGGGCTGGCGTGCCCGGACGATACGCAGGGCTTCGCGGACTTTTTGCACGCGCGGGTGTTGGGCGCTGCCCTGGGTGGAAAACGAGAGCAGGGCGACGCGAGGCTCGGCTTCCAGGAAGGCGCGGGTATTCTCCGCGGTTTGCCGAGCGATTTCCGCCAGTTGTTGCGGGTTCGGGTCGGGCAGCACGCCGCAGTCGGCGTAGAGCAGGGCGCCCTTGACGCCGAATTCGGCCCGCGGCAGCAGCATCAAGAAGAAGCTCGACACCACGGACCACTCCCGCGCCAGCCCAATGCAGTGCAAGGCGGCGCGCACCGTTTCGGCCGAAGTGTTCCGGGCGCCGCCCACCGAGCCATCGGCGTCGCCCGCGGCCACCATCAAGTCAGCGAAATAGAGCGGCCGGGCGGCGACGCCCCGAGCTTCCTCTTCGGTGAGGCCGCGGCTGCGCCGCCGCTCAAAATAGAGCCGGGCGTAGGCGGCGAGCTTGTCGCTGGTGGCGGGGTCGCGGAAGGAAACCCCCGGCGGCCGCTCCAGCGCCCGCCCCAGCACGGTGATGCGGGCGAAGCCTTCCCGGGCGATTTGGGCGGCGGCCTGGAGGGTGCGCGGGTCTTCGCCTTCGGGGAGAACGATGTGCTGCGGGTAAGCGCGGGCGCGGTCTTTGAGGGTTTCGAGGATTTTCATCAGCAGGGCCGCCGCATACTTCTGTCATGCTGAACGAAGTGAAGCATCGCAGAGATTCTTCGCTACGCTCAGAGAGTACCGCGGGTACCCTTCGGGAACCCGCGCTACCGCTCGCTGTTGTGGGCGGCGGCAGGCAGCATAGACCCCCGGCGCGCATCCGGTCAACCCAGTGCGGAAAACCGAAACGTCTCAAACGGAGCGCTCGCTGGTAGCGCAGGATGGCCGCCGGCGCCGCTAGCGGCGGGGCAGGCCTTCCTGCGGGTTGCCGGCAACAAGCCGCGGGTACCCTCCGGGCCCCCGCGCTACCCGCTCGCACACGAAAAGCGAAAGGCGCCGATAAAGCCCAAGAGGCAGGATTTCAGCCTCGGGGGGGGACAGCGTGGGGTTTCGGGGTCAGGCGCCGCCGTTGTGGCGGCGGGAGCGGCGGCGGTCGTCTCCGCCTTCGCTCGGGGCGCTGCGACGAACGGGAATGCCGAGACGCTTGACCTTCTGGTTCAAGGTGGAGAGGGGGATTTGCAGGCGACGGGCAGCGTCGGTCTGGGAGCCGCCGGCGTGGTCGAGCGCATCCAGGATGATGCGGCGCTCGTACTCCTCCACGATGTCGAACAGGGAGCGTTGTTCGCGGCTCGCGTCCCCGAGCAGGTGGGGGCGAGCAATCTCATCCGGGAGCAGGGAGGCGTCCATCTCCTCGTGGGAGGAGAGCACCACCGCGCGTTCGATGGTGTTTTCCAGCTCGCGCACGTTCCCCGGCCAGGAGTAGTCCACCAGCAACTGCAGCGCCTCCGGGGTGAAGCGGTGCGGCGGCTTCCGGTTTTCGGCGCAGTACTTTTGGATGAAGTGCTCGACCAGCAGGGGAATGTCCTCCCGGCGCTGGCGGAGGGCGGGGAGATCGACGGTGATGACCTTGAGGCGGTAGTAGAGGTCGTCGCGGAAGCGGCCCTCGGCCACCAGCTTCTTCAAGTCCACGTTGGTGGCGGCCAGGATGCGCACGTCCACCTTGACGGTCTCGTTGCCGCCCAGGCGCATGAACTCGCCTTCCTGGAGGACGCGCAGCAGCTTGGCCTGGGTTTGGGGGCCGACGGTGGCGATCTCGTCGAAGAAAATCGTGCCCTGGTGGGCCACCTCAAACAGGCCTTTCTTCGAGGCCACCGCCGAGGTGAAGGCGCCTTTGACGTGGCCGAAGAGGATGGACTCCAGCAGGTCGTCGGGCATCGAGCCGGTGTTGACCGGCACGAAAGAACAGTTGGCCCGGGGGCTGCGGTTGTGGATGGTATGGGCGATGAGCTCTTTTCCGGTGCCGCTCTCCCCGGAGACGAGCACGGTGGCGCGGGTGGGCGCCACCTGCTCCACCAAGTCGAAAATCTTCTGCATGGCCGAGCCCTTGCCCACGATGTTCGCCAGCTGATAGCGGGCTTTGAGGGCGCGTTTCAGCCGCACGTTTTCTTGCGCCAACTTGCGCTGTTCCAGAGCGCGGTGAATCTGGGCGATCAGTTCGTCCGCGTCCCAGGGCTTGGGGATGTAGTCCTGGGCCCCGTTCTTGAAAGCGGCGCGGGCGACGTCAATGTCCTTGAGCGCGGTGAGCACGATGATGGGGAGCTCGGCATTCAGGCGGCGGAATTCCTGCAGCACCGCCAGGCCGCTGCGCCCGGGGAGCTTGACGTCAAGCAGCACCAGGTCGCAGGGCTGCTCGGTCATGGCCTTCAGGCCGCCCTCGGCGTCCCCGGCAAAGCTGGTGGTGAAGCCCACCGAGGTGAGCAGGGCGTCGAGGGTTTCGCGGACGTCGGCTTCGTCGTCCACAACCAGAATGTGACCGCGCGCGTTAGCCATCACTCTCCCCCTGAGGGGCAGCCACGGGCCTGGGCAAGGGAAATTCCAGTCGGAAGCAAGTACCCTCGCCGGGGCGGGAGCTTACCTGGAGGGTGCCGTTGTGCTCCTGGATGATGCCGTAGGTGACCGCCAGCCCCAGGCCGGTGCCCCGCCCGGTGGTTTTGGTGGTGAAGAAAGGGTCGTAGATTTTGCTCAGGTTTTCCGGGGAAATGCCCACGCCGGTGTCGCGGACCTCCACTTGCACCCGGGTGCCGAGGGGGTCGAGCTGGCGGCGGGTGCGGACGGTCAGTCGGCCTCCCGGGGACATGGCATCGCGGGCGTTGAAGAACAGGTTCAAGAAGACCTGCTGCAGCTTGCCGGCGTCGCCGGGGACCGGGGGCAGCGTGTCGTCCAGGAAGGTTTCCACCGCCACCTGGTTGCTCTTCAACTGCGGCTCCACCAGCGCCAGGGTGTCGCGCAGGGTGCGGTTCAAGTTGACTTCGCCGAAGGCGGCGGGGCCGGTGCGAGAGAAGTTCAGCAGGCCGGAGATGATCTCGGAGGCGCGGAAGGTTTGCTTGACGATTTTGTCCACCAAGGCGGCGCGGGAGTCTTGGCTCGGGAGCCGCTTGGCCAGCATCTGGGCGTAGTTGGAGATGACCGCCAGCGGGGTGTTGACCTCGTGGGCCACCCCGGCGGCCAGCAAGCCGATGGAGCTCAGCTTTTCCGCCTGCAAGAGTTGGCTTTCGAGTTGCACCCGCTCGCTGATGTCGTCGAAGACCAGCAGCCGGCCGATGGGCTGGCCCTGCTTGCTCACCAGGGGCGCCAAGGCGATGTTGGTGACTGCGCGGCCCCCATCGGTGCGGGGGAGGTAGAACTTGTAGAGCGAACTGAGCTGCGCCGTGCCCCGGCGCGCCTGGAGTTCGGCCACCAGCGCCGGCGGAAACACCTGGGCCAGCCGCCGCCCCAGCACGTCCTGGCGGGAGCGTCCGCTGAGCCGCTCCATGGAGTGGTTCCAGGACTCGATGCGCTCGTCCGGGCCCACCGCCACCAGGCCGACGCTGGTGGACTCCAGGATGTTTTCAGTGAAATCTTTGAGCTGGGCGACCTGCTCTGCCTTTTGGGCCAAGCGTTGGTAGAGGCGGGCGTTTTCCAGGGCGATGGCGATGTAATCGGCCAGGGTTTCGAGCAGTCCGATGTCTTCGCTGGAGAGGAAGCTGCCCTCGGGGGTCTTGCCCAGAGCCAGCAAAGCCATGGTGCGGTTCTGCACGCGGCAGGGGATGAGGTAATGCAAGCCGCGGTGTTCCAGCCAGCGCTGGTCGTCGGGGGCGAGGCGGGCCACGGGTTGCCCGCTTTCCACGAACAGGTAGCCGCCGGGGGCGCCCGCGTCGCTGCGCTGCAAGCTGATGCTCATCCCGGTAGCGTCGCGGCCGATTCCCTGGGCGCGGGTCACGCGAAAGAGGGCCGCGGAGCGCTCGGCCCCGCCCTCCTCTTCGAGAAAGATGGCGATGCGCTCCACCCGCAGGGTGCGCGCCAGCCGATCCAGCAATTTGGCCAGCAGGCGGTCGAGGTGGACTTCGCTGGAGAGTTCCCGGGCGAAGCCTTCCAGGGTTCGTCGCAGGTCGAAGCGCTCGCGGTAGAAGAGGCGCTCGAGCTGGAGTTGGGTCCACTCCTTGATGGGCTGGAAGAGAACGGCGGCGATGATGATGGCGATGACCACCCCGACGCTGCCGAAGCCGGTGCGGGTTTTGAACAGCTCGGCAATGGCCACGGCGAGGCCGAAATAGATGGCGGCGATGGCGGCGGTGGCCAGGGTGAAAGCCACCCCGCGGCGGAAGATGATGTCCACGTCCATCAACCGGTAGCGGACGATGGCGTAGCCAAAGGTGAGGGGGATAAAAGCCAGGGCCAGGGTGGCCACCTTCATCGGGTCGGTGGGCACCGTCCCCAGGGAGAGGGGGAGCACGTAGAAGGTGATGAAGGGCAGCAGGGCCAGCCAGAGGCCCCGGGTCACCCACTTCATCTGCTGGGTGAGCACCGGGTTGCGCGACTGCCGGTAGGTGGCTTCAAACACGATGGCGGCGAGCAGGAAGAGAATCGCCAGGTGAATGAATTCGATCTGGTCGAAGCGGTTGAACATTTCGATGGAGCGCGGCACCAGGGGCTTGCCGATGGCCAGGACGTGCACCAGCAGCAGGGCGGCGGCCGGCAGGTAGACAACCGCGAAGAGCCAGCGCCGGCGCACGAACCAGCGGTTGGGTTCGGGGAAGGCCAGGGCGAAGTGCAGGAAGAGCGCCGGCTGCAAGAGCCGCGCTACCACGTCCGCCCAGTAGATGCTCCAATCGAAGCGGTTGAACTTGCCGCTGTAGCTGAAGCTATAGAAGATGAAGCTCGCCAGGCAGAACAAATAAAAGTGCAGGGCGTGGGGGCTGTTCCAGCGTTTGAGGAGAACGAAGAGGCCGATGCCGAGGTAGAGCAGCCCCACGAACTCCAAGAAGCCGCGCAAGGAGAAGGGGTCGGGCTGGGGAATGGCCACTACGGTGGTGGTGACCGGCCGGGCGTGGCCCAGGCGGCGCAACACATAGGTGAGTTGGGTGCCGGGCTGGGCACGGAAGAGCTGCTTGGTGACGTCGATGGGGCGGCGGATGCGGCGGGCGTCAATGGCGAGCAGGATGTCCCCGGGACGAATCCCGGCGCGATCCCCGGGGGTGTCCTGCCAGACGATGCTGGCGCGCACCCCTTCTTTGGTTTCGCCCCAATCGATGCCGTCGTAGGGGCGGACGTAGCGGGCCCGCTGGGCAAAGTTGATGCTGGCGAAGACCACCGCCGCCAGCGTGGCCAGAGCCAGCAGCAGCGCCACCGAGCGCAACTTGTATTCCCGCCAAATCCGGGGCTCGGCTCGCGACTCGTTCATCTCCCCCCGCCCGATTCGCGAAGGCCAACGGGTCCTGCTCCGGGGCGGTCCCTGGCTGATTAATCGCCCCGGAGGATTCTATCCCAAAATTGGTATCCCGCGTCCCATTTTTTGTAGCCCCCTCCAATAATTATCTTTTGATGCGGCATTGGCCTTGGAGTGCTGTCTCTCGAGCCGACGGAATTGAGCCAATGGTGATGGTAATCGTAATGGTATAGCCCGAATTCTCCCAGCGACCTGATCATTATCCTCATTGGCTGAAGTGGGGGATTCCGCTGAGCGGCGACAGCCGCTGGCTTAGGGGACGACGCGGAAGTGGGCGCTGGGGGAGACGGTTTGCTGGCGAATGTGGTCGGTAATC
>JBHHYS010000051.1:0-17442 GCA_046757645.1 Terriglobia bacterium | reverse complement strand
CCCGCCCACCAGCCGCTTGTACTTCACCAGGGCCAGGTCGGGCTCGATGCCCGTGGTGTCGCAGTCCATCATGAAGGCGATGGTGCCCGTAGGGGCGATCACTGTAGTCTGGGAGTTGCGGTAGCCGTGTTTGTGGCCTTCGGCCAGCGCCTGGTCCCAGGCGTCCTGGGCGGCGGCCTGCAGCGCCGGGGAGAGGTTTCCGGGGTTGCTGCCGCGGAGGGCATCGCGGTGCATGGCGATCACGCCCAGCATGGAGTCAGGGTTGGGCAGGTAGTCCGGGAAGGGGCCCATGACCTCGGCGATGCGGGCGCTGCTCAAGTAGGCTTGGCCGGTAAGCAGGGCGGTGATGGCCGCGGCGATATCCCGGCCCTGGTCGGAGTCGTAGGGCACGCCCGAGGCCATCAGCAAGGCTCCCAGGTTGGCGTAGCCCAGCCCCAAGGGGCGGTAGTGGTGGGAGTTGCGGGTGATGTTCTCGGTGGGGTAGCTGGCGTTGTCGACGATGATTTCCATGGCGGTGATTACCACGTCCACCCCGTGCCGGAAGGAGGCCACATCGAAGTTCCCCGCCCCCTCCACAAACTTCATCAGGTTGAGCGACGCCAGGTTGCAGGCTGTATCGTCCAGGAACATGTACTCGGAGCAGGGGTTGGAGGCGTTGATGCGCCCGGTGGCCTTGCAGGTGTGCCAGCGGTTGATGGTGGTGTCGAACTGGATGCCGGGGTCGCCGCACTGGTGGGCCGCCTCGGCCATCTGCCGGAGCAGGTCGCGGGCGCGGTAGTCGCGCAGCGGCTGGCCGGTCAAGATCGCGCGGGTGCGCCAGGCCCGGTCCTCCACCACCGCCTGCATGAAGTCGTCGGTGACCCGCACGGAGTGGTTGGCATTCTGGAAAAAGATGGAGCTGTAGGCTTCGCCATCGAGGGAATCGTCATAGCCCAGCCCCGCTAGCGCCCAGGCTTTGCGCTCCTCCCGGGCCTTGCAACTGATGAACTCCTCGATATCGGGGTGGTCAACGTTCAGGATGACCATTTTGGCGGCCCGCCGCGTCTTGCCGCCCGACTTGATCACTCCGGCAAAGGCGTCAAACCCGCGCATGAAGCTGACCGGCCCGGAGGCGCTGCCGCCCCCGGAGAGCGTTTCCATCGAGCCCCGCAGGGTAGAGAAGTTCGTGCCTGTCCCCGAACCCCACTTGAAGAGCATCCCCTCGGTCTTGGCCAGTGACAGGATGGAGTCCATGCAGTCCTGAACGGAGTTGATGAAGCAGGCCGAGCACTGCGGCCGGGACTGCACGCCCACGTTGAACCACACCGGGGAGTTAAAGGCGACCATCTGGTGGAGCAGCATATAGGTGAGCTCGTCGTGGAAGATGTCGCGGTCGCCGGGAGTGGCGAAGTAGCCTCCCGCCTCGCCCCAGCGCGCCAGCGTGTCGGCCACCCGCCCCACCAACTGCCGGACGCTCGACTCCCGCTCCGGGGTGCCCCGCTTGCCGTGGAAATACTTGGAGGCGACGATGTTGGTGGCGGTCTGCGACCAATCGACGGGCACTTCGACGTCGGTTTGCTCGAAGATGACCTCGCCCCCCTCGTTGATAATCGCGGCGGTGCGCCGCTCCCACTGCACCTCATCGTAAGGCGACACCCCGGCCCGGGTGAATCGCCGCTGGAACGTCAATCCGGCTTGAGCTTTCGAACTGGAGACCACTTCCCGTTCACCCATTAGTCGCCGCTCCTCGTTAGAGGGGATGCACCGCCTTCTTGCGTGCCTGCTGGGCCCCTGCTTCCCGAAAAGAGGAACGGGCTCCCTCGTTTCTGACGCTGCGGCTTCGCAGTACCTGAGGCGACCCCGTTGCGGGCGCCTTATACGTCCGCTGCTTGGGGTTGTCAAGCAAAAAATGCAGCGGGTCGTAGTTCTCTCCCCAAAGCCGCCTATATATTGTAGAGCGAACACCGGGCGAAGAGTCAAGCGAATTTCGCTCCGGGATACTCTCCTAAAAGGTAGCGCCGGTTGCCCGAGCCCGCAGCCGTCGGGCTCGCTCACCAGGGCTACCTGCGGTCTTTTCTTGCAAGCCGCGGGTAGGCCTGAGGCCTAGCTGCGGCAGGCAGGCCAACCCGCGCTACCGGTCTGGGCTGGAAGACAAGGTCGGGCTGAAGCTCAGCCTCTGTCCGCGCCCAGGTAGTCGCTGAGGGCGTCGAGGAAGCGGTCGAGCTGGGCGAAGCTATGGTAGATGTGGGTGGAGAGCCGCAGGCAGGTGGCGGAGGTGCCGCGGAGCGGATCCGGTGCACGTCAAGGAGGCGCCTCCGGGCAGAGCAGGCGCTCCACCAGGCCGAGGTCGGCTCCGGGCACAGCCGCCAACCCCTCCGCCGAGGCGTAGAACCCGGCCAGAGCGGCCGCGGCGCTCACCGCTTGCAAGAATTCTCGCCTTTGCAGCATAGCCCCCTCCACGGGTCAGTTGATAGGTCCCGGTGCGGACATTCTAGACCACGGCGCGAGGCGCTCGGCGGGAAGTTGGAGTTCACTCGGGGAGGCGGAGAGCTTGCCAGGCGGGGTAGCGGGCGAGCTTCCCTTCGCACACGTTTCCCACGTAACGCCCCTGGCAGCTGAACTGCATAATCCGCTTTCCCTGGCGGGCCAGCGCGGCCCAGCGCGATTGGGTCTCGGGATTCTGCTCGATGCCAGCGAGGCGGTGGGCGCCGTAGGTGAACTCCACCGTGCGCAGTTTTTTCGCCCGCGTGCGCTCGACCCCGTAGCGCTTTCCCTCCAACTCCACAAGGCTTTTCTCTTCGGCCAGCGCTTGCTGCCAGACGGCGACCAGGGTTTCCGCCAGCGTCATCCCCGGCATCCTAGGTCGGGGGCGCCACCGGGGTCAATCACCCGGCTCTCCTCCGGTTGAATCCTCCCCGCTCGCCGAGGAATCGAATCAAACGAAAGGAGCAGACCAAATGACGTTTACTGTGTTATTGGGAACACTGCTTGTGACCGCGGCGGTGGTCGCCGCCGTCCGCCAGGGGGTGGCTGCCCGTCGTGACCGCGGCCCCCTGGGACTGGGCGTGAAAGAGCCGGAATCCACGCGAAAGAGAGGGTAGACCGTGCTGGCTTCCCTCCAACTTTCTCCCCCTGAGGTGCAAGGCACGGCCAGCTCACGGGGCAGCCCCCGGCCCGTTGATAGTGCTTTCCCAGCGTGGGCGATCCGGTGGGGGGATTCTAGCCCGCTCTGGCCGGGGCTTCTGCTCGTCGGCGCGACCATCACAGCCGCGGCGCTCAATCGCTGGCTGTGAGCCTGCCCCGGCACCCCGAAAAGGAGTTGACATCGTGCTCCGACTCGCCCGCTTCAGCTTGGTCTTCGGCTTGGTGCTGCTGACGCCCCTGCTCGCCCACGCTCAGATTCCTTTCATCCAGTACGGCATCAAGCGGGTCTACAAAGAGTTTGGCCGGGGGGTGAACCTGCGCCCCTTCGTGCTGGGAACCCCCGAGGGAGGGTTGGCCCCCTACGACCGCATCGAGGTGGTCCCTTTTGACAACGAAATTCTGGAGCTGATGCCCTACCGCATGGACGAAGAGCTGGCGGGCGAAATTGCTCGCCACCTGGAGAAACGCAAGCTGTTTCGCCAGGTAGCTCTCCTCAGCCCCTCCTCGGCATCAGAATCGGCCCGGGGCGAGGAGAGATTGGAGCCAGCGGCCTTGGAGCAGAGCCCGAGAACGGTGCTTCTCACCGGCGCCATCAAAGATTTTTATCCCGGCCACGAAGTCCTGCGGGCCCTCAATATGGGCCTGCGTTGGCTCAACGTGATCGTACAAGTGCGCCTGCGGGACAAGGCGACGGGCGAGGAGCTCTACCGTGAGCAGATCTCGGTCGACGTCACCAAAGTACACGGCGATGCCTATCGCAGTGCCCTGAAAGCCGTGGCAAAAGAAGTGGCCCAGCGCCTCCACCAGCAACGCCAGGAGTACGTCAATGCACAACCGCTCACACAAAAGAAGCGAACCGCGCAGATCCGCCAGTAAGTCGGGACACCGTCCGCAGGCTGCCCGCCGCGGGCTCGCCGTCACCTTGCTGCTAGCGCTCGTGGGTTCTGCCTTCCCTGCCGCCAGTCCCGCCCGGGGAGAAAACGGGGTGATGAGCCGGGGTGGCGTGCTGAAGGGCAAGTACCACCACCTGCGCTTCATCATCCCCTTCCGGGGCGATTTCTCCCAGTACGACAAAGTGGAGATTGTGCGGCTGGGGAGCGACCTCGGTCCCGACACGGTGCCCCCCGAGAAGATGGAGAAATACACCGAGTGGCTCCAGCAGTTGTTTGTCAACACTGGCCTGTTCGATGAGGTGGGTATCGTCGAGGAAGCGGAGCTGGGGCCGACGCCACCCGCGCCGGCGACAACGCTTCCGCCTGAGCACGCCGCCTCCCCGGCAGCCAGCGAGGAGCAAGAGCTTGCCCTGCTGCCGCGGAGCACTCCGCTGCTGCTGGCGCGCCTTGACCCGAAAGCAGGTATCAGTGGGCTTCTCTCCGACCCCACCGGCCTGCCCCTGCAGGCGGTGACGATGCTCCCGGCCGAGCTCCCCGCCTCACCCGCAGCGGCGGGCGAAGAGAGTCCGGGCTCACAGCCCAACAGCCTGCCGCAGTCGGCCAGCGCTGACCCGGAAGAAGACTTCACCGGAATTCCTCCCCAGGACGCGCTGGTAGTCATCCAGCCGCCGCCTCCCCCCGCCGAAAGGCGCACTTTGGTGGTCATCAGCACCGTGATGGACTACCTCAAGGGCAATCGCGGCCTGCGCATGCTCGGGGTGGGCATTGGCGGCTCGCGCTTCACCGTCCGCTTTTCCATTTACGACAAGCAGACCGGCAAAGAGGTCGCCCGGGGCAACGTAACCGGCGCGGTGGAAGACTCCTCGTTTGGCCTGCCGGGCGGCAGCGGCAGCGATCAGAGCCTGAAGGTGACCGCGGGTGACCTGGTGCAGCACGTGGAAAGCCGGGTGCGCAACGCCGACCGCTAGGAAAGAGGCAACTATGCCCCAGGCACGACGGCACAAACTCTGCTGGCACGCTCTGGCGGTTATCTTGGGAGTGGCCACCACGGCGGCCGCGCAGCAACCTCCACTGCCGGGGTCGCCGGCCTCCGCCGCCACCGCCGAAACCCTGCGGGTGGACACCCGGCTGGTCGACCTGCTCTTCACCGTGCGGGACTCCAAGGGTCGCCTGATCAAGAACCTCAATCGAGAAGAGTTCAGCGTGTCTGATAACGGCCAATCCCAGCCCATCACCCACTTTGCGGAGGAGTCCGACCGCCCGCTGGTTCTGGCACTGGTTTTCGACAAGAGCACCAGCGTGGAGGGCCACTTCAACTTCCAGAAAAGGGCCACGACCGATTTCCTCCACAAAGTGCTGCGGCCCGGCCGGGACCGGGCTCTGTTGATCGCCGTGGACAAACAGCCTCATTTGCTGGTGCCGTTCACCGACCAGCCGGAGCGCATCAGCCAGGCGTTGGCTCCGCTGGAATCCGGAGGAGGCACTGCGCTGTTCGACGCCGCCCAGCTCGCCATCGAGAAGCACCTGAGTCAAGCCAGGCAGCGGCGCAAAATCCTGATCCTGGTCACCGACGGAGAAGACACCGTTAGCTGGGCCACCCGGGGCGAGGTGCTGGCGCTGGCGCTGGCGAGCAATGTCGTGGTCTATTCCTTGGGGGTCAGACCGGATGGTCCCGGCCGCCACCGCCGGGCTCGCCGCAACCTGGTGCGCCTGAGCGACGACACCGGGGGCGTGGCACTCTTCCCCAAGGATGATCCGAAGGAGCTCGCGCAGCTTTTTGCCCAGGTCGCCGACGAACTCCGCCACCAGTACAGTCTGGGCTTCGTGCCACCCCGGAGCGATGTCCGGGTCTTCCACCAGGTGGAGATTGCCACAAAGAAGAAAGGCTACCGGGTGCGGGCGCGCCGCGGCTACTACGCCGACCTTTCACAGCGGACGGCCCATGAGACAAATATCAGCCGCTGACACCTCTCCCGTCACTCGCTGCACCCCTGGTTATTCGAGTCGGGAACGACTCCACCGACCGGGCAGGGCTGGTGACACCAACTGAGGAAGGAGCGGTTTGTTCTATCTCGTCGCCGGGTTGGGCCTCCTGAGTCTGGTTGCCCTGGTGGCTCTGCTGGCATTGTCGGTGGTCATTTCGCGCAAGTTGTCGGAGGGATTGTTTTACCTTCTGCGGCGCCTTATCCTGGAGTCGGAAAACGCGAGTGGCGGCAAGAAGGCGCAGGTGCGTTTGCGCCAGAGACACATAACGTGATGCGGATAGGAGGAAAGGTATGAGGATTTTCCGGGTTTTGCTGGGGGTGGCCCTGGGCGCGGTGCTCGCCTTCCACTTGAGCGCGCAGCGGCCCGGGGTGCGTCAGGAGCGCCTCGGCGACGGCGTGCTTCTGCACGTGTTGCCGCCGGACCAAATTCCCGCTATCAACAATCCCGGGTTCGTCCCCGCGGCCGAAGCAAACAGGTTTATGCGCGACCACGAGCCGGTGCTCGGGGTGTTCGACGGCAAAGTGGCCAAGGCCTATTCGCTCTGGCAACTCGACCACCACGAGATTGTCAATGATTCCACGCCGGGCTATGGCCCGATTGCCATCACCTGGTGACCCCTCGCCCACACGGGTGTGGTCTACACCCGCACGGTGAACGGGAAAGAACTCACCTTCGGCGTCTCCGGTAAGCTTTACAAAGATGCTCTGGTCATGTACGACCGCCAAACCCGCTCCCTTTGGACGCAGATAGACGGCTCGGTGCTGCGCGGGAAACTGCAGGGGGCGCGGCTCAAGCCGGTGCCGACCGTGCAGACCACCTGGGGCGAATGGAAGCGCCTGCATCCGGATACGCTGGTGCTGAAGAGAGAGCGCGCCGTGCAGGGCTCCTCCTACGCCGACTATTCTGCCAGTCCCACCCGGATGGGCGTCGCCGGTACGCAAAACCCCGACCAGCGGCTGCCGGGCAAGGCGCTGGTGGTGTCCCTGCGCCAAGGGGAGGAGTCCCTGGCGATTCCCGTAAAAGCCTTGGAGCGCACGCCGCTGCACCAGACGCAGCTGGGTGGCATACCGCTCGCCGTCGTCCTCAACCCCGGCAGCACCACCGCCCGGGTGTTCGACCGGCGGGTGGCCGGGCAAACGCTCGAATTTGAACTCCTCCAGCGCAGCCGAGAGGCCCTCTTGCGCGACCGCCAGACCGGCACCCAGTGGTCCGGCCTGACCGGGAAAGCGCTGGAAGGGAAACTCGTCGGCCACGAGCTCCGGCCGGTGCCCTATATGGTCAACTACTGGTTCGCCTGGGTGGCCTATAACCCCCGCACCCGCCTGGAAAAACCCTAGCCGAGAGTCTGACAGGCGAAGCATGCCCCCGGAAGCCCGGATAAAGTTTGAGTCCTCGTGTTTGCTTCCACTTGGGCTATAATGGCAGCGAAAAGGGGAATGAGAAAATGAGTATGCTGCGGAAAGGATTTCTGGCCTGGGTAGCCTTCCTGCTGCTGCCGGTTCTGCTGAGCGCCTACACTATCGTGCTGAAGGACGGGCGGCGCATCCAGGCCAAGGCTCGCTACGTGGTCGCGGGGAGCGTGGTGGAGTTTGTCGGCACCGACGGCCGCGCCTATGAGCTGGGGCTGGCGGAGGTTGACCTCGCCGCCACCGAGCGCGCCAACCCGCCCGCCAAGACCCGCCCGCGGCCCACAGTGTGGACGAATGACGACCTCGAGCTGCTCCGCACCCGCGGCGGCGTCAGCGTGGTGGGCACGCCGCGCCCTGCTCCGGCCCCCGAGGAAGCCGCACCCGAGGAAACCAAAGGGAAGCCCGCGGGCGAGGAAGAGCCCAAGCCCCTTCCTCCCAAAGAAGAGACGCGGGAATACTGGCAGGAACGCTCGAAGTCGCTCCGCGACCAACTAGCCCAGGTCGAGCAGCAACTCCAGCGGCTCCAGGGCGGTCAGGGGCTGGCGGTGTCGAACACCATCGACCTCATGGGCAGCAACCCGGGCGTGCAGGTCGCGGACACCATTCGCCGCCTGGAGCGCCGCCGGGCGGAAATCCACCGACAGATCCGAGACCTGCAGAGCGAAGCCCGGCGCAAAGGGATTCCCCCGGGCTGGGTCCGCTAGCGCCGTTGCTTTAGCCGCCTCCGCGCCGGATCACTTGAGCGCTTTCCAGCGGGTCTCAGACGGGAACCTCCTGCAACCGGCCGGTCTTCACGTCGTAAACGAAGCCCCTGACGGAAATGTCCCCGGGAATCCAGGGGTGGGACTTTACCTTCTGGATCTGCTGACGGACATTTTCTTCCAGGCTACTGAAGGCATGGAAGTGAAGCGGCGCCCCGGTGGTCCTTCCCGTCTGCTGTTGGAGCCGGGCACGCAGTTCCTCGTCCTTGAATGTCAACATTCCGCAGTCGGTGTGATTGATGATGATGAACTCCTGCGTCCCCAGCAGGTGATGCGAAATGATGAGGGAGCGCAGGGCGTCTTCCGTGACAATGCCGCCAGCGTTGCGGATGATGTGGGCGTCGCCGGTTTTCAGACCCAGCAGAGGCTCGAGCGTCAGCCGGGCGTCCATGCAGGCGACCACGGCCAACTGGCGCGCCGGCGGGAGTGAAAGATGCCCCAGACGAAAGTCTCGGGCGTAGCTCTGGTTGGCTTGGACAACCTCTTCAGTGACACTCATGGTTTTTCCCCGGTGTTTCTCCCCGATGTCTGGTTGGACTCGAGTTTCTCGTGGGACACTTTCCCTCTCGCCGTCCCGGCGGTGCCACCGCCAGGGTCTCGGCCCTTTGTGTCGGGGCTGAGCACGGCCCCAGCCCCGCCCACCGAGAATGCCCTGGCCGCCATTGGGTGGCCCGTGCGCGTGGCCGCCGCGGAGCCACCCGGATTCTTCTCCCTCAGCGCTCGATGGGCGCTTCGATCAGATTGCCCCACTCGGTCCAGGACCCATCGTAGTTCTTCACCTGCTGGTAGCCCAGCAGGTAGTAGAGCACGAACCAGGTGTGCGAGCTGCGCTCCCCGATGCGGCAGTAAGCGATGGTGGGCTTCTTCGCGTCCACACCCGCGCCCCCGTAGAGCTGCGTGAGCTGGTCGAGCGGCTTGAAGGTGCCGTCCTCGTTCACCGCCTTTGACCAGGGAATGTTTTTCGCTCCCGGGATGTGCCCGGCGCGCTGGGCGGTTTCGGGCAAGCCCGGCGGGGCGATGATCTTCCCGGTGAACTCCTCGGGGGAGCGCACGTCGACCAGGTTGTGGGTTCCCTTGCCGAGCAAGCCGAAGACTTCATCGCGCCGAGCGCGAATGGAAGCGTCGGGGTTCTTCGTCTTGTACGTGGTGGGGGTCGCCGTAGGCGCTTCGGTGGAGAGAGGTCGCTTCTCCTCGATCCACTTCTTGCGCCCCCCGTTCATCACCCGCACGTCCCCCTGGCCGTAGTACTTGAACTGCCAGAAGGCCCAGGTGGCAAACCAGTTGTTGTTGTCGCCGTAGACCACGACCGAGGAGTTATCCGAGATGCCCGCCTGCCCAGCCAGCTTCTCGAACTCCGCGCGGCCGATCAGGTCCCGCCGCAGCAAGTCCTGCAACTGCGTCTGCCAGTTCCAGCCGATGGCGCCGGGGACGTGCCCCTGGTCGTAGGCCGAGGTGTCCACGTCCACCTCCACGACGCGCACCTTGGGATCCTTCAGGTGATCCGCTACCCACTGGGTCGAGACCAGAACTTCCGGATGTGCATAGTCAGCCATAGAAGAATTCCCCCCTCCAAACAGATTTGGACTCAACTGAAAATTGGATTCTCCCGATGGACGAAAGATGCGGCGGTCGGCTAGCGACCGCCGCAACAGGAGCACAGAAAAGAGCAGCAGCAGAACCCGCAGGCATCACCGGCACAGCACGCGCCCCGGGGGCAAATCCCCGCCCGGTGGAGGCCCGCTACGCGCACAACTTTCACCCTCACAAAACCAGCCTGCCGCTGCGCCCCTCGGTTGTCAAGCGCCCATCCCCCGAGCGGGGAGGCCGGGGCGGCGAATGGCTCTTTCGGGCATTGAACGGCGCCGACCTCAGCTCAGCAGCACCAGGGAGTCCACGGCAAAGTGCAGCAGCATCGGCCAGTAGAGGTCGCGCCGCCACAGGAACAGCAACGAGAATGCCAGCGCCGCCAGCAGCGCGAAGCCGATGTTCAGCCAGCCCAAATAGACGTGCCCCGCCGCAAACACCGCCGCCGGCAGCAAAACCGCCAGGGGGAGATGCCCGCTCCAGCGGTAGGTCCAGACGATGGCGAAGCCCCGGAAAAAAGTCTCTTCCACCACGGCGGCGGTCACTGCCAGCAGCACCCACAGAGCGCGTTCACCCGGCCAGAGCGGTTCCAGCCAGTGGAACGCGGCGTCCGCCGGGGGGTAGCTCGGGCCGCGCAACAACGCCGCGCCCAGGAAGAACACCACCAGGGCGATTGCCAGGGTGAGGCGGCGGGCGTCCAGTCGCGGAAACCCCAGGCTCGCCAGCGACTCTTCCCGGAAACGCAATGCCAGCAACGTCAGCACAAACAACCACCACTGCTTGATGATGGTGAACCCGGCCCAGGAGACGCGATAGAGGACGTCGCCCTCCTCGAGAAAGGCGCGCACGGCGGGAATCCCGAGCTGGGCGTACTGCACCGCCAGCGCCACCCCCAACAGCGCGGCCACGGGAAGAAGACTGCGCTCCTGCGGAAGGTCGGTTTCCGCCTCCGGCGCCGCCCAACGCTCGAACCCCTCCACCCAAGAGGGCACCCATCGGCTCTTTGCCGGTCGGAGGGCGCGGTCGCCCGAGGGGGGCGAGCCGTAGATTTTCAACTCCATTCCTGTCGGCTTACCTCCCCCAGCAGGGTGTCGGTAAAGTCTTGGGCGTTGTCATTCTGAGCGAAGCAAAGAATCTGCTTTTGAAGCTCTGCGGTGGCTTACAAGATTCTTCGTCTTGCTCGGTCCCCGGGCGCGTCAGGCAAGCCAGCGTATGAAGGCTCAAGCAGCGGAGCATTCTCCCTCCTGGTGTGGCAAACGAACAGCTATAATCGGAAACTGGGATGAGGCGCAACCGGAAAAACATTCTCGCGCTGGCCGTGGGCGCTCTTCTCGCCGGTGTGATGCTGGCCGCGTCAACAACGGGGCTCGCCTCGCTGACCCGCGCCCCGGGGGGAAACGGTGGGGCTGAAGACCCCAAGTGGCGCCGGCTGCGGGAGCAGATGGTGGAGCGGACGATCGCGCGCCCGCGCGATTTCCGCGACCCGGTGCGCGACCCCCGCGTGCTTGACGCCATGCAGGCCACGCCCCGGCACGAGTTCGTCCCCGCTCGCCACCGCGACCTGACCTATGAAGACCATCCCCTGCCCATCGGCTACGGCCAGACCATCTCCCAGCCCTACATGGTTGCCAAGATGACCGAGTTGCTGCGGGTCAAACCCGGTGACCGCGTCCTGGAGCTCGGCACCGGCTCGGGCTATCAGGCCGCGGTGCTCGCCCCGCTGGTCAAAGAGGTCTATACCATGGAACTCATCGAGCCGCTGGGGCGCGCCGCCCGCCAGCGCCTCAAGCGCCTGGGCTACGAGAACGTCGAGGTGCGCATCGGCGATGGCTACTACGGCTGGCCGGAAAAGGCGCCCTTTGACGCCATCGTGGTTACCGCCTGGGCCACGCACGTCCCGCCGCCGCTGCTGGAGCAACTCAAGTCCGGTGGCCGCATGGTTATCCCCGTGGGCAGCTTCCTGTACCAGCAGAACCTGGTCGTCGTCCACAAGGGGAAGACCCGCGGCGACCTCCGCATGGACTCGGTGATGCCCGTCCGCTTCGTCCCTTTGCGGGGTGGCCATTCACGTCCGGAACAATAGTCCTGAGTCCTGGCTCTCAACGCGCTGCTGCGTCGCCTGCCGGCCGACCTGTCCGCTGAAGTACCTTGGCGTAGGTGGGTCCCCTTCACCGGCGCCCACGCAAAACCCGGCAAACCCCAACCGTAGCGCCGCTGCAACTTGGAGTTCAGCCCCCGGGCTTCCGCCCGGGGGTGGTAGCGGCGACAAAGGCTCCGCCTTTGTCGTTGGCTTGCCCCGCTTGCCCTGAGCGCAGTCGAAGGGAGCGAAGTCGAGGGATTCGCCCCGAAAAGCCGACGAGGAATGCAAGCTGCCTGCCCTGAGCTTGCTTGCCCTGAGCGGTAGCGGCGATGAAGCCCCGGCACCTGGGGGCTTCATCGTCGGTTTGTCCCCTCAAAAAGCCGACGAGGAATGCTGTCGCCAGCAGGCGACAAAACGCATTCCTCGCCGCTACCTACTCACGGTAGGGCAGGGTTTTAACCCTGCCGAAAGGCAACCGAATCAAAAAACTGGCTTTAGCCCCTGAGGTTGTCTCTAGCTTTGCCCTCAGCGGCCAAAGCCGGTGGCTTTGATGGGCCGGCCATGTCACCCCTGAAGGGGTGACCCGCCGTACGAGGGTATCCGTGGTTACAGCTTGCGGTCAAAGGCGAGGTTCTCCAGTATTTGGTCGAGCTGCTGCTGGGCGGCAGCGCGCTGGTCCTCGAGGCGAGCGCGCTCGGCCCGCAAGGCCCCCAGGCGGTTTTCCTGCCGCTCGAGTTGACGGATGTAGCGCAGGCGGAGGTTGGCTTCCTCCGGGGTGCGGCCCAGGCGGCGGAGGTTTTCGCGCACACGCTCCTGGTCGCGGAAGATTTCCTTCTGCTCTTTTTCGAGCCCGGCAATCTTTTTGTTCAGCGCGTCAATCTGATTCTTCTTGGCCACGATGCGCCGCAGGGCCCGCTCGATTTCCGCATCAATCGTCTTCTGCCGCACCCAGAGGGTGATCTGCTCCGGGGTGACGTTGCGGATGGCGTAGGTGGTCTGCCGGGGATTTTCTTCCCGCACGGCAAACTCGGTGGTGGTCTTCGGCTTCGCCACCACGCGAAAGCGGTGGTAGCTGGCGCTCGATTCGGCCGGCTTCGGGGTCTCAACCAGCCTCCACCCGGCGCGCACCGGATGCTCCACCACCACGGTGCGCCCCTTCTCGTTGTTGTTGCGGATGGTATAGGTCCTCTTCTCCACGATCTTCTTGTGCAGCCGCATCACCCCTTTGACGATTTCCACTCTTTCCACCCGCTCCCGCTCGGTGCCGCGGTTGGTGGCTACCTCGAGGCCCAGGTCGAGCGCGTAGCTCAGCAGGCGGCTCTCGCCCGGGTTGATGGTTTCCGTCAGGCCTTCGCCGGCGAAGGCGTTGGAGTCAATCACCGTAAACGAGCCGGCGTCGAGGGTCAGCCCGCTGGTGTTCTTGAGCCAGATCGCCAGGCGCGGGCGCTTGCCTGCGGTCGCCTCGTTGTAGAGCGAGACCTTCTCGCCTTCCACCTCGGTGTGAATGATGGGCAGCAGCGCCGACTGGTTTCGCCGGATGGTTACCGGCTGGCGCAGCCGGTACTCGAACTGCTCCCCCAGCGCCTGTGCTTGCGCGGCCGCCGGAGCCTGCTGCCGCATCACCTCACCCAGGCGCCCGGCAAGCGCGGGCGCCGCCACCGCGGACTTCGCGGCGAACACCCGGCGCGCCCTCGCGGCTTTGTCAGCTACCTCAGCAGCACGGGGCGCTCCGGAAACTCCGCCGACCACTCCGCCCGCCTCTTCTTCTCTCGGGACTTCCAATGTGGCTTCGTGAGTCTGGGGGGTTACCTGCACGCCCTGGGGAAGGGGCACCACCGGCCGGCGGGCGTAGAGTGGCTGGGAGAGGTTGTAGACGAAGCTGACTGGGGCGCCCGCCACCAGGGAGAGGTCAACGTCCACCCAGTCCATGGGGGTGGTGTTATCGACGATGGCCCAGCCCTGGAGGAGGGGTGTGTGTTTATCGTCGAGCACGATGCGGTAGGTGGTTTTCCAGATGGGGGCCTCCGAGGTGTAGCTGACGTAAAGCTGGCGGCGGCCCTTGCCCACGGTGTGGATGCGCAGGCGGCGGACGTCGCGCTGATGGGCGGAGTTGAGCAGGTCGAGGTAGCGGCCTACCTCGCTGGCCAGTTCGGGCTCCACCAGCCGCAGCGCCCCCGCTGAGGCCAGCTCCACCGTGCGCAGTTCGCCTTGCGGCGTGAACACCACCACTTCGATGGCTTCCACGACCGCGTTCGCCCCCACCTGCCGGCGGCGCACCTCGGCTCCCATCAGCTTGCCCGCCACACTCCCGCCGGGCGCCCGCAGCTCGACCTCGGTGCCGCGAATCTGGTTGAGGAAACTCACCAGCCCTTGAGCCGAGCCCAGGTTGATGGGTAGCTCGGCCAAGCGCCGGTCGAGCGGCGCGGCGGAATCGTAGGTCACGCCGGCCACCTGGCCCCGCCCCAGGTCAATTACCGTGAGCGACTTCAGCACGTCGTTCAATTGCGCGCTGGGGAGCGCGATTTCCACTTCCTGCGCGCCCCGCACCTGGCCCAGGTGCTCGAAGTAGCCCATCCCGTTCTTGTAGAGCACCACTTTGCGCACCGGCAGCGGCACGCCGGCTTCGGCCGCTCCCACCGCCGGGCTCAACAATGAAAGAATCGCGAGCCGCGCCAACCACCTACGCATGGCTTCTCCTCCTTTGACCCGATCCCCGCAAACTGTACCCCAGTCATTCTCGTTCTACCAGAACTCTTCTTTACTCCTTACCGGCTGTGCCTATTCAACCAATCAATGAATCAACGCATCAAGCGTTCTACGAGTACAATCGCCGCATGCGGCTGCTGTACGCGCTGTTGCTGGTCTCCGCGGCCACGCTGGCCTACGAGCTTGCTCTGATGCGCGCTTTCTCCCTCGTCCTCTGGCACCACTTCGCCTATATGGTCATCTCCATCGCTCTGCTCGGCTTTGGCGCCAGCGGCACCTTCCTCTCGCTCTGGTGGCGCCGCTCGGTTCCGGCTGAAACCTCATCTCCCCACCGAGCGAACCCGGAGAGAGCTTTTGCGGTGTTCGCCACGCTCTTCGCTCTCTCTCTGCCCGCCTGCTTTGTGGCGGCGCAACGCGTCTCTTTCGACCCCTCTCTTTTCCTCTGGGACGCGCGGCAAATGCTTGCCCTGGCGGCCTACTACCTGGCCTTCTTTGTTCCCTTCTTTCTCGCCGCTTGTGCGGTAGGACTGCTCCTGCTCGTGCACGCCCGCCAGGCCCCGCGGGTCTACTTCTTTAATCTCTTTGGCTCCGGCCTGGGTTCCCTGCTGCTGGTAGTTTTTCTCTATCTGGTGCCGCCCGAGCGCACCATCCTGCTCATCTACGTGCTGGCCGCTACTGCCGCTTTGCTGGCGCTGCCGGCCTTCCGCCGGGCGAGCCGGGTGCTCGTGCTCGTCCTGCTCATCGCCACCTTTTACGCCCTCCAGTTCAGCGACGCTCTTCGGCTCCGCCCCTCGCAGTACAAGAGCCTGAGCCTCAACCTGAATCTTCCCCAGGCGGCGATTGTTGCACAACGGTTTTCCCCCCTGGGTCGGGTGGACGTGGTGCGCAGCCCGGCTTTTCGCCACGCGCCGGGGCTCAGCCTGGCCGCCCGGGCTACGCCACCGCCACAGCTCGGTCTGTTCCTCGACGGGGACAGCGCGGGCGCTTTGACCGCGTTTGATGGGCGCACGGCGCCGCTCGAGTTTCTCGACTGGACTTCGGGCGCCGCCCCCTATCACCTCCTCGCCAACCCCAGCGCGGCGCGCGTGCTCATCCTGGGGGCGGGCGGCGGCAGCGACGTCCTGCTGGCGCTCTCCCACCGCAGCGCCCGCATTGAGGGCGTCGAACTGAACCCGCAAATCATCGCCCTGGTGCGCGGCCCCTATGCTGACTTCACCGGAGGCCTCTATGATTTGCCGCCGGTGCGCCTGCACAACAAGGAAGCCCGGGGCTTTATTGAGAGCCTGCCCGGCGAAACGCCGTTCGACCTGATCCAGATGTCTCTGCTCGATTCCTTGGCCGCCGCTACCGCCGGCGTGCACGCGCTGAACGAAAGCTACCTCTACACCGTGGAAGCTTTCGCGCGCTACACCGACCATTTGAGCGACAACGGCGTGCTGAGCATCACCCGCTGGCTGAAGATGCCCCCGCGTGACACCCTCAAGCTTTTCGCCACCGCTGTTGCCGCCCTCGAATCCCTTCAGGGCGAGTCCTCCGGGCAAGCCCGCGGGGTCGCTCGCCCCGGCGAGCAGTTGGCGCTGGTGCGCTCCTGGGCGACGGCGACGCTGTTGGTCAAGCGCACACCCTTCACCCCGGAGGAAATCGCCGCACTGAAAGAATTCTGCCGGGAGCGCCTCTTTGACCTCGCCTACTACCCGGGCATCGAGGCCTCGGAAGCCAACCGCTTCAACCGCCTGGCGCAGCCCTATTACTTCGAAGCCACGCAGGAAATTCTCGCCAGCCCCGAGCGCCGCGCCACCTTCTTTGACAACTACCCTTTCAACCTCCGCCCCGCCCGGGACGACCAGCCCTACTTCGACCACTTCTTTCGCTGGCGCGCCTTGCCTCTCCTGCTTCGCACCTACGGCCGGCAGTGGCTGCCCATGCTCGAATGGGGCTACCTGATTCTCGTCGCCACGCTCGCCCAGGCCGCCGTCATCAGCTTTGCTCTTATCCTCCTCCCCCTCCTCATTCTTCGCCGTCGCCGGGCGACTCCTGGCGTTTCAGCAGCAGGCAGCCGCGGGGCTTCCCTGGCCCGCTTGTCCCGAGCGAACGCGAGGGGAGCACAGTCGAGGGGCCGCCTGCGCGTCTTCGGCTACTTCTTCGCCATCGGCCTCGGCTACCTGTTCATTGAGATCGTCTTCATCCAGAAGTTCACCTTTTTCCTCGCCAACCCCATCTACGCCATCGCCGTCGTCCTCACCGGTGTGCTGGTCTTCAGCGGCCTGGGCAGCTTCGCGGCGGGACGCTTTGCCCTCCGAAGCTCTCCGAGCATAGGAGAGCCTGTCCGCCGCAGCTCCCCGAGCGCAGGCGGACCTGCCGTCCGAAGCC
The DNA here is from genome assembly GCA_046757645.1 of Terriglobia bacterium. GTDB lineage: Bacteria > Acidobacteriota > Terriglobia > Acidiferrales > 2-02-FULL-67-57 > JBHHYS01. The sequence goes on along the minus strand of JBHHYS010000051.1, from coordinate 530 downwards.
CCTGGGGCGTAGGAGGGCTGCCGCTCGTCTGTGCCGCCATCGCTCTCCTTACCGTCGCCGCCGCTCTTGTTCTGCCCTTCATCCTGCCGCCACTCGTGGGTCTGCCGGCCCCGGCACGCGTGGTAATTTCTCTGGCCCTGATGGCGCCGCTGGCCTTCCTGATGGGAATGCCCTTTCCGCTGGCCTGGCAGCGCCTGGAAGCCGCCTGGCCCGCCTTGCTGCCCTGGGCCTGGGGCGTCAACGGCTGCGCCTCGGTGCTCTCGGCCATCCTGGCCACGCTGTTGGCGATGGGCTTCGGCTTCCGCTTCGTGCTCTTCGCCGCCGCTGCCCTTTACCTCTTGGCCGCCCTTTCCAGGCCGCGGAATCGGATGTAGGGCCAGTCGATCTGTTTTTGCTTTTTCTTCGCTGTACCGAGGACAGTAGACACGCCCGCCCCTAGCGCTGTAGTTTCTGGGTCAAGGTCTCGCGCCAGCACACGCTCTCTAGCGCCTGCTCAACTTCCAGCAGCGGGCCGATCCACGAGGAAATTG
>JBHHYS010000050.1:0-17693 GCA_046757645.1 Terriglobia bacterium | reverse complement strand
CCTTCAGCGCCAGGTCCACGATCTCAATCGCCCGCACCACCCCGGCGCAGAAACCCCGCGGGTGGATGCGGTAGAGAGTTTTTGGCCTGGTCCCTGGCGCGCTCATGTCAAGCCCATAATAGCTCAACTCGGCCTTCCTCGGCAGCCAGCTTCGCTTGTGGTTCGGTGGATCCGACCTGGTCGTCGCGGGCTACCTGCTCGGGGACCATCCTGCTCTGGCTCCGAGCAGCCGGAGCACTGGGCGGCGCACGCCCCGCCACCCCAGCCACAACAACACACCCCAGAACAGCAGCGTCAACCCGTAGCGCGCGAAGAGTTCGCCGACGGCGAGTCGGTCGCCGTCGCGGAAAGCCAGCATCAATTCTTCATCCGACGGCTGAGGCAACTGCCAGTCTCCGTCTGAGCTGTTCACCCCTAGAATCGCCCGGCCACCCCGGAGAGTTCCCGCCGTTAGAGCAAAACCACGGACTGCTGGGTGGGAATCTCGAAGCGGCGGCGGCAGCGGAGGTTCCGGCAGGCCACCTGTTCGTCCACTCGCACCATATAGGAGCGCGCCCGGGCAAACCGCTGGCGGTCGTCGGCACTGGCGCCCCCGGGAAGCTGCTTCCGCTTCTCCCGCCGCACCCAGCGGATCGGATACTCGCCGCTCTCCCGGCAGAATGGACAGGTCAACTGGATGGGCTTCGTCTCCCGCCGTTCCTGGTAGAAATCTCGCTCTTCCATGGCTGCTATTCTAGTACCGTTCGGTGTTAATCGGCTCGATTCTTTGGAATTCCGGTTCAGCGTACAGCCAATACCATCAAGGTCTCTCCTGGGTCCCGTCCCGGCGAGGGAGTGGGAACCGCACGAGCCGCGGCGGACGGAAGAACCATCGCGGCGAGGGAGGCGTTGACGCCCGCCCGCCTTCCGCCTACCATTTCCCTCGCCCCGGGGGAGAGTAGCTGCGATGAGACGCCAGCGACACTTCATTCCTCCACTCCTACTGCTGTTGGCCGCCGCCAGTGCGCTTTCCCTGCCCGCCCCACCGGAGCGGGTGCGGGTAGGCATCCTGGTCTACGACGGGGTCTACAACACCGAGTTCGTCGCCCCGCTCGACGTTTTCCACCACGCCGCCACCCTCAGCAACGGGCGCCTGGAAGTGTTCACCATCGCCCCCACCTTCGGCCGCGTCACCACCGCCGAGGGCCTGCGCATTTTCCCCGACTACAGTTTCACTACCACACCGCCCATTGACTGGTTGGTGGTCCCCAGCGGGAAAAATTATCGGAGCGATGTGGAGAACCCGAGCTTGGTGGCGTGGATCCGCCAAGTGGGAAGCAAGGCCAAAGTCGTTCATTCCAACTGTTGGGGGGCGTTTCTGCTAGGGGCGGCGGGGCTGCTCGACGCCAAGCAAGCCACCACCTACCCGGCCAGCCTGGATGAATTCGCTCGACGATTCCCCCAGGTCACCGTTCGCCGCGATCAGCGTCTGGTGGACGACAACAACGTGGTCACCTCCGCCGGCGGTGTGGTCAGCTACGACGCCGCTCTCTACCTAGTGGAAAAATACCTGGGCACCGAGCTGGCCCGCAAAGTGGCCGCCGGCTTGGTGATTGACTGGGACGCCCGCCGCCGCCACTACCAAGCCGCAGCCACCGGCTCGGGGCGCTAGCCGACCCTGCCGATGGCCAGGGCGCGCCAATCCGATTGGCTCCACCTCACTTCCTCGCTCCGCCGCGCCCCTCACCGCCGCCGGCCCATCGTTGCCCTGGAATCGGCCGTGCTCACCCACGGCCTTCCCGCCTCTGAGCGCCTTTCGGCGGTGCACCAGCTTGAGGAGTCGGTGCGCCGGGCGGGCGCCGCCCCGGCCTTCATCGCCCTGCTGGGCGGAAAGGCCCGGGTGGGTTTGACCCGGCGCGAACTCGAAACCTTGGCCGCAACCCCAAGAGTGGCGAAGTGCACCCGGGCCGACCTCGGCTGGCTGCTGGCGCAGAAAGCCTCAGCGGGCACCACCGTGTCGGCAACCATCTTTATCGCCGCGCAGGCGGGCATCGAAGTGGTGGCTACGGGAGGCATCGGGGGCGTCCACCGCGACGCTGCCGCCAGCTTCGACGTCTCCGCCGACCTGGTTGAACTTGCCCGCACCCCGGTGACCCTGGTGGCCTCGGGCGCCAAGACGATTGTGGACCTGCGGAAGACGCTGGAGTTCCTGGAAAGCGCCAGCGTGCCGGTCATCGGTTACCAGACGCAGGAGTTCCCGGGTTTCCTGGTGCGCGACACCGGCTTGCCCCTGCGGGCGATGGCCCGCGACCTGGGCGAGCTGGCCGCCGCGGTTCGCGCCTACCGCGCCACCGGCCACCGCGGGGCAGTCCTGGTGGCGAATCCCATTCCCGCCGAAGCCGCTTTGCCGCCCACCAGCGTCGAGCCGCTCATCGCCGAAGCCCTCAAGCGGGCGGCGGCCCACGGCGTAACCGGGACGGCGCTCACCCCGTTTCTGCTTGAGGCGATCAACGAGTTGAGTGGCGGCGCTACCCTGCGTGCCAACCGGGCCCTGCTGGGCAGCAATGCCGTCCTTGCCGGGTGCCTGGCCGTCGCCCTGGCGCGGCCTCGACGCCGCTTCCCGCCCGCCGCCTGAATTCGGCATAATAACCAGCGGAGTCTGGATTCCCCATGCCGGCGAATCTCACCCCCGAATACCTGGAAGCCGAGCAGCGCTTCAAGCAAGCGAAAACCACGCCGGAGAAGATCACCGCCCTGGAAGAGATGCTGGCCACCATCCCCAAGCACAAGGGCACGGAAAAGATGCAGGCGGAGCTCAAGCGCAAGCTGTCCAGGCTCCGGGGAGAAAAGCAAAAGAAGGGCGGGCCCAAGCAGGCCCCGCCGGTGCATTACGTGGAGCCCGAGGGGGCCGGGCAGGTGGCGCTGGTGGGTCCACCGAACAGCGGGAAATCATCCCTGGTGGCGCGGCTGACCCGAGCCACCCCACCGGTGGCCGACTATCCCTTCACCACCCGCTTGCCTCTGCCGGGGATGATGCCCTTCGAGAACATTCAAATCCAACTGGTGGACCTCCCGCCCCTCCACCCGGATTTTCCCGAGCCCTGGCTGCCCCAGGCCATCCGCAACGCCGATGCGGTGGCTCTGGTGGTGGACCTGGGCGACGCCGCCGTGCTCGAACAGCTCACCGACACCCTGGCGCAGCTCGAGCAGGGCAAGATCAGCGTGGGGCCGAAAGCCGACCCGCTGCCGCGCGGCTGCGCGCACAAGCCTGCCCTGCTGGTGGGCAACAAGTCGGATCAGCCCCGCGCCGGGGAAAACTTCGAGATACTCGCGGAACTCTGGAAGGACCGCTTTCGGCTGCTGGCGGTCTCAGCAGCGACCGGAGAAAACTTGGAGAACTTTCGCCGCGCCCTCTTCGACCTGCTGGGGATCGTGCGCGTCTACACCAAAATCCCCGGCAAGAAGGCCACCTTGGATGCCCCCTTCGTGCTGCCCCGGGGGGCGACGGTGCGCGACGTCGCCGAGCGCGTCCACAAAGACTTTCTCGCCCGGCTCAAGTTTGCCCGCCTCTGGGGCGCGGGCAAATTCGACGGCCAGATGGTGCAGCGCGACTACATCCTGGAAGACAACGACGTCATCGAGTTGCACGGCTGAGCGTGCCGCGATCTCCTCTGGTTGGCGAGGAGGGCTAGGGGGAGGCGGGAACGAACCGCTCCACCGAGATGGCGTGTCGCCGGATTTGCCCGCCACGCGTCAGCAGGCGGAAGGTGTCGTTGGTCAGCCAAGCGCCCAGCAAATTCACATAGAAGGGATTGCCCAAGACCCCGCTGGCGCCGCCGGGCAAGCTGCTCACCGCCCGGACTCGCCCCAAGCCCATCTCACTCACAAACCGGCGCACCGGCCCGCCGCCGAACATAAAGGCGTTGGTGCTGGCGGCTCGCGCGCTGTGACTCGAAGCATCCACCACCTGGAAGCCGCCGTCGGTGGGAATCCCGGGCAAGTCGGGCAGCGGGGGTGGAAAGGCACCGCCGGCAGGGGGCGCGTTGAAGGGCCCATCCAGAGGATGGTCAAAGACGATGCGATGCAGGCGGCCCCAGCGGTAGTCTTGCTGGTTGGTGGAGTGATGGAAGGCGGCGGCGAAGGCATCGCCGGCCAAGAGGTTGAGGGTGTCGGCCAGGCTTTGCAGCAGCAGGATGTCGCGCCGGGTGGCGGCATCCGCCACGCCGGGAACGTTGAAGAAGTTCAACCCTGAAGCGCCCACTCCCTGATTCGTACCGAAGGTGTCGAGCAAGTGGCGCAGGGCCGACATCGCTTGCCGGCTGCCGGGGCGAGGCAGCCCCAAGGAATCCACCACCGTGTCAATGGTGCGACGAATTATCTGGCTGCGCCACACCGAATAGATGGTTGCGGCGACGCTGGATTCGATTTCATCGTCGGTGGGTGGGAAGCGTTGCCCATCCTGGTCGCTGGCGTCGAAGCCCTCCGGAATGCCGGTGGGGGTGGTAAAGTCCCATTCTTCCAGGCGTTCCACCGCCTCTTCCAGGCGCGGGTCGGCGGCCAACGCCTGCAGGGCCGGGTGGGCGTCGCTATCATCTCCATTCTCAAAAGCCTCCACGATGAAAGGCACCAACACCTGGGCGTCGAGCAGCACCGTGTCCGCTTGCATTTTCTTCATATCTTCGGGGGAAATTTCTCCGTGGCCGCTCTCAAGCCTCTCGCGAATCATCTGGGTGATGCGGCCGGCGCGGATAGAGGCGTAGCCGGGGTTCAAGTAGAAGATGCCGCCGCCGGGGCGGAGCTGGTTCAGGGGGTTGTTGTCCAGCGTGGTGCCCGCCGGATCGTTGTTGGCGTTCACGAAAAACCCCGCCGGGGGATTGATGAGCTTGGGCATCTCACCGAAGGGCAGAATCTCGAAGGGCACGGCTTGGCCCGGCTGGGGGCTCGACACCGGCAGCCACTCGTTTCCACCCGTGCCGTTGCGGATGAAGAACGGGGGCAGGCCGTTGATCGTGCCGGCTTGCAAATCCTCCCGCAGCGGCATCTCGCCGCTGGTGAAGTAGGCAATATTGCCCCACACATCCGCATAGGCCCAGTTCTGCGACCCGAAATCGAAAAGTTGCAACCCGCGCACGAAGTCCCGCAGATTGCGAGCCCGGTTCCAAACCATAAAGGCTTCCAGCTCGCGCGTGCCGCTGAAGCCGGTGTATTGCACGCTCAGGGCGGTGCCGGCGGCGGGGTCAAGAGCGAGGATGGGGCCTTGGTTGCGTCGGGGAACAATCAGCACCACGGGGGGAATGAGGGCGCCGCCCACCGTGCCGCCGGGGCGAGCGGTGGCCAGGTTGTCGAGCAGGCTGTCGCCCAGCGAGTTGTAGCGGAACACTTGCGGGAGGGGAATGATGGGCTCGAGCGCGCCCAGGACAACAATGCTCAGGCCGCTGGGGGAAGCCGGATCCGGCACCACCTGTTCCTGGAAGGTGTCGGTCACGTCCATGGGGTTGGTGGTCGCCCCCCAGGCGATGTAGCGGTTGTGCCCCAAAATGACGAAGGGCGTGCCCGGGAAGCCGCTGCCGATGACATTGAAGTGGCGGCGAGAGCGCAAATGAACCTGATAGAAGGTGGCCGGCATATCGAGGGCCAGGTGGGGATCGTTGGCCAGCAACGGGCGATGGTTCTCGCTGTTGCGGCGGCTGACGGCCCACTCGTTGCTGCCGTTGGGGCGCGTGCGGGGCGGCAAGGCGCCGCGGAAAAGAGGGATGTCGCGCACCCGCTTCAGATAGGCGCGCCCCAGGGCGAGGGTCTCCGGGCGAATCTGCTGCGTGGCGTTGCGCACACGCGCCATCAGTTCCCCGCCGCCACTCCCACCCGGCTTCGGCGGCGCGGCCCGGCCCCCGCGGGCCATTATGTCCGACTCACCATTTTCCTCCCGCGCAGACTGGCTGGCATCCGGCAGGGTCGAGGCGGTAGCGAACGGCGCGCTGCGAAACAAGTCTTCAAAAAATAGAGCGGTGCCATCGAAACCCACCGCCCCGCCGACCCCCTGGTACTGCAACAGGGTAAGAGTCAGGTTGATGTCCAAATCAAAGGAGAGGCTGAAAGCGATGGCCTTGGCAATCACCAGGCTGTCCACCGGTGACCAGGGCTCCACCTGGGACAACTCCAGCAAAGAGTACTCCGCCGGTAAGGGATGCGAGGCAATAAAGGCGTTCACCCCCGCACTGTAAGCCTCGAGCACCGCCCGGGCGGCCGGGGAGAGCACCAACAGGGAGCGCTCCGCTGCCCGCCGCAAGCCGATGGTCCGCAGTTCCACGTCGCTCCCCAGGGCTGCGGGCCCGAGCAGCTCTGCCAGGGTGCCGCTGGCCAGCCGCCGGGTTACGTCCATCTGGAACAACCGATCCTGGGCATGCACCCAACCCTGCAAGAAGAAAAGGTCGTGGTCGTTTGCGGCGAAAATGTGCGGGAGGCCGTTGGAGTCGCGCACGATGCGCGCCGCCGCCTGCAAACCCGGAATTGCCACCTTGGGGTCCGCGGCCACCGGCGCGCTGAATAGAAGCAAAAGGAAGACGGGACAAACAAGCCCGGAAACTTTTCTCATTGCTACCTCCCCCCAGCTCCGCCGTGGGACAAACTTCCGTGCGGCGGGCGCATCCTATGTTCGCGTGCGGGCAGGTGTCAAGCACGCTCGGGTGAAGAAAAAGGGAAAGCAGAGCGGCTCGGCGAGCGGGCGGAGGCGAATCGCGCCCCCGGAAGAACAAGCAGCCGCCCATCGCTGGCTTCACGGTAGTGAACAATGGATAGATACCGATTAGGCTACGCTCGGATGGCGGCTTCGGTTGTGTGGTATAAAAGGCTTGCCTTCTGCCGCTGGTAGGGGCAGTCCATATGGTGTCCACCCGGGGTCGCATTCAAGCCTGTATCCTCTTCCTCTTTCTCCTCGTCGGCGCTTTGCGAGCGTCCGCCGCCACCAACTACCATGCTCTGATCATCCGCTCTCTGCACCCGCTCGACTCCGTGCTGGTGGAAAAGTTCAAGGTCAACAACAAACAGCGGTTCTACCGGCTCATCCGCGACGCCCCCCTGACCAAGTATCAGTACAAGCGCTTACCCAAGCTTTCCTTCGCTGAAGTGGATTTCTTCCGGGTGGCCACGGGTCGGCTGCAGGTGTACACCGCCCGCCGGGAAGAATTTCTGGCCCTGCCAGAGAACTTCAAGAACTGGCCCGCGGGCAGGCTGGAGCCCGCCGCCATCATCCGGGGTTCACGTCTGCGGGGGCGGTTGCTCCACCCGAAGCGGTTTTTTCAAGCGGCTCTGGCGGAGGGCTGGATCGTCTATCTCTTTCCTCGGCGTCCGGGGGAAGACACGGTTGCCTTCTCCCTGGCGGAAGCGCAGAAAAGCGAAGACGCCTGGGTCAATTTCTTGCAACGCTTTCCCCGCAGCCGGCATGCTCGGGGTGCGCGCCAGCGTCTCGCCGGGCTCTACCTGGAGCGGGTCAACCAAGCTCTCAACCGGTTTCAAGACGCTCTCCAGGAAAGAAAGCCCGGCTATGGCTCCCTGGGCGAGGCCCGGCGGTGGTTCGACCGGCTGAGCACGTTGGACGTCGAGACCCCTGGGGTGGCGGAGGCGGAGACGGCGCTCACCCGGTTCGAAACCGACATCGCTCAGCGGCTTGGCACCGCCCGGGAGTTGGCCGACAAGGGCGAGTTCAGCCCCGCCCTTCAAACCCTGGAGCCTCTGCGCCATTTCCGCGATCAGTTTCCCGAACTCGCCACCACGCTGGAAGATATCGAGCGACGCGGCGCCCGCTACCATCTGGATCAGGCCCGCCAACGGCTCGCCCGGGCGGAGTTTGACGCTGCGGTCCGCGAACTCGACCATGCCGCTACCTACCAGCAGCGGCCCGAAATCCCTGTTCTCCGCAAAGAGATTGAACGACAGCGGGTCGCCTATCAGCGCCAGCAGCAAATTCAACAGGCCGTGGCCCGGGCCCGGGAGGCAATGGCCCAGGAGAACTACGCCACCGCCTTTGACTCCCTGTTGCCGGTGGCCCAGCGCTACCCCGATGAGGCCAAGCTGCAACAGGAGTTTTCCTCCTTGCAGCGCATCTATCGCCAGGCGTTGCTGGCCGCGGTGGCCCAGTCCGAAAATTTGCACGCTCCCATCCGCGGCCCGGCAGACGAAGAGAGCCTGCTGAAGTTGCACAAGGAGCTGACCCGGCTCTCCCAGTTCGACTCTTCCCCCACGCTGGCGGTCTGGCGCGACCGCCTGAGCCTCTACTTGGCTGACTACTACCGCCAACGCGCCACCGAGATCGCCAAGCGGAAGGCGGAAGCTCCCCGCGCCCTGGCCCTCGCCTATCTGCAGCAGGCCCAGCATTTCATGCTCGACAAAACCAAACTCACCGAGCTCCCCACCTGGCGCGAGCGCCTGGAGGACCGGCTGCGGATTCGCGTCGCCCTCAACTTCCGCGACCTCACCCCGGCGGGCAGCGGGGAGTACCTGGTGGCAGAGCTGTCGGCTCTGATAGCCTCCGCCATCCAAAACGCCGGCTTCCCTCACGTGGATATCGTGGAGGTGCGCCGGGGGGAGAGGCCCCGGCTCACCCTCGAATTCATCGTTGAGCTCCTCCAGGCAACCGTCCACGACGATGGGCAAACTCAACCCGTCGCGTCGGAATATTCGGCCGGCTTTCGCCAGGTGCCCAACCCCGCCTGGCGGGAGGCCAAGGCCGCCCACGATCGGGCCCGGGAGAACTACGAGCAGGTCCGCACCCGCGTGCAGCAGAACCGTCGCCGGAAAAACTATGGCAAGAAGCAACGCCGGGCGGACGAGGCGGCGCTGGCCCGCGCCGAGGCCGCTGTGAAAGAGGCCGGGGAGGCGCTGGATGCCGTCCCGGCTTTCGTCGAGCAAGAGGATGTGCGTCCCTATGAGTTTACCCGCCGCACCCGGGTGCGCACCGCCGAGACCCACCTCAGCTATCGCTGGGTGAACGCCCTGAAGGGGGTTCGTGAGGTTCAGGAAATCCTGGAGGAGAAGGTACCGGCCCGCGGGGTGGAAGTGACGGGTGTGCACCCCGCGGACAAGCAGGGCTACCGCAACCAGCCGGCCAACTTGCCAGACGCCGCCACCCTGCGCGCCCGCGTCTTGAGGAAGATTCAGCAGCGACTGGCGGAGCGCGCGCTCAACTATCTGGAATCTTTCATCCGACGCGATTTCGCGCAGGCCCAACTGCAAGCGCAGCGGGGAAACAACGAAAGCGCCGCGGAGTACTACCTGCGCTTCCTGTTCAACAGTGCTCCCGACGACCCCCGACGCCTGCAGGCCATCGAATACCTGCAACGCGAGTTTCGCCTTTCGGCCCTGGGAGATTGGCTGACCGTGTCCGGTGGGGGCTACTGATCGCTCGAGCGGTTGCGGCGCTGCAGCGCCAGCCTCTGACGCACCCGCTCCAGCTTCTGCTCGGCCTGTTGGTTGTTCGGATCAATCCGCAAAACCTGCTTCAGGGCGAAGATGGCTTCTCGGTAGCGACCCCGGGCGTTGTACCGCGCGGCCAGGGTAAACCACTGCCGCACCTCCCGCTGTTTCTCGGGCGACAATGCGGGGTGCGCGGGCGCAATGGCGGGCCGCCGGGGCGCCTTTCGCGGCGCACTTCGCGCGGCCGGGGAGATCGGAGGACTCGATTCGCGCCCGGGCTTCTGCTCCGTTCCCCCGAAAGGCTCCGACGGGGGCGCGGCTACTCCAGCGATGCCTTCTTTCTCCGGGCTGGTTTTCTCCGCGCCCGGCGCACCCGCTTCGGTCTGGGCTGCCGCGGCGTCAGATTCGCCGCCGGGCCCCTGCTCGTCGGTCAGTGAAGCTTCTGAAGGGGGTTGGGCGTCCACGGAGGTCAGGGCGGGAGCCGACTCGGCGGCGGCGGGTTGGCTTCCGCGAGCGGGGAGCAGACCCCAGGTGGAAAACCATCCCTGGCGCCAGACGTAAAAGCCCAGTCCCGTCCACAGGAAAAGCGCCAACACCGCAGTGAGAGCACGGCGAACTCGGCGGGGGGGAGCGGGCGGAGCCTTGACCTCCACGGAAGCCTTCACGGAAGCTTTGGCGGCTGCTTTCAAGTCTGCCTGCAGCTCACGGCAGCTTTGGTAGCGCCCCTGGGGCTGTTTCGCCAGGGCCTTGCGGACAATCTTTTCCAGGGCGGGATCAATTCCGGGCTCAATCACGCGGAGGGGGATGGGATCTTCGTGTAGAATCTTATAGATGATCGCCGTGGGGGTGTTGCCCGGAAAGGCTCTCTCCCCCACCAGCAACTCGTAGAGGATGCTCCCCAGAGAAAAAATGTCTGAGCGGCGATCGACCCGCCCCCCTTGCGCCTGCTCGGGCGACATGTAGCTGGGTGTACCCAGCACCATGCCGGCCACCGTGGTCCCGGCTTCGGTGAGCTTGGCGATGCCGAAGTCCACAATCTTCACCATGCCCTCGCGGGTAACAATGAAGTTGCTCGGTTTCAGGTCACGGTGGATGATGCCGCGTTCATGGGCGTAGTGGAGCCCTTCGCACACCTGGTCGAACAACAGTAGGATTTGTTGGACGGGCAGGAGGTTCCGCTCGGCGATCAACTCAGCCAGGGTGCGCCCTTTGACGAATTGCATCGTCAGGTAGAACAACCCTCCGGCTTCACCTGCGTCGTAGATGGTAACGATGTTGGGGTGTTCCAGCCGCCCGGCGGCTTGGGCTTCCTGGCGCAAGCGCCGCACCAATTCCTCGCGCTCGTCCCCGGTGGCGGTAAGCCGCACGGTTTTCAACCCCACAATCCGTCCCACCGTGGGGTCGTAGGCCTTGTAGACCACTCCCATCGCCCCCCGTCCCAGCTCGTCCAGCAGCTCGTACCGCCCTAAAAGATTGCGCGAGGTGGAGCCGGCTTCTCCGTCCAGTTGGTGGCGCAAGCGCTGGTATCGCTGGGTGGAAGTCCAGACCACCTCGTAGATTTCTTGCGGGGCCACCTTGCCATGAAACGCGGCGGTGCCCAGCTTGCGACAGCGGATTCCCGGCTGTTTCTCCACCCCCTCGTGCACCGAGCGGCTGATCAAGATCTGCGCCGGGGCGCAGGCTTTGACCAGCCGGGCAGCGACGTTCACCACGTCGCCAAAGATATCCTTTTCTTTTACGAAGCCGTGGCCGAAATTGATTCCGGTCCGCGTAAAGATCTGGTCATCCGGCGGCCGGTCCTCGTCGTAGGCGTCGAGGCGCTGGTGAATCGTGATGGCGGTGCGCACGGCGGTGGTGGGCGAAGAGAAGACCGCCAGGACCGCGTCCCCGATTGTCTTCACCAACGTCCCCCCGGCCTCTTCGATGGCGGGCAACACCAACTCGCTGTGCCGCTGCAACATCATCAGACCGGCGGTGTCCCCATACCGCTCAAAGAAGGAGGTGGAGCCGACGATGTCGGTGAAGAATACGGTGAACTGCGTCTTGTGGCGCCGCAGGGCGGAGTCTATTTCACTGCGCGCCCGAAGGAGTTGGTCAATGTCGGTGTCGCCGGTGGACTCAGCCACCCCACCACCGCTGCGGCGGTTCTTTTCGAGCCGTTCTTCCATAGACAGGCTCAGGACTGGGGTGCGGGGAAAGTGAGGAGAAAGGTAGCCCGTTGGCCGACGGCAAACTTAGCCGCCAGAAACTTCAACTCCCCACACCAGTTCCTCCCCCTCCGTAATGCCGGCCTACCCAAAGCCGACCAGTAACCCAATAATCTGAGGATAATCTAGGGAGGAAAGCGCCCCGGGGGAATAGGATAAAGCTCCCATTGCCGAGGGGTACAGAAGTACCAGCCAACGACCGACAGCGAAACCGCTGGGGCCGCCGCAAGACACCGTGGTAAGAAAATCTGACCTAAATTCCCCACCCAGCCAATATTCAAATTCAGGGAGCGACCGTAGTCCCCGGCCGTCCCTGGCGATCTCGGCGGGCGTATAATCTTGTGCTCCGGTAAAAGGAGATTCAAATGCCCACAGCGGTAGTCGCCATCGGGGGAAACTCCCTGGTGCGGGCGGGGGAACGCGGCACCCTGGAAGAGCAGCGCCGCAACTTGGATGTCACCTGCGCAGGGGTCGCTGCGGTGTTGGCGGCGGGTTACCGGGTGGTGCTCACCCACGGCAACGGGCCGCAGGTGGGCGACGCCTGGCTGCGCTCGGAGCTCGCCGCGGAGCAGGCCGAGCCGCTGCCGCTTGATGTCTGCGGGGCCGAAACCCAGGGAAGCATCGGGTATCTCTTGCAGCAGACGCTGTATGAAACTTTGCAGCGGCGCGGCCTGAGCCATCCGGTGGTGACTCTGGTGACCCAGGTGCTGGTCTCGAGGCGCGACCCGGCGTTCCGTCGGCCCTCGAAGCCCGTGGGACCCTTCTACACCCGCAAAGAGGCCGACCGGCGCCGCGCCACCTTGCACTGGGAGATGGTCGAAGACGCCCGACGGGGCTACCGGCGCGTGGTGCCCTCGCCGGAGCCGAAGGTGATCATCGAATTGCCGGCCATCGCCGGGGCGCTCAAAAGCGGCACCCTGGTCATCGCCTGTGGCGGCGGTGGTATCCCGGTCGTCTTCCGGCGGAACCACCTGGTAGGAATCGAAGCTGTCATCGACAAGGACCGCGCCTCCAGCCTTCTGGCCTGGGAACTGGAGGCGGAGCTTTTCCTCATCTCCACGAGCGTTGACCAGGTGGCGCTCAACTACGGGACACCCAAGCAGAAGCCGCTCGAACACCTGACTCTGGAGGCCGCCCGGCGCCACCTGGCCGCGGGGCAGTTCCCTCCGGGCAGCATGGGGCCCAAGATCGAAGCCGGGATCAGCTACCTGGAACGCGGCGGCCGCCTGGTAATCATCACCTCGCCGGAGAAAATCCCCGAAGCGCTCTTCCGCATGGCCGGAACCCGCATGACGGTGGCAGCCGAATCCGTCCCCGCGAAGGGCGGCTCCATCGCCTGAGCCGGACTACGCTCAGCCCCCTCCGGCCGACTCTCTCGACCCTGATTACTGAGAATTTGCCTGCCGCTTCATGTCGCTCCACCGCCGTAGGCAGGGAGACGGCGGGGGCCTTGCTCGACGGGCACGTGCGCAGGCAATTCTGTCCAACTATCGGGCCGGGCGGTTGCCTGGACACCCGGATTCCCGGGCGTCAACCTTTGGCGAGGCGCTGCAACCGGCCTGCGACTGCCTCGATGCGCGGCGGGATCGGCGATGGTCTTTGCACCGCCCGCGAGGCGGCCGGGACGTCTTTGAGCCCGGTGCCGGTGACGAGCACTACAACCCGTTCCTGGCGATCCACCAGTCCCTCGTCCAGAGCGACCTGCAAGCCCGCAAGCGGCGCGGCGCCGGCGGGCTCGGCGAAGACACCCGTTTGCCGGGCGAGATCCGCGACCGCTTTGATGATGGCCCCGTCCGACACCGTCACCCCGCCCCCGCCCGAGGCGCGGATGAAGCGCAGGCACTGCAAGGCGTTGCGGGGCGCCTGGACCGTCAAGCTGTCGGCCACGCTCGCGGCGTCCGGAACCGGTGTGATCGTATCCGCCCCTTCCCGCAAGGCATTCACGATCGCAGCAGAGCCCTTCGCTTGAACGGCAATCAGGCGCGGCCGGCGCTCGATGAGTCCGCAGCGAGCCAGGTCGGAGAAGCCCTTTGCGATGCCGGAGAGGATGACGCCGTCCCCGGTGGGAACCAGAACCGCGTCGGGGCGCTCCGGGGCGAGATCGGCCGCGATCTCGAGGGCCGCTGTCTTCTTGCCCTCGATGGTGAAGGGGTTGAGGGCGGTGTTCCGGTTGTACCAACCGAACTCGTCGCAAGCCGCCCGGCACAAGTCGAAGGCGTCGTCGTAGGTTCCCTCCACCGGCAGGACGAAGGCCCCATAGCTCAGCATCTGCACGAGCTTGGCTTCGGGCGCCGAGGCGGGGACGAAGACGACGGCCGGCATCCCGCTGGCGGCCGCGACCGCCGCCAGCGCGGTGGCGGCATTGCCGGTTGAGGCTGTGGCCACCGTTTTGCAGCCGTACTCCAGCGCCTTGGCCACTACCAGAAGCGAAGCGCGATCCTTGGTGGAGCCGCTTGGGTTGCGCGTGTCGTCCTTCACCCACAGCCGCGGCATGCCAAGCCCGCGGCGCAGCCCGGGCACCGCGAGAAGCGGCGTTCCTCCAACCGGAAGCGGCGGAAGAAACTCGGGTGAAGGAAGGGGGAGGAATGCGGTGAGAAATTCCGGGCTCGCTGTGGGTGCGGACGGCCAGGCGGGAGGAAGCGCCTCCAACACAACTTCCAGCACGCCCCTCGTCACCCCACCGGGCTGCTGCTGGCGCGCGCAGGCCGGACACACCAGCCGCACTTCATCTTCGCCGTAGGCAGCCCCGCATTCGCTGCACCGAAAGTGAAAATTACCCATCGTTATTAACGGGCGAGCGAGCCGGCCCGCCCGCAAGGCCACGCCCCAGCCCCTACATCGTCAGGGCCATCAAGGCTTTCTGAACGTGGAGGCGGTTCTCGGCCTGGTCGTACACCACCGACTGCGGTCCATCGATGACCTCGTCGGTCACCTCCCGACCGCGGTCGGCCGGGAGAGGATGCATATAGATCAGGTGTTTCTTGCCCAGCGCCATGCGCTCCCGGTCGCAGCGCCAGCCGGGGTAGTTCCCGATCAGGCGCAGCCCTTCGGTGACGTCTCGGGTGGTGACCAGGGGTCCCCACGACTTGGGGATGACGGCATCGGCGTCCTCGAAGGCGTCCTCGAAACGGTGGCTGATCGTGAATCGCGCCCCCGCCGCCTCGGCGTTGGCTTTCGCCTGCTCCTCGATCTCGGGCATGAGCCTGAACTCCGGCGGGTAGGCAAGCGTGACGTTGATGCCAAAGCGCGGCATCAGCAGGATCAGGCTTTGGGGCACCGACAGCGGGCGCACGTAGTTGGGCGCGCTCGTCCACGCCACACCGAGTTGGAGGCCTCGCGTCTTCCCCCCAAACTTCTCTTTGAGCGTGAAGTAGTCGGCCAGCACCTGGCAGGGGTGATAGATGTCGCACTGCATGTTGAGCAAGGGAATGTCGGCGTTCGCTGCCACCGCACGCAGATAGGCGTTGCCCTCGCCGATGGCGCAGTGACGGATGGCAATGGCGTCGCCGTAGCGCGAGAGGACCTTAGCGGTGTCGCGCGGGTTTTCCCCGTGGCTGATTTGCATTTTATCGGGCGACAGGTAGATCCCGTGTCCGCCGAGTTGGGTCATGCCGGTCTCGAACGAGTTGCGGGTGCGCGTGGAGGCGTCGAAAAAGATCATGTACAGGGTCTTGCCGGAAAGAAGCGGCGTCGCCCGTTCCTTCGCTTTCGCCTCCTTGAGCTCCGCGGCGAGCCCGAAGAGCGTCTCCAGCTCCTCGAGCGTCCAGTCCTGCGTGGTGATGAAGTGTTTCCCCTTAAGCTTGGTTTTCATCCCCTACTCTCCGGTCTTCGGGGCAGAAGGTGCCACCAGCCGTTCCTTGCGCTCGGCCAGGAACTCGGGAATCAGGCTGTATACCGCGGTGGCACGGACGAGGTCCCCCACGGCTACCCATTCTTGGGTGGTGTGGGCAAGCTCCTCCAAGCCCGGCGCGAACCCAACCGTGGGAATGCCGAGCCGGCCCATGCTGGCCACGCCGTTGGTCGAAAACGACCAGCGCGAGACGGCCGGCGGGTGGCGGAGCACAGCCTCGACAGCTCGGGCCACTCCTTGCACCAGGGGGTGGTCTTCGCGAAGAACCCAAGTCGGGTAGTACTTCTCTTGCCGCGCGGGCTCCCCGCGCCAGCTGGTGGCGTCGTAGGTCAGGAGTTCGGCCTCGGCATCACCGAGATGAGGCAGCGAGCGGAGTTCCTCCATCACGCTTTCCACCGTCTCTCCGGCGGTGAGGCGCCGGTCGAGGTAGATGCGCGCGCTGTCCGGCACGGCGTTGAGCGACGCCGAGGTGCACTCGATGAACGACACGACCACCGAGCCCTTGCCGAGAAAGTCATCGTGCGGCAGGCGGTGGTTAAGGGCCTCGATGTCCGAGATGAGGGGCGCCATCTTGTAGAGGGCGTTGACGCCCAGGTCACAGTGCGCGCCGTGCGCCGACTTGCCGCGGGTGGTGATGGCGGCCTCCAGGCGCCCGCGGTGGCCGCGATACACGTTGAGGTCGGTCGGCTCACCGAGAATCACCACGTCGGGCCGGATGCCTTCCTTTTCGATCAGGTGCAGGAGGCAGTAGCCGTCGCACGACTCCTCCATCACCGATGCGGTGAGATAGAGCGTGACATCGTCGGGAACCCCACGCTCGCCCAGGATCTTCGCCCCGTAGGCCATGCAGGCGATGGCCGGAAGCTCATCCACCGCCCCCCGGCCCCAGATCTTGCCGTCCTCGAACTTGCCTTGGAATGGATTGTGGTCCCAGGCGGTCGGATCGCCCACGCCCACACAATCGATGTGCCCGTCCATCAAGATCGTGAGCGGCCCCTTGCCGATCCGCGCCACCACGTTCCCCAGGCGGTCGAAAAACACCTCGTCGAAGCCAAGCCTGGCGTACTCCTGGCGCACCCGCTCGCACCGCTTGCCCTCGCCACCGCTCTCAGAGGGTATGGCGATCATCTCCCGCAAGAAGGTGACGATGTCGGTCTCGTGCTTTCCGGCGGTTTCCAGGGCGGCTTTGCCCGCTTTCCTCATCAAGGCTCCCCCCTTTGGCTGGTCCTCACCGGGCGGTTTTTGATCTGAGCTAGAACGCCGGTATCCCGGTTGAACGCCGCGATCTGTTGATCCCATCGCGGCAACTGTGCGGCCAGGTCTTCCCAGAAGGAGGGGCTCCACAGCTGGTTGAGTTCCTCCACCGGCTTCCCTTGCTGCTCGACCCAGGTGAAGTACTTGAGGTTGTGGATGGCCTTGCGGTCAATGTAGCGCAGCTCCTTGAGGTGATCGGTGGTCGCCCCCCGCAGGTAACGCTCGAAGTCGATGGCGGCCTCACGTTCCGTGTACGCCCCGCGCTCTTCCGCGAGCTGCGTCAGGCGCGTCCGGTAAAGCTCCACCGAGTCGGTGAAGGGGGTGATGAGAATGTTGCTTTGGTCGAGCTCGAAGTAGCGGGCGGTCTTGATCGCGGCGAGCAAGTTGCAGATGCTCGAGATGCCTAACAGGTGAAGGCCCGCAACCACCTGGTCCGCCACCCCGCGGCGGGCAAGCTCGGCGTGCCCCGCCGGCTCGTTGAGCAGGCGGAGCAGGCGCAGGGTGGCTTCGTCGTCGATGGCGGTGACGACGTCGGTTGTGCGTACGTTGTGAATCCAGGGAATGTGCTTGTCCCCGATGCCCTCAATGCGGTGCCCCCCGAATCCGCTGAGCAGAAGGGTGGGGCACTGCAGCGCCTCGGCGGCCGTGATTCGGCATCCGGGAAATTGTTGCTTGAGGTAATCGCCGGTCGCCAGGGTTCCAGCCGAGCCCGTGGCGCCCACCCACGCTGCCAAGCGGTCGCGGGGGCCGGCGATGCGGCGGAACACCGACTCGGCCGCCGGACCCGTCACCCCGTAATGCCAAAGGTAGTTGCCGAACTCGTCAAACTGATTGAAGATCACGGCCTCCGGCCGGGTCCGGCGAATCTCCCGGCAAGCGTCGAAGATCTCCCTCACGTTGCTTTCGCCTCCGGGCGTGGTGATGATCTCCGCCCCGATGCGTTCCAGCCAGCGGAAGCGCTCGCGGCTCATTTCCTCGGGAAGGATGGCCACCGC
>JBHHYS010000049.1:0-18188 GCA_046757645.1 Terriglobia bacterium | reverse complement strand
GCTGAATCACGTCCTCAAAGGTCTGCACGATGCGCCCGGTCAAGGTGGTGATGCGGCCGAAGATGTTGACCACCGAGCGGTGCAGCCCACTCCGGAGCTGGAAGGTGACGTCCTTGTTCTTTATACCGATGGTGATGGGAACCAGAACGGAGGTGCTGGTGACGCGGAGGAAATCGGCGCGCATCTCAAATGGAAGCAGCTTGAAAGATATGCGGGTGGTCACCAGCGCTTCCAAGTCCTTGAACTTGACCGGCGGGGGCCTCTGCACGGTGGCATGGATGCGGAGGCGCTCGAACTCCTGGCTGCGCACGGTCTTGGAAAAGGATTCCCCCATCCGGGTGGCGTCGCCGCGCGTGAAGCGGTCAACCTTCTTGGCCAATCCGAGCTGCTCCATCAAGGTCAGGCCGTGGCCCAGGCTTAAAGTCAAGGCGTCTTTTTCTGACGGATCCATGGTGAGTTGGTAGTCCCCACACATGCACCTATCCACGAACTCCAGGATGATATCATCGCCAACCCCCTCGATGTAGCGGTAGCGCCAGCGCTCGAAGGGGAAGACCGCGGTGCCACCCCCGCCCTCTTCAGCCAAGCGGTTGTAGAAGCCGCCCTCGGGCATCTGCTCAATCTCATCCGGCGGGCCGTGGATGATGTAGATCATCCCGCGGTCGCTGCGCCAGCCCCGGAGCCGCTCGTTGGCATAGGCGATGCGGCGGTAGTGCTCTTCCTTGAACTCGTTCTCGATGGTGTCCGGGGTGGGGTCGCGCCGCAGCCAGAACTGCTCGATGAACTGTTCCCGCTCCTCTTCCGTGCTCAGATCCTTGAAGGCACTCTTCTCTTCCGGGGTGATGATGTAGAAGACATCTTCCGCCAGCCACTTCTTGAAGTGGCTTTCCAGCTCTTTCCGCAGCGCCTTTTCGCGCCTTTCCTGCTCCTTCTTGCTCAGCTCGCGCTGGGGCAGGCCTTCGCTGAGGGGCCGCTGGCCTTTCTTGTCCTGATTGTCCGGCGCAGCCGCCGCCGGCAGCCACAGCAGACCTGTGGTCAAGGCAATAACGAGCGTGCGCCGGCAACGGCGATTCACCCTTGGCCTCCTACTTCTTCCTACGGGATTCTATCCCTGGCATTGCATCGGGTCAACCGGGAATTCCCTGGCCCGTAGCAGCCCCCAAAAAAAGTTAAAGGGGAGGAGAGAGGGTTTTCTCTCCTCCCCTGAAAAAGCAGTCGCTTCGGATTAGAAGTCCACCCGAAGCACGAGCTGGGTGATTCTGGGGTCGAACGTATTGACCGACCGGCCGAACTGGCTGGAGACAATGTTGCCGCTCGGCAGCAAGAAGTTAGCGCGATTGAAAATGTTGAAGAAGTTGGCCTGGAACTCCACCGTGGCGCGCTCCTTGATCCGGAACCGCTTGGCAATGCTGAAGTCCACGTTGGCAAAGCCGGGCCCGATCACGGTGTTCCGGCCCAGGCGGCCGTTGCACCAGAGACCGAAGTTCTCACTGGGGAGGCAGGCAGTGGTCACGAACTGGGAGGTGTCGAAGTAGCCGTCCGCGGGGCTCTGGCCACCGGTGACCGCGTCATCGGGGTCACCGGAGCCAATGAAGGTGAGGGTGTCGGTGCGGTAGACGTCTTCGTTCGCGTCTCCGGCTGAGGTGCTGTTGAACAGTGGGAACCCCCGCCCGACCTGCGCGGTGACGATGCCGCTGATCGACCACCCGCCCGCCAAAGCGTTGTCCTTGAACAGCGGCAGGTCGTAGTAGTAGCTGGTGACGAAGCGGTGGCGGATGTCGTAGTCTGCGTTGCCGCGGGAGAGGCTGATATCGAAGTTGTCGAAGGGCCGCAAGCCAGTGTCGTTTTCGAAGGCATCACTGAGCTCGTCAATCGCATGTGACCAGGTGTAGTTGGCGTTCAACTGCAATCCGAAGGAGTAGCGCTTCCGCACGGTCGCCTGCAAGCCGTGATAGTTGGACTTGAAGGCATTGGTGCGGAAGTTGTCTCCGGTAAGATTGGGGTTGATTCGCCCGCTGGGCTGCCCCGAGGCGGTGCGGCCGTTGAAGGTGTTGAGATCGATAATCCCCTGCAGCTTGCGCCCCAGGGTGGACACGTAGTTGAGCTCCAGGGCGAAGTCAGGCTGGAACTGCCACTGCACCCCCAAGTAATACTGCTGCCAGTAAGCAGAGACGAGGTCCTGGTCCATGTGCCGGGCCGAGCCGGATACGCCGGTGTTGGCGAAGATCGCCAGCCGTTCGGGGTCGCCGAAGGGGGAGTTATAAATCCCGGGGCTGGCGATGGGGCCGGCCGGAATGCCGTTGATGAAGGCACCGAAACCGCAGAAGCAAAAGAACGGCTGGTTGAAGCGGATGTTCTCGAAGAGGTTGTTCCACATCCGGTCGTAGAAGACGCCGCCCCCACCGCGGATGATCACCTTCTGCGTACCGAGCACATCATAAGAGAAGCCCAGCCGGGGGGCGAAGTTATTGGTGTCCTTGTTCCAGATGCCGTTGTCGCGCTGCTGGAACCCGCCCCCTGACTCCCGGGCCGCCCAGGTAGCGCCGACGGGGAAGAAGATGTTGCCGGTGCGGTTCGGGATGGGAGTAATGGCGTTGCCGAAGAAGAAGTTGGAATCGAGCCCCTTGCGAAAGTTGTGCGGAATTCCGAAGTACTCATAGCGCAGGCCAACGTTCAGGCTCAGCCGCGCGGTGACGCGAATGTCATCCTGAATGTAGCCAGCCATCTCGTTCACCCGGTAGCCGCGGTAGAAGATAGGAGAGAGCCCCCCGCGGGTGGGATCCACCGACGCCTCAGCCAGGAAGTACGATCCGAAGACGGAGCCCCCGAACAAAGCTTGTTCCAGGTCATCCGTGAAGAACCCGTCGGTGAGCATGTCTTCGACGCCGTAGGGCAAGAAGAGTCCGTTCTTCTCGGCTTCAAAAGCGGAGCCATTGCGGGTGCGACGGTACTCACCCCCCGCCTTGAAATTGTGCCTCCCAAAGGTCCAGGAGAGGTGGTCCTGGTACTGGAACTGGTTGTCGGTGAAGAACTGCGGCAAGGCGTTCGAACTGCCGAACCCGATGCCCAGGGGATCGAAGGCGCTGATGACGGCCGGGGTGGCTTCGAACCCCGGCGGATTGGGGAAGTCCCGGCGGTGGCGGAGGTAGCTCATCCGGAACTGGTTGATGACGGTGGGGGTGAAGGTGTGCGTCTGGGTAAACCCCACGTTGATGGAGCGCCCCGGGGCGAGGAATGGGACGTTATTCCCAACCCCCCCGCCAATGGCGTCGGTTATGTCGGAGTCCTCAAACATGAAGCTGCCGCTGAACGAATCCTTGGCGCCCGCCTGGTGGTCCACCTTAATGGTGAAGCGGTTCTCGTTCAAGTTGTCCTCGGACTGGAGGGCCACGTCGCCAAACACCGGCACCGGCAACCCCAGCCCGCCCGTGAACAACCCCTGGAGAAGATTGGAAAAGTTCGAAGTGGCCAAGGGGAAATCCTTAGCGATCTCAGCGCGCGCAATGGGCCCCAGGCTGGCCGAGTTGGCCAACGCGCCCGGCGCGAGACCAAATGTTGTTTCCATAAAGCTCGCAAAGGCGCCGCTGTCAATAAAGTCGATGAATTGCTGGGTGGTGCCAACCGTGGTTAACGGGTCCTTCCGCCGCCGGCGGTGAATCTCCACGCTGCCATAAACGAAGGTCTTATCCTTAATGACCGGGCCGCCCAGCGAGCCGCCAAACTGGTTTCGGATGAGAGAATCCTCGAGGCCGTCCCGGTTGGAAAAGAAGCTGTTGGCCGCCAACTTCTGCACACGGTTGTACAGGAAGACCGAGCCGTGGAGCTCGTTCGTGCCGCTCTTGAGCACCGTATCGGTGACGAAGCCACCCCCCTTGCCGTACTCGGCGGAATACGCGTGGCTGATGACGCGGTACTCCTCGATGGCCTCGGGGGAAATGCTGGTGATGGCGCCGTCAATGAGGGCGCCGCGGCCGCCCTGGCCCTGGTCGTTGTTGTCATAGCCTTCCACCAGGAAGTTCCCCGTGCCGCCGCGGGCGCCGCTCACCGCCGCCCCGCGGGTGCTGCCATTGAACGCGCTCGGCACCACGCCCGCCAAGAGGTTGATGAACGTGTTCTGGCTGCGGTTTTCGAGAGGCATCGACTCCCAGACGCGGCGGTCGACGACTTCCGACACCTGGGATTCAGTCGGTTGCACGAGCTGCACACCGGCTTCGACGGTCACCGTCTCCACCGCGGCGCCCACTTCCAATGTCACGTCTCTGGTGACGACTCGGCCCACGCTGATGATAATGTCGGTCACTTCGGCTGTCTTGAAACCCTGGACCTCCACCCGCAAGGTGTAGGTGCCCACCACGGGCAAAGCCACGAACCGATACAGACCCGCCTCAGAGGTCTCCGTGGTGCGGATAATGCCGGTGGCGGTGTTGGTCAAGGTGACCTGGGCTCTGGGCACAACCGCCCCGGTGGGGTCATAGACGATCCCCGTCAACTCGCCGCTGCCACCGCCTTGGGCCCAAACGGTGCCGACGAAAAAGCCAAACACCAGTGCCAGCGCGAGTGCAAAGCGACCGGACAGTCTAAGCATTGCATTCCTCCCAGGTTTGCGTAGATGGTCAGCTACCATTAGACGCCGTTGAGGTTGCAACCGCTGTGCCAAAAAGACACCTTCCGATTATGTGAATGTAAGTAACAAATACTAAAATAGTTACATTAGCTGTCTTCCTGCTTCGCCCATATTATCCTCACCATCTCCCGGTCGGATCTATGAAAACTCATAGCGGTTGCCGATGCAGAATACCAAAATCAAAATTTACCCTCACCGCCTTGACAGCCATTGTTGAGGCAGGCTAGTCGAGCCATTTGAGAGCGAACAGTGCCCGCTCGCTCCAGGCGTTCGGGCAAGAGTCCCCCCGAAGTAGGCTGTGGCGAAGGCAGGAGGGTGAGGTATTATGGGGCGGAAGTGGTCAGGGCGCAGCGCGATGGCCAGGCAAGCTCCAAATCGAGGGACAAAGGGAGAGCGAAGAATGAGAAGGATAGTGCTGAGTGTCCTCATCGTGATGGGGAGCGCGTTGGCGCTCACAGCAGGGAAATTCTGGGAAGACAAACCTTACCAGGAATGGACGCAGAAGGAAGTGGCAACCATCCTCACCCGCTCGGCGTGGAGCCACAAGGTGCAGATCGGAGGGCAGCCAGGCGGCCGCGGTTTGGGCCCTCCCGGGCAACCTCAAGCCGGAGGCTCCGGGATGGGGGGCCCGATGGGTACGGGGGGCGGGGGCGGCTCGCGCCCCTCCGGGTCGCTGACGCGTGCGCCCAGCGGTGACGCCGCACAGCGCGGACGCGGTCCCACCATCTACTTTGTGATTTGGCGCTCGGCGAAGACGGTGCGGCGCGCCCTGGCCCGAAGCCAAGTGCTGCAGGGCATGGCCACGCCCGAGCAGGTCGAGCAAGACCTGCAGCAGCCGGTCACGAATTTCGTCATCACCATCATCGGGCTCGACCTCTCAGCCTTTGGCCAGATCGATGCCGAGGAATTGAAGGCTCACACCTACCTCCGGGCCAAGAAGCAGAAGAAGATAAAGCTCCGGCCCCAGGACGTCCAAATTGCCCGCAGGGGCCCGGAGGAGAAGATAGCCGAGGTGAACTTCATCTTCCCGCGAGCACTGGAGTCGGGGGAACCCCTCATCCGGCCCGACGAAAAGAAGGTGGAATTTCGCTGTGAGGTGAAAAAGGCCAAGATCAAGATCAAGACCTCGTTCGAGTTGAAGCGGATGACGCTCGGTGGCGAACGTGACCTCTAAGGGGTGGGGCGCCGCCGAGGTTCCTGGGGCCGCCCGCACCGCCGGAGGCGGAGCAATTTTTCTTCTTGCCTTGGACGGTGTTGAGGGGTAATAAAGGAACAAGCCTTTCCGGGAGAGTAGCCATGGTACTCCGCCGCATTGGAGTCTTGGCGGTAGTCCTGTTTTCGCTGATCAATTTCGCCGATGCCCAGCGAACCGGACCGCGGCCCCGGCCGCCCACCGGCAGCCGGGTCCGCACGCGGCTGCCCGCACGCTCGTTCTACCTTGCCGGGCAGGTCCTCTATGGCGACACGATGAAGAGGGCGGAGCGGGTTCAGGTCAAGCTCTTCGGGAGCGGCGGGTCTCTTGTAGGGTTCACTTTCACGGACAACGGGGGGGAGTTTGAATTCCAACGGCTGCCCCGCGCCGTCTACATTGTTGAGGTTACCCACGAAGGCTACGACGTGGTGCGGGCGCGGGTGGACCTCTACCTCGGCTCCCGCCGCGACACCACCATCCTCCTCAAGCAACAAAACCAGCCAACCAGCAAGCCCGCCGGCAAGGCCGTTTCTGTGCGCGAACTCAAGATTCCCGCTAAAGCCCGCAAGGCTTTCGCGAAGGGGATTCGCGAGCTGCACGAAAAGCGCAGGACCGAGCGCAGCCTCCCCTACTTTCGCCAGGCCATCGAGCTCTACGCCGATTACGACGAAGCCTACGTGCAGATGGGCCTGGCTCACCTCCAACAGCAGGAGTTTGACGAGGCCCAGCAGGTGCTCGAAACCGCCATCGCCGTCTACCCCCAGAACGGCCGCGCCCTGATGGTCCTGGGCACGGTCTACAACCACCAGAGGGAAGCTGAGCAGGCCGTCCAGGTTTTGCAGCGAGCCCTCAAGCTGAATGCGCACGCCTGGCAGGCTCACTACGAACTGGCAAAGGCCTACCTGCAACTGCGGAAGATTGAAGAAGGCTACCAGCACGCCCACCGGGCCCATGCGTTGCACAGTGAGCTGCCGTCCATTCATCTGCTCGTCTACAACCTGTGCATCGCCCGGCGGGACTATGCTGCGGCGCTGGCGGAACTGGATGAGTTTCTCGAGCTTTACCCCGACAACCCCTTGAGCCCTCGAGTGCGCAAGCAACGGGAACTGATGCGCCAATCCCCGCCGCCCCCGGGCAACTAGGCCCAGAGAAACTCCCCCTTCCACCCATCGACCCGAGAAGGGAGCGAGTGGCTCCCCCGGGGAGAGCTGTCCGCGACCCACCTAAACAACCGCCACCCCCCGGGCTCCCCCAGCGGGCAAACAGCGCGTCGGAAGGCGTCGAGGGTCGAGAGCCTAAACTTGCCCCAGCCTCAAGACAAATTATGAGGAGGGCGGTCGGCCGCCTATTCTGCGGGAGAGGGAGGGGAAAGCTAGTCGTCGCGCTTGCCCACCCAGCGGCAGCGGACTTCTCCCGATTCGAGCGAGCTCAATATCTTCGCCACCACTTCGTCAATCGCCTCCATCGCGTAGGGCTCGCCCTCATAGAAGACCTGCGGCGGATTGCCGAAGGGCTCAGCCCAGACCTCGAATGTGCCGGCAGCGGAGGACAGCTCCAGGTAATCGCCTTCACGCAGGCGCCGCTTGATCTCTTCTGCTCTCAGGTCGGTCATGGTTCCCTCTCCTCAGACAAACCAGCGCTCGAACCCGGCCAGGACTACACCCATCATTATATCCAGGAAGCTGCGCAGGGGCGGAATCAAAAGATAAACACCCGCGGCTACCAACCCCACCAGAGCGCGCAGCCACAGCGGCCCGAGCTCCAGCCGCAGGAACCCGCGCTCGTGCAGCTCTCGTGTGCTCTCGGGGTGGCGGCGGCACCGCAGCCACGCCCAGAAGTCGGTTGGCAGGTGCAGCGCCCACAGACCCACCACCACCGGCGTCGCCCACATAGGCAAAGCGTAGCGCTCCACAAAGTTGAACACGAACGCCAACACCAGGATGACCTCCAGGAGAAGAGCCAGCTCCCGCTCGGGATGGAGCCACACCCGCCGCCAGCGGTCCAGGCGGTGGCCCTGGGGCTCGAGCGCCGCCCTGAGCCCGGCGCGGACGAGCGCCACCAGCCCCAGAGTGACTACCGTCCCGGCGGCAAAGATCCAGGTAAGCTCAAGCAGGCCAGGAATGAAAACACCCTCCCACCCCAAGGCAAGCATCCTACCGCCAGCAGGCGGCGTTGACAACGCCGGGGGCGTGTGTTACTCACAGCCCAGCCACCGGGGAGGGGAACAGTCCGGGATGAATCTCGAACGGCTGGCACGCGCGTGGGAGTTGCTCCAGGAAGCCTACAAGCGTCAGAGGGAGGGAGAATACGACTTGGCGGTCGAACTCTACCACCGCTCCATCGACTCCTACCCCACCGCGGAAGCCTATACGTTTTTGGGCTGGACCTATCATTTTCAGGGGAAGACTGACCAGGCCATCGAGGAGTGCAAGAAGGCGATTCAGGTCGACTCCGAGTTCGGCAATCCCTACAACGACATTGGCGCCTACCTCATCGAAAAAGGGCAGTACGATGAGGCCATTCCCTGGCTCGAGCAGGCTATCCAGGCCAAGCGCTACGAGTCCGCCCACTACCCCTACTACAACCTCGGCCGCGTCTATCTCTCCAAGGACATGCTGAACCGGGCGCGCGCCTGCTTCGAGCAGGCGCTGGCCGTCGCCCCCAAATACGAGCTTGCCCGCGAAGCCCTCGACAACCTTCGCAAACGCGTGATGTAAACCGCCCTCACCCTCTCTCCCGCGCCCCCGAGTGTGCGAGTCCGCCGCCTGAGTGCGGGCTTCGAGTTTGCCATTTTGTGCTAAGATGAGTTTCTCTGCGCGGCCCTGTCGGCTGAACTTCTATGCCCCCAACCATGAAAGCTCTGCTGAAGACCCGTCGGGCCCCCGGGGCTTCACTGGCGCGTCGGCCTCGCCCGGCGCTGGGCCCCAATGACGTGCTGGTGAGCGTCCAGGCGGCCTCCATCTGCGGCACCGACCTGCACATCTATTCGTGGGATCCGGTGATGCGCCAGCGCATCCACCCGCCCCTGATCTTCGGCCACGAGTTCTGCGGCACGGTGGAAGCGGTGGGGAGCGAAGTGCAAGCCATCAAGCCCAAACAGTTCGTCAGCGCTGAGATGCACGTGGCCTGCGGCCACTGCTTGCAGTGTCGCCTGGGCCAGCAGCACATCTGCCAGAACCTGAAAATCATCGGCATTGACCGCGACGGCTGCTTCGCCGAGTTCGTCAAGATTCCGGCCTCGAACATCATCCCCCTCGACCCGGCCATTCCCCGCGACTACGCCGCCGTGCTCGACCCCCTGGGCAACGCCGTCCACACCGTGCTCGCCGGCGAAATCGCCGGACAGAGCGTCGCCGTGGTGGGCTGTGGCCCCATCGGCCTGTTTGCGATTGAAGTCGCCAAGGCCTGCGGGGCCACCGCCGTCTACGCTATCGAGATCAAGCCGGAGCGCATCAAATTGGCCGAACGCGTGGGGGCGCACGCCGTCTTCAATCCCCAGACCACCGATGCCGTGGCCGCCGTCCGCGCGGCCACTGCCGGGGCGGGCGCCGATGTGGTGCTGGAGATGAGCGGGAACCCCAAGGCGATCCAACAGGCCTTCCAGATGTTGCGGGCCGGCGGCCGCATCTCCCTGCTCGGCCTGCCGACCGAGCCGGTCACGCTGGACCTGGTGCCTGACGTCATCTTCAAGTGCGCTACCGTGCAGGGCATCTTCGGGCGGCGGATGTATGACACCTGGTACCGGATGCTGGCCCTGCTCAAGGCGGGCGCGCTCGACCTCGAGCCCATCATCAGTGAGCGCCTCCCCCTGGAGCGCTTCGACACCGCCTTTGACCTCCTCGCCAAAGGCCAGGCCTCCAAGATTCTCCTCTATCCCAACGGCGTCCCGAATTAAGCCGGAAGGAGACCCTACGATGAGCACACCGGCGGGCACCCGAACTCAGTTGCACTACTTGCAGGAGGAGCTCGAAAAACTCAAAGAGCAAAAGCTCTACCAGAAACTGCGCGTGCTCCAGGGCGAGCAGCTTCCGGTGGCCACCTTCGACGCCCAGCGCGTCATCAACCTCTCCTCCAACAACTATCTCGGCCTCACCACTCACCGCGGCCTCAAGAAGGCTGCGGCGGCCGCCGTCAAGAGCCATGGCGTCGGCTCCGGCGCGGTGCGCACCATCGCCGGCACCATGGAGCTTCATATGCAACTCGAAGAGCAGATTGCCCGCTTTAAAAACACCGAAGCCTGCGTGGTCTTCCAGTCCGGCTTCGTCGCCAACGCGGGCACCGTGCAGGCCATCCTGGGCGAGAGCGACCTGATCATCTCCGACGAGCTCAATCACGCCAGCATCATCGATGGCGGCCGCCTCTCCAAAGCCACCCGGAAAATCTTTCGCCACAAGGACCTCAACCACTGCGAAGAGATCCTCAAAGAGAGCCAGAACTGGAGCGGGCGAAAGCTGCTCATCACCGATGGCGTTTTTTCTATGGATGGCGACATCGCCCCCCTCCCCCCGCTCTGCGAGCTGGCGGAAAAATACCACTGCATCATGATGGTGGACGACGCCCACGCCAGCGGGGTGCTGGGCCGGGGGGGCCGCGGCACCATTGATCACTTCGGCGTCCACGGGCGAGTGGACGTTCAGGTGGGCACGCTCTCCAAGGCCATCGGCTCCATGGGCGGCTACGTCTGCGGCGCGCGGGACCTGATTGAATTCCTCTACCACCGCGCCCGGCCCTTCCTCTTTTCTACCTCCCACCCGCCCTCGGTGACCGCCACCTGCCAGGCCGCCTTCGCCTTGCTCGATTCGCCCGAAGGCGAAAAGCTGATCAAGAAGCTGTGGAACAACACCAAGTTCTTCAAGCGCCGGCTCTACAAGCTGGGCTTCAACACCGGCGCGAGCGAAACCCCCATCACCCCCATCCTGGTGGGCGAGGCCGCCCTCGCCCACGAGTTCAGCCGCCAGTTGTTCCAAGAGGGCGTGTTCGCCCAGAGCATCGGCTATCCCACCGTGCCCCACGGCAAGGCCCGCATCCGCACCATCGTCACCGCCACCCACAAGCGCAGAGAACTGGAAGAGGCGCTCGCCATCCTGGGTCGCGTCGCCCGTCGCCTTGGTATCCTGTAGCGACACTCTGAACCGGCGCCAGAGAACAAGCAGAAAGGAGCGACCATGCGTGAAACAGGGGAAAAAGTTTACCTTGGGATCATAATCTTTCTCGCCGCTGGGTCCTTCGGTCTCTGGCAGCACAACTTTTACGCGGGAGCATCTATGTTTTTTGTCTGTGCCGTCGTGTTCACCTTCATGGGGGACGTTGCGGACAAAATTCCACCGCGCCGACTGGACCCCGGACAGGAGTAACGCGCTACGTATTTGTAGGGGTCGCCACCAACCGACAAAGCCCACTTGGTGGAAAGGAGTGCCTCGATGATTGGCCGAGTTTTGAGTTTTGTTTTTTACGCTTCCGTTTTCGCGCTGATTCTTGCTACGGTGTCGCCCATAGCGGCGGCGACGCACAGGTATGTGCCCAAGAAAGAGGAGCTGAAATACACCTTTGCCACCGCGCCGCCGGTGCTCACTCTCAAGCCGGGCGACACGCTCGAGACCTGGACAGAGAGCGCCCTGGGCGATCATTTGAACCAACCCGGCGACACCCTGCCGCCCGACTTCCGCCCCAATCCCAACACCGGCCCCTTCTATATCGAAGGCGCCGAGCCGGGCGACACCGTCGTAGTTCATCTTCTCCGGGTCGAACCGGCCAAGGAGTTTGCTGTAGGGATTGTCGGGCCGGGCTTCGGCGCCCTCACCCAGACGCGCTATACCCCCATGCTCGACGAGCCCATCCCCGCGCGTACCTGGTTCTACCGCATCGACAAGCAGGCAGGCACAGTGGAATTCTCGGCCCAGGACTCCGACTTCAAGGCCAAGCTGCCTCTGCGTCCCTTCCTGGGCTGCCTGGGGGTGGCCCCGGCGGCCGACGAAGCCCGCGCCACGACTGTCCCCGGCTTCTTCGGCGGCAATCTGGACACGCCGGATATCCGCCCCGGCACCACCGTCTACCTGCCGGTGAACGCCCCGGGGGCGTTGCTCTACCTGGGTGACGGCCATGCCGTGCAGGGCGAGGGCGAAATTGCGGGCACCGCCGCCGAGGTGGCGATGAACGTGACCCTCCGGGTTGACCTGATCAAAGCACGGCGCATCACCACCCCACGACTCGAAGACGACACCTACCTGATGGCTGTGGGCAGCTATCGCCCCCTGGAAGATGCCATGCGTATCGCCTCCCGCGAACTGATTCAGTGGCTGGTGGACGACTATGGCCTGTCGCCTCTGGATGCCTACGAACTGCTCTCGGTGGGGATGGAGTCGAACGTCACTCAGCTGGTCGATCCCAACTATACCGTCCTAGTGAAAATCAAGAAAGCCCACCTCCCCCCGAAAAAACGCTGACCGCAACTGCGGGCGAGTCCTCAGCCCACACCCGGCCCCCGGCATGGTTCGCGGCGGGGGATGGCGCGGGTCTTCTTGACAGGAGCGCGCACAGCCGCTAGAATCTCAGGTTTGTTCAGGACGGGAAAAGCTAACTGAGAAGCGTTGCGATGGATAAGAAACGCCTGGAGTTCTACAAAAAGAAGCTCGAAGCTAAGCGCGAGGAATTGCAGCGGATGATGGCGACCGCCGAGCAAGAAGGCCGCGCCGCTGATGATGCCAGCCAGGACATCGCCGACAAGGCGGCCAATTCCTATACGAAAGAGTTTCTTTTCAGCCAGTCAAACAACGAGCGCTACACCTTGCAGCTTGTTGAAGCGGCGGTGGAGCGCATCAAGGACGGTAGCTTCGGCGAATGCGTCGCCTGTCACGAAGAGATGCAGCAGAAGCGCCTGGAAGCGGTGCCCTGGGCGCGCCATTGCATCTCCTGCCAGGAGAAACAGGAACAGGGTTTGCTCTAAAACTTGTCTAGGAGAGGCGCGCCTTCCCTAGCCCCGCGAACCCCGCCCCGCCCCCGGCGGGGCCGCAACAATCCGCTCGACCCTCTCGTCCGTCTTGGCCTGCCATCGCTCGCCACCTCCAGGCGGCATTCGGCGGGCTGGTCAGTGTTCTCTTCGCCGCCCGCTGCCGTCTCTGCGAGCAACTGCTGACCTCGGCGTCACGGGTGCCCGTCTGCCCGGGCTGCCTGGGACGGATCCGGCCGCTCGAACTGCTCGTCTCCTGCGACCGCTGCCAGCGGCCGCTCTCGCTGGCCGCGCACTCCACCGACGCGGGCGTGCTCTGCGGGGCGTGCCGCCAGGAAGAAACCGTCTTCGACCGCCTGCGCAGCTTCGGCGCCTATGACGGCGAACTCCGGAAACTGATTGTGCTGCTGAAGTACAACGCCGTGCAGCCCCTGGCCGAACCGCTCGCCGGCTGGCTGGCCTTGGTGCTACAGCAGCACCCGGAACTGGCGGCGGCCGACGCGTTGGTGCCGGTGCCGCTGCACCGGCGCCGGCAGCGGATGCGCGGTTACAACCAGGCGGAGCTGCTGGCCCGCGAACTCGGCCGCTGGACACGACTGCCCGTGGAAACGGGCTGGCTCGCCCGGGTCAGGGACACCGCGTCGCAGACCGGCCTCACCCCGGCGCAACGCATCAAGAACGTGCACGGGGCCTTCGCCGGTACTGCTAAACTTGACAGAAGCCGCATCCTATTAGTAGATGATGTATGTACGACCGGGGCCACGCTCAATGCCTGCGCCCGAGCCCTAAAGCGCGGCGGGGCAGCCAGCGTGCAGGCAGTCACGGTGGCCCGGGTCGTGCAGGAGATTTGAGCGGGCCATGATTGCCGGGATACTGCAGACACCGGTGCTGGTGCTCAACGCCACCTACGAGCCCATCCACGTCACCGCTGTGCGCCGGGCGGTTGTGCTGGTGCTCAAGGGAGTAGCGCGCACCGAAGAGGAGAACCACGCCGTGGTGCGTTCCCCCTCGCGCAGCCTGCCGGTGCCTTCGGTGATCCGCCTGCTCGAATACCGCCGCATCCCCTTGCAAACCCGGGCGCTCTCCCGCAAGAACATCCTGCTGCGCGACCGCAACACCTGCCAGTTCTGCGGCGGCCTCTTTCCCGCCTCCGAGCTTACCCTCGACCACGTCACCCCCCGTTCGCGCCGCGGCCTGACCACCTGGGATAACCTGGTGGCCTGCTGCCACCGCTGCAACAACATCAAAGGCGACCGCACCCCGGAAGAAGCTGGACTGAAACTCATCCGCAAGCCCCGCCCCTACAACCTGCACACCAACCGCCACATGATGCGCCTGCTGGGTAGAGCAGAAGAGAAGTGGCGTAAATATCTATTCTACTAGTTCAGCGGTGCCGAAGACCCTTCGGCCGGCTCAGGGCAGGAAAGTGGCGCAAGTACCTCTTCTACTCGCCTGCCCCCCGGAGCACGAGGCGCGCAGGAGGGTCTGCCCTCCGAAGCTCGCAGAGCGCAGGATGGCGGAGGGGGCGGGACCTCCTACGTCCGCGGGACTTCGGAGGTTAAAATTCGCTTGCGCAGAGTGGCAATACCCGATCCGCTTTTCAAATAGACCTCTAAACTGCGAGCTGTCGACTCTTCTTTGACCGCCACATAGGCTTCTAGCGTCAAAGGTCTACGAACTCTCGTTGACGTGCATCGGCCATCTCTGTGTTCTTGGAGCCGTCGCTGCAAATCAGCTGTGGAACCCACGTACAGCTTCCCGTCGCGAGTGCTTCTCAAGATGTACACGTACCACATCTCGTGGCCTGCCATCCGAAGCTCGGAGAGCGCAGGATGGCGGAGGGGGCGGGATTCGAACCCGCGGCACCGGTTTTAGCCAGTGCAACTGCTTAGCAGGCAGCCCCGTTCGACCACTCCGGCACCCCTCCGAACTCTGGCAGGTAACCTTCGGGGCCTGCTGATTGCACTCATCAACCCGGTGGGCCGGGTGGTAACCGCCCCATTATAGCTCGAACGGTGCGAATACAGAGGAACTACTCGTCTTTGATGGCAGCGCGGGCTTGCTCGACCAACTCGGGGGTAAGCTTCAGCTCCGGGTGCTGAATCACCGCGTGGGCGTAAGCCTTTTGCAGCATCTCCTCCACCGACTCCCCTTTCACCTCAAAGTTGCACTCCAGGCCCAGGTCGCGGCAGCGGAGTATTTTGGCCATCGCGCCTCGCTTTCCGACGCCTGCTGCGCCTAGTTTCTCGGCTTCGATTCGCCCAACTCATCGAGGGCGCGCCGAATCGTCTGCGCCAGCGCCTCGGCTTCGCCGCGAGCCTGGTAGTGCAAAAAGAGAAGCGGGGGCTGCTCACCGCGCATATGATTGTGAAGGGCAACCACCTCAATGCCCCCGGCACGCAAGGCATCAATCACGGCGTTGACTTCCGAACCCCGCATCACCGTGTCGCCCATCACCAACGCCTTCCCATCCGGCGTGCGGGTGAAGGCCGCCCAGGACGCCAGCCCCATCCCCACCGCCAAGGGCACGCCATCCAGCGTGACGCGGAGGTCGGTCCGACGGAAGGTGATTTTATAGACGCCATCGCTTGAGAGCATGCCTTCCTTCCCCAGAATCTCAGCCACGCGCTGCCAGCGCTGAACTGCCTTCTCCGCTACCGCGACTCTCGGGACCGCGAGAAAGACAACGAGAACGAACAAGACTCCAAAGCGGCGTCGCCTGGCCATTTTCCTCCCCCCTTGCCTGGCTCGGGTTTTGCTCCGCGGGACCGCGTATTCAGTAGGCCCAGCGCAGTAGCAAGGCGCCGGTGGTGTAGCCGGCTCCCACCGCCAGCAGCATCACCAGGTCACCCTTTTTCAGCCGCCCGCACCCCAGCGCCTCCACCAGGGCGATGGGGATGGTGCCGGCGGTGGTGTTGCCATACTTGTCGATGTTGAGCAGCACCTGAGCATCCGTCAGGCCCAGCCGCTGCGCCGTCGCCCGGATAATCCGTTCGTTGGCCTGGTGCGGCACCAGCAGATTGAGGTCGCGGGGCTGAAAGCCGTTGCGGCGGAGCAGCATTTCCGGCACTTCGCACATCCGCCGCACCGCATACTTGAAGACCTGGCGACCATCCTGGTGGACGCTGTGCATCTTCTTTTCCACCGTTTCGTGCGAGGGGGGGTTCAGGCTGCCTCCCCCGGGCATGTAAAGATAGCGGCCGCCCGCGCCGTCAATGTCGTGGTGAAAATCAATGATGCTTTCTTCCCCCGGAGCGCAGGGCTCGAGCAGCGCCGCCCCGGCGCCGTCGCCGAACAGCACGCAGGTGGCGCGATCCTCAAAGTTCAGGATGGAGGTCATCACGTCCGAGCCGATGACCAGCGCCTTGCGGTGCGTCCCCGCACCCACGAATTGTGCCCCCACCGTGAGCGCGTAGACGAAGCCCGAACAGGCGGCCAGCACGTCGAAGCCCCAGGCGCGAGTGGCCTTCAGGTTGTTCTGCACCAGGCAGGCGGTGGAGGGGAAAAGCATATCGGGGGTGACGGTGGCGACCACAAGGAGGTCAATCTCCTCCGGGGAAACCTGCTTCTGCTCCAGCAGTCGCCGGGCGGCTTCGGTGGCCAGATGCGAGCAGGCCACGCCCTTGTCCACGATGTGGCGCTGGCGGATGCCGGTGCGCTCAATAATCCAGTCACTGCTGGTGTCCACCATCTTTTCCAGATGGGCGTTGGTCAGCAGGCGCGGCGGCACGTAGCAACTGACGCCAGTGACCTGGGCGGCGATCCGCGGCATTGACCCTCCTCTACTAACAGGGACGAGCAGGCGAGAGCGCCGATTCTATGAACCGGACGGAGGAAAAGCAACAAAATAGAGGCCCGAAGGAGGGGAGGCCAACCGGGCAGGCCCGGCCTCCCTCTATCCCTCTTCAACGCTGTGGGACCAATCAATCTTGGCCGTCCCGCTCAGTGTGGCGGCGACCGAACAGTACTTGCTGCGGGAAAGTTCGATGGCGTGCTCGACCGCACGGGGATCGAGCTTCCGGCCCACCACGCGGTAGTGCACCTTGAGCCGCGTCCACACCGTGGGCGGGTCGGGCGCCCGCTCACCTTCGAGGCGGATGGTGAGTCCAGTCACCTTCTGGCGCTTCTTGCGCAGAATGGTTATGACGTCGGCCCCGGTACAGCCACCCAAAGCCGACAGCAGCAGCTCCATCGGCCCGGGAGCGGTGTTGCGCTCCCGGTCGGCGTCCATGACCAACGCATGGCCGCTGGGCCCCACGGCCAAGAATTGTTCGTTCCCGACCCAGGTTACACTGCCTTGCATCATATGAACCTCCGGCAAGGAGACAGAGGAGCGAGCCTCCGCCGTCGTTTTGCCTGCGCGAGAGAGTTAGGAAACCGGGCTAAGCGCGGGCTACGGGAGGCAGTTGACCCTCGGCCGCCACTTCCTGCGACACGGCAGCCACAAACGCCTCCACCAGCTTGGGCTCGAACTGGGTACCGGCACACCGCCGCAACTCATCGACCGCTTCCGGGTGGCTGCGGGAGCGTTTGTAGGTGCGCTCGGTGACCATGGTATCGTAGGCATCCGCGATGGCGATCAGGCGTGCCCCCAGCGGCGCTGCCTCGCCCGCCAAGCCGTCCGGGTAGCCCGTCCCATCCCAGCGTTCGTGGTGGTGGCGGACGATCTTCTGGATATTCTGGATGGAGCGGAGCGGCTCCAGAATCTTCGCCCCCAGCACGGCGTGCTGTTTCATTACATCGAATTCGTCCGCTGTCAGCGGACCCGGTTTGTTCAGGATGGTCTCCGGGATGCCAATCTTGCCCACGTCGTGAAGCAAGGCGGCCAGCCGCAGCTCTTCCACTTCCTTCTCCGGCATTCGCAGGTGCCGGGCCACCTGGAGGCAATAGCGGGTCACGTTCTGGGAGTGGCCCTGGGTGTAGTGATCCTTGGCGTCAATCGCAAAAGCCAGGGAGGTCACCGTGTCCAGCACCGGCATGGGCACCTCTGTCCATTCGGCCGGCATCCCCAGGGAGCGGATCACTTGTTCCAGACGGTGGTAGACCTCGTCGAAGGCTTCCGGGCCGGTGGCGAACAGGCGTTTGATGGTGACCCCCAGGTAGGCCTCCAGCACATTCCGCTGCCATTGCTTCTGTTCGCTGAGCTTGAAGTGGTCGGCGCTGACAATCATATTGCCGCCCTGATGCTTGGAGAGATACATACTGGCGTCGGTAATCTGGATGAGTTCCTGGGGGGTGCGGGCGTGCTGGGGGTAGGTGGCCAGGCCCACGGAGGCGGTGACCTTCTTTTCCCGCAGCAGGGGGTCGTGCGCCAGCCAGCGCCGCAACTTGTCGGCCAGCACGTGGGCCTGGTCGGAATTGGTTTCCGGCATCAGCACCACGAATTCGTCGCCCCCGTAGCGGGCCACCACGTCGGAGCGGCGCAC
>JBHHYS010000048.1:0-18398 GCA_046757645.1 Terriglobia bacterium | reverse complement strand
TGCTGGTCTTCGACGCCCTGAAGATGAAGTTCCGCGAGTTGAAGCTGCGCAAGAATCCCGACTGCCCGGTGTGCGGCACCCATCCCACCATCACCAACCTAATTGATTACTACGAGTTCTGCGGCATTCGCGGCGAAGAAGCAGCGCAGCCCTCCGTGCAGGTGCCGGAGATCGAGCCGGTCGAATTGAAGCAGAAGCTCGACGCCGGCGAGGAGGTCTTCATCCTCGACGTGCGGGAACCCCACGAGTATCAGATCTGCCACCTCAACGGCTACCTGATTCCCCTGGGCGATTTGCCCCAGCGGGTCAACGAACTGGATTCGGCCCGGCCCATCGTCGCCCACTGCCGCTCCGGGAAGCGCTCCGCCGAAGCGGTGGACTTCCTGCGCAAAGCCGGCTTCCGCAAGGTGTGGAACCTGAAGGGCGGCATCCTGGCCTGGTCGGAGAAGGTCGACCCCTCGGTCCCCAAGTACTGACCGCTGCATCCCGCAAGGCTCAGTACGGCAGGCATTGTTGTCTGTCTCGGCGCCCCTATCTATTGCCGTTGGCACAGACTGTTTCAGTCATGAAACCTGAACTCGCTAAGCAAATCGCGGAGGCGATGGAGTGCACGCCCGAGCTGCTTCTGTATCTGCCTGAGCTCGTCGCCGACCTGGAAGAGCTGGGCGGCTCTAGCCGTGTCATCCTGAGCTTGCTCCGGCCCCTGAAGCTGCCCGCTGGCTCGCGCGCGCTCGACCTCGGCTGCGGCAAGGGCGCGGTCGCGCTGGCGCTCGCAGAAAAGATGGGTTTCCGCTGCGTGGGTGTGGATGCCTTCCCGCCGTTTCTCGAAACCGCTCAAAAGAATGCGGCGGCGCGGGAGCTGTCGGACCGGTGTCAGTTCCGCTGCGCCGACCTGCTTGAGGTCGTTGAAGAGTACAAAGAATTCGACGTTGCTCTGATGCTGGCGCTGGGCGCCGCGATCGGCTCGCCAGCCGAGATCGTCGGCTTGCTGCGCCCGTCCGTGCGCTCGGGCGGTTATATGCTGATTGACGACTCCTTCCTCGCTCCGGGCGTCGAAGGTCCGGTGGCCGGTTATGAAAGCTACTCCAACCACGAGACCACCGTCCGCCAGCTTACTTCTCACGGCGACACGCTGTTGCGCGAACGCATCTTCTCGCCCGACGACGTCGTCCGCGAGTACCGGATGCAACTCGAATTCTTCCGCCGCCGGGCGGAAAAACTCTCCCAGCAGCATCCCGAAGCCGCTCCTCTCCTGGCAAGCTATTTGGAACGCCAGCAGCGGGAGGACGAGCTGGCCGCCCGAACGGTGCTGAACGCCGTCTGGCTCCTGCAGAGCAGCTGACTGCTCCGGCGCGGCTGGCGCTGCCCCGGAGCCTGGCCGGAAGCAGCAACAGGCCTCGAAGGAACGCTAATACCCCCTCGGTATCCACGCAAGAGCGCAGGAAGTTGTTCCATGTCTGTTCTCGGATTGACTCCGGCTGCTTTCCGCCCTACCATCTACTTCTGCCGCTTTTTTTACCGGGCCGCAGCCGCCCCAGCGAGGACGCTCACGATGGCTAAAGAGACGCTGAGCATCACCGACAACCGCACCGGCAAGCGCTACGAAATCCCCATCACCGACGGCACCATCCGGGCAAAGGACCTGCGGCAGATCAAGGTCCGAGAGGGCGACTTCGGGCTGATGAGCTATGACCCGGCCTTCACCAACACCGCCGCCTGCCGCAGCCAGGTCACTTTCATTGACGGCGACAAAGGCATCCTCCGCTATCGGGGCTACCCCATCGAGCAGTTGGCCGCACAGTCCACCTTCCTGGAGACCGCCTACCTGGTGATCCACGGCGAGTTGCCCACCCGCGAAGAACTCAGCCAATGGGTCTATGAGATCACCCATCACACCTTCCTCCACGAGAATGTGAAGAAACTGATGGTGGGTTTCCGCTACGACGCCCACACCATGGGGATGCTGGTGAGCATGCTGGGGGCGCTCTCCACTTTCTACACGGAGGCAAAGAATGTCCACGACCCCGGGGTGCGCCGCAAGCAGATCTACCGGCTGATGGCCAAGATGCCCACCTTGGCCGCCTTCGCGTACCGGCACAGCCGCGGCCTTCCCTACGTCTACCCGGACAACGACCTGAGCTACGCGGGCAATTTCCTGAACATGCTCTTCAAGATGACCGAGGTGAAGTACGAGCCCCACCCGGTCCTGGAGAAGGCGCTGGACGTGCTCTTCATCCTGCACGCCGACCATGAACAGAACTGCAGCGCCAACGCCATGCGCAGCGTGGGCAGCGCGCACGCCGACCCCTACTGCGCCACCGCGGCGGCCGCCGCGGCTCTCTACGGGCCGCTGCACGGAGGCGCCAATGAGCAGGTGCTGCGCATGCTGGCCGAAATCGGCACGGTCGACCACGTCCCGGCGTACATCGAGCGGGTGAAGCGCGGCGAGGTTCTGCTGATGGGCTTCGGCCACCGCGTCTACAAAAACTACGACCCCCGCGCCCGCATCATCAAGCGCATCGCCGACCAGGTGTTCGGGGTGTGCGGGCGGAACCCCCTGCTGGACATTGCTCTGGAGCTGGAGCGGATTGCCCTCCAGGACGACTACTTCGTCAAGCGGCGTCTCTACCCCAACGTGGACTTCTACAGCGGGATCATCTACCAGGCGATGGGCTTCCCGGTGGAGATGTACCCGGTGCTGTTCGCTATCGGGCGCATGCCGGGCTGGATCGCCCAGTGGGAGGAGATGCTGGAGGACAAAGAGCAGAAGATCGCCCGGCCCCGTCAGGTCTACGTTGGGCACCCCCAGCGCGACTACCTGCCCCTGGAGCAGCGCAGCAAGACCGCCGCCCAGGCCGCTAACTAAGAACCATCAACGAGAAGGCTGCCGGCCACTTAAAGCGCTACATTGGTAGAACTATTCCGACGTGCTTTGCTCAGAAGAAGCCCTTTCATTCGGCGGGGGTGAATCTATCTTTGCATCAGTCAGTATCTTGATCGTACCCCTGGACTCAACTCTTAGTTCGAATACGAAGAAGCGGAATACTTTTTCATCTACCCGGAGCCAGATGTATGGCTTGCGAGCGTGGACAAATTCTACGCTCGCTGTTGCATGCTTCTCTTCTGCCCGCAGCAGGGCAGCGTGAAACTCGCTGGAAATAAGAAAGTACTCTGCGTAGTCTCGGTTATGCCGATTGATTTGCCCTAACCGAACACATTCGCGGCTTAACCAACTAAACTCAGAGCTACTTGAGTTGATTCTTTCCGCATCGACCATGATGCCTCCTGCAACCCGAAACTCCGTATGATTCGAGATGGTGAACAAGGGAGTGGCAAATTCTCGCCAGATTCCATCAGGCTGCAAGTAGTTGTAGGCTCGTGCAACGTCTTCGAGCATCTTCTTGCGTGTGCAGTCAAGAAGCGACGGGCGTTTCGTGGCAAGGAACGGAAAACTCGCATCGATCCTGATTGGCATAGCCGGGTAAATTATGGAAGCTATTCCCTCGGCGGAGTAGGAAACTCCTGACGCGATGACACCGCATGCAATAACATTTCTGTCATCCCGAATTGAGATTATCGGCCCGCCGCTCATACCTGGGTCCAAGGAGCAGTTGAGCTCAAAGCATGGCCATTTGACGAGTCTATGTTCACCTCGCTCGTAACGGTGCTGGACTACTCCAAGTGTCGACTTCAATGGTAGATCAATCGTTTGTTGAGCAGTGATTCCCTCTGCGTCTATAAGATGGTCGCTCGTCAGCATTTCTTGGTAGCCCACTGCTCGCACGTGGTCACCTTCGTCGGGTCCGTACGAGTTGATTGCGAGCCTGTGGGTAAACTGCGCTTCATAATCATCCGAAATCCGAAGTAAGGCAGCAGCAACGTCGGGCCCGTTCTCCGGAAACCAGGCCTTGGCAATCTGACATGGGATTATTGTGCCGGGCGGTAACCAGTATCCCACGAACATCTTGATGTTGATCGGCTCTCGATGTTCGTACCGTAGCACGCGGAACTCCATCGGTGTGCTCGGTGCAAACGTCGGCCTGCAGCCGTCAATTCTCATGATGTGATCAATGTTGTGTTTCGCCGTGAGGGCAAGCGCTTCCTTTCCCGTGCAAGAAACGATAAAGCAGGTTCCGATCGGATGGAGTTTTCCATCCGGCTCTACCACGAGGATCGGGAGCACCACCTGACGGAGAGTACGCACAAATGAGTCGTGGGGGCCAGAAGAATCGGGAGGCCCGAATTTCAGAGAACGCGGGGGCACAGTAGTTTGCAAGGGTTACTATTGCCGCAGGTGGGAGAGGGCCACTTCCAGGCTCACCAGAGTGTTGAAGATGGCCAATACTTGGCGGCGGTAGCGGAGGATGTACTCCAAGCGGCGGCGGGAGTGAGGCTCGTGCCGCCAGAGGCGCTGCCAGCGGGAGACCACCTCGCCGGGAACCTCGATGTCGCGCCGCAACTCCTCCAGGGAGTGGCCGCGCATGAACAACCCGTAAAAATGGGCCGCCTCACGCTGCGGCGGCTCCAAGCTTGCCGACCATTCAATCCGCTGGCTGCCTTCTTCCTGCATCTCGAGCTCGCTTGGCGTCCATCGGAAGAACGATACCTATAGCGCAACCCCGGCAGCGATGCAAGTCTCTTGTGGGAAGCCGGGCGGCTGTGGCAGGATGGCTCCCGCAGGCAGGCAATTAATTGTCCAGCCCCGCGGCCCCGGCCCCTGGGGCCACCGGGTTGGACCCAAGAAGGAGTAGCGATGCCCGTCGTTCAACAACTCACCGTAACCGCGCCGAACCGCCCCGGTGCCTTGGCCCGGGTGGGTGAGGCGCTGGCCGCCAACAAGATCAACATCACTGGACTCGACGCTTCCGGCCCCAATCGGCAAATCCGGCTCCTGGTGAGCAATCCCCGGAAGGCGCACCGCGTGCTGCGCCAAGCGGGGGTGCGAGCCCGGCTCGAAAACGTGGTGGTTGTCACCTTGGCCGACCGCCCCGGAAGCCTGGCGCGCACCGCCCGCAAGCTCGCGAAGCGCAAGGTCAACATCAACTATGCCTACGGCACCGTGGCCCGGGGGGGCAAGCGAGCGGCCATCGTCTTCGGCGTCTCAAACGTGCGCCGGGCGGCCCGCCTGATCTGATCGACGCGAGCCGGGCAATTCCCCCTTGACACCTGGGAAGTTAACCGGTATTAATCCTGGCTATTAACCTTGCTTAACCAAAGGGAGCCAGGAGAACCGGTTGATACGGGCGGCCTCTCTCACCCTGTGCGTTTCTCTCTGGGTAGCGCCCGCCCTCCGCGCCCAAGAAGAATCCCCGGCCGGGGAAGCGGAAGAGCCCGACTTCTTCTTCCTCACCGGCGGCCCCTACACCCAGAAGAAGAACTCCCCCCAGATTATCTGGGCCAACCAGTGGTTCCGCCACCGCAGCCCCGCTCGCCGCACCCGGAGTTACTTTGCCGCCGGGCGCTTCGAGTGGGGCCTCACCGACTCCCTGGAGGCCGACTTCGAGTTCGGGGCCCTGGCCCTCAAGGAGCGCACCAGTGGCATTACCACGTTTTCTGGAAGCGGCGCCGACGATTTGCTGGTGGGGGTGCGCTACCGGCTGCTGCGCGAAGAATTCGCTTCCTTCACCCTCACCCTGGGGCCGCAGCTGGTGGCCCCGGTGGCCAGTTCCGCGCGGCGGGAGCTGGGCACGGGCGAAGCGGCCTACGCCTTCGATATAACCGCGGCCAAAGACTGGGGCGGCCCGGTGTTCGTGGCCGCCTCGGTGAATCTCAGCCTCACCCCGAATGTGCCCCTGGTTGCGGAGGGCTCCGGGCCCGAAGTTGATCTCAGCAGCGTGGACTGGGGGGCGGCGATGGGCTGGCGCGCCTTGGAGCGGCCTGCCCCGCAGGGCGCCCTCCACGACATTCACCTGCTGCTCGAGCTCGGCGGCGCCCGCACGGATACCATCGAGGACGGGCAACGGACGCGTTCCACCGAAGTGCTGTTCGCCCCCGGGATGCGCTATGGATTTCTGAGCCGGGGCGGCTGGCTGGCGGAGATCGGCGTCTCCTTCCCCATCGGGCTCACCCCCGCCGCGCCCGATTGGGGGGTCATCCTGCAAGTGCAGTTCGAATGGCCCGGGCTCTTTTGAGAACAAGGCAGCCGCACCCCCGTCTTGACACCCTCGGGGGGAAGATATATAAAGACGTGTTAACTAGAAAGCTTAATCAAAGTTAACTACAGGACTCTTGATGAAGCGTGGTCACGTTTCCCCGCAGCCACCCCTGCGTTCGCTCAGCGAACTGCCTCCCGGCGAAGTGGCGGAGGTGGTGGAGTTGACAGCGGAGGGGGGGCAACGACGGCACCTGCTCGACCTGGGGCTGGTGCCGGGCACGCCGGTGGCCGCAGTCCGCCGCAGCGCATCGGGCGAGCCCACCGCCTACGCCATCCGCGGCGCCCTGGTGGCCCTGCGCTCGGAAGATACCGCCCGGGTGCGAGTGCGCCACCGAGCCGGGGGAGAACAATGAGCGCGGGCTGCACCCTCTGCGGGCAGCGCACCTGCGCGAGCCATTTCGGCCTCCCGGT
The DNA here is from genome assembly GCA_046757645.1 of Terriglobia bacterium. Taxonomy (GTDB): domain Bacteria; phylum Acidobacteriota; class Terriglobia; order Acidiferrales; family 2-02-FULL-67-57; genus JBHHYS01. The sequence continues at coordinate 11,833 of JBHHYS010000048.1, read as the reverse complement.
CGGTGCGGCCACCGCTGCGGTGGTGGCGCTGGCCGGCAATCCCAACACAGGCAAGAGCACGCTGTTCAACGTACTCACCGGCCTGCGGCAACACACCGGCAACTGGCCGGGCAAGACGGTGATGCGGGCGGAAGGCCTCTGCCGCTACCGCGACCGCAAATTCCTGGTGGTTGACCTCCCGGGAACCTATTCCCTGCTCGCCCACTCTCCGGAGGAAGAGGTGGCGCGCGACTTCCTCCTCGCGGGCCAGCCGAATGCGACCGTGGTGGTCACCGACGCCTCCTGCCTGGGTCGCAACCTGAACTTCGTCTTGCAAGTGCTGGAGATCACCTCCCAGGTGGTGGTGGCGGTGAACTTGACCGACGAAGCTCGCCGCAAAGGGATGCAAGTGGATACAGAGGAGCTCTCGCGGCAACTCGGAGTTCCCGCCGTGGCCACCAACGCCCGCCGCGGAGAAGGAGTGGACCGCTTGCTGGCCGCAGTGGACGACGTGGTAGCGGGCCGGCACACCCCCGCGGTGCGCCCCATACGCTACGACCCGCCCATCGAGGCCGCGGTGACGGAACTCGAATCGTTGCTCGACCTCTGGCTTCCCAACCCCGCGCAGCGCCGCTGGGCAGCCCTGCGCCTGCTGGAAGGAGAGACCGGCGTGCTGGCCCCGCTAGGCCTCACCCCCATGGAGAGCCCCCGATGACGCAGCGGGAACAGGCCTGGTTGCTGAACCGGGCAAATGCCCTGGCGGGCACGCTCGGCTCCAACCTGCCCGACCGCATCGTGGGACAGTTCTACCGCGAGGCCGAAGCGGTGACCGCGCAGGTGTTGGTGCAGGTGCCGACCCGCCGGGTTGACTGGGACCGCCGCCTCGACGACTTGCTCACCTCCCCGCGCAGCGGCTATCTGGCCATGCTGCTGGTGCTGGGGCTAGTCTTCTGGGTGACGGTGGTGGGAGCAAACTATCCCTCCAGCCTGCTGGCCTCCTGGCTGTTTTGGGGCCAGGAGCAACTCACCGCCTTGTTCGTCGGGCTGGGCGCCCCGGCCTGGCTGCACGGATTTCTGGTGCTGGGCGTGTATCGCGGCCTCGCGTGGGTGGTCTCGGTGATGCTGCCGCCGATGGCCATCTTTTTCCCGTTGTTCGCCCTGCTCGAGGATTTCGGCTATCTGCCCCGGGTCGCCTTCAACTTGGACCGCTTCTTCAAGAAGGCGGGCGCGCACGGCAAGCAGGCGCTCAGCATGAGCATGGGCTTCGGCTGCAATGCGGCGGGGGTGATCGCCTGCCGCATCATTGAGTCCCCCCGCGAACGCCTGATCGCCACTCTGACCAACACTTTTGTGCCCTGCAATGGCCGGTTTCCCACCCTGATTGTCTTGGCAAGCATCTTGATGGGCGCGGTGGTGGCCGGGACTCATTCTTCCGCCGCCGCCGCCGCCATGGTTGTCGGCATGGTTCTGGTGGGCATCGCCACCACGCTGAGCGTCTCCTGGATGCTGTCGAAGACACTCTTACGAGGTCTGCCGTCCTCCTTCACCCTCGAGTTGCCTCCCTACCGCGTCCCGCAAGTCGGCCGCGTGCTGATCCGCTCGCTTCTCGACCGCACCCTGTTCGTGCTGCGACGCGCGGTGCTGGTGGCGGCACCGGCCGGGGGGATAACCTGGGTACTGGCAAACGTGCAGGTGGGCTCGCAGAGCGTCCTCGTGCATCTGGCCGGCTGGTTCCAACCCTTTGGCCACGCCATCGGCTTGGACGGTTTCATTGTGCTGGCCTTTCTCTTGGCGCTGCCGGCCAACGAGATCGTCTTACCCATTCTCTTCATGAGCTACCTGTCGGCCGGAGCCCTGGTGGAAATGGACAGCCTGGAGGCGATCCGCCGCCTCTTGGTGGACGGCTATGGTTGGACCTGGCTCACCGCTCTCTCCATGATGCTGTTTTCGGTATTGCACTTTCCCTGTGGTACCACTCTGTGGACGATTTACCGGGAAACCCGCAGCCTGCGCTGGATGCTGATCGCCGCCCTCCTCCCCTTCCTCATCGCCAGCGCCGTCTCCTTCGTCGTCACCCAGAGCGTGCGGGCCCTGGGCGGGGGCTAACCGCTCCGGGGTTGACCCGTGCTTGAACCCGACCTTCTCCCCCAGCTCCAAGTCGAATGGCCGGCCTTCTTCGGCCCGGCGGGGGGGAATCGCATCGCCTCTTGACGAATGAGGGGATTAAGTGCTATTCATAACCAATGTTAACCACAGTTAACTTCAGGCGCCGGGGTCGCCCGCTGCGCGGGGGTAGACAGGAATGAAAAATCGCCCACGGATTCTGGCCACGGTATTGATTCTTGTGCTCACCGCCGCCGGGGTATTGCTGTTTGCGCCCCGGCGACGCGCCGCCGACAAAAAAGCCGTGCCCGAGCCCAACCCGCGCACCCCGGCGGTCTATGCTGGGCGCGGGCGCCACCTGCCCCCCAGCAAGGGCAGCGGACTCTACCAGTACGAGCATCCCGGCCGGCGGCGCTTTGATTCCAGCCAGGTCTACGATCCCACCCCGCCCCCGGCCGCTCCGGCGCCGAACGGGGTGCGGGAGTACACCCTGGTGATCGAGGAGGACGTGCCGTACGAGGTGGCGCCGGGCGTGGTGTTGTCCGCCTGGACCTTCAACCGCACCGTACCCGGGCCGGTGTTGCGGGCGACAGAAGGCGAGTTGCTGCGGATCACCCTGGTCAACCGGGGCCAGTTGCCTCACACCATTCACTTCCACGGGATTCATCCCGCTTCCATGGACGGGGTATTCGAGCTGGTGCCGCCCGGCGGAACATTCACCTATGAGTTCGTGGCGCGGCCCTTCGGGGTGATGCCCTACCATTGCCACTCCATGCCCACCTCGCAGCACATCCACAACGGCCTCTACGGGATGATGATCATCGACCCCAAGTCCGGCCGGAAGCCGATGCGGGAGCTGGCCATGGTGATGAGCGCCTTCGATGTTGACCGCGACGGCGAGGCGGAGTTCTACGCCTGGAACGGGCGCGCCTTTCAATACGCTGACAACCCCATCGAACTGGTCAAGGGCGAGCCGGTGCGCATGTACGTGATGAACATCTTTGAAGAAGCCATGGTGCCGCACCTGCACGGCAATATGTACCGGCTCTACCCCTCGGGGACTTCGCTCACCCCGAGCGAATACACCGACGTGAAGACGCTCAGCATCGCCGAGCGGGCGATCCTGGAATTTCAGTACGACTATCCCGGAACCTATATGTTCCAGTGCCACGTCACCGAGCACATGGAGCAAGGCCTGATGGGCTGGTTCCAGGTGGTGGAGCGAGCGGCGGCCAGCGCGCAGGAAGCTGCGGCTGAACCGTTCGCCCCGAGCCAGGATCGGCGCTGAGCCCGGCCAGCATCGCGCTGGCAGCCCGCGGTTTCTTTCTCTGCCGGCAATTGACCCATGACTGAAACAAAGGAGCCAAACAAAAGCCAGTCCCGCGCCGGCTTCTTGGTGGCGGCCAGCGCGCTGATGCCTTTGTTGCTGCTGGGGGGAATCCTTTATCTACTGCTGGCGCGCGGAACCGGCCTGGAGCTGACCTCCCCGGCACCCCTGGAGAAGCTCGAATTCGAGCGGGTGGTGTTGCGAGCCGATGAAATCCAGGCCCACGTCATCAACACTGGCCCGGAGCCCCTGACCATCACCCAGGTGCAGGTGGGCTGGATCACCCGCGCAAGCTGGGAATTTAAAATCGAGCCGGACGATACGCTGGAGCGACTCGAGCGCGCCGTGGTCAGCATCCCCTATCCCTGGACGCCGGGCGAGCCCTACGAGATCGTTCTCATCAGCGCCAACAGCCTGGTCTTCACCCACGAGATCGAGATCGCCACCGAAACACCCGCGCCGGGCCCGGCGATGCTGGGGAGCTTTGCGCTCCTGGGTGTGTACGTCGGGGTGATTCCCGTTTTTCTGGGGATACTCTGGCTGCCCTTTCTGCGCCGCCTGTCGCGGAACTGGTATTTCTTTCTGCTCAGTCTGACCGCGGGCCTGCTGGTCTTTCTGGGGGTGGATGCCCTCGAAGGTGCCCTGGAGAACGCGGCGCAGGTGCCGGGACCCTACCAGGGGGTGGCGCTCATCCTGATGGGCTTGAGCTTGAGCCTGCTGGGCCTCTACGGGGTCTCCGGCTGGCTGAAGCGGCAGCGGGGCGCGAGCGAGCCCGACGCGGGCGAGTCCGGCGCCGGTCTGCTGCTGGCCTACACCATCGCCTTCGGCATCGGCGTGCACAACCTGGGCGAGGGGTTGGCAATCGGCGGGGCCTACGCCCTGGGTGAGTTCGCCACCACCTTCCTCCTGGTCGTCGGGTTCATGGTGCACAACCTAACGGAAGGGGTGGCGGTGGTGGCGCCCGTGGTGCGCTCGCGCTTCCGCTGGCGCCACCTGGTGTGGCTGGGGCTGCTCGCCGGCGCCCCCACCATTGCCGGCACGCTGCTGGGCGCCTTCGCCTACACTGCGCTCTGGGCGGTGTTGTTCCTAGCCATTGGCGCCGGGGCGGTCTTCCAAGTGGTGATTGAAATCACCCGCCACCAGGTGCGCCAGGCGGGCGCCGCCTCGCTGGCCGGTGGCTGGAGCCTGGCGGGGTTCGCCCTGGGCCTGGGCGTGATGTACGTCACCGGCCTCTTCGTCACCGTCTGACTAGCTCGCTATTGGTTTGATGTTCTGGTTGAGGCGGAAGAAATTGGTGGGGTCGTACTTGTTCTTCAGCGCCACCAGGCGATCGTAGTTTGGCCCGTAGGCTTCCCGGACACGATCGGCGCTCTCGTCCTCAGCTAGGTAGTTGACGTAGGCCCGCCCGGCCGTGAACGGTTCCATTGCATCCCAGCACTCGCGCACCCAGCGGATGTGTTTCTCGGTTTCGGCCGGATCGGGCCACATGGCAATAATGAGCAGCGAGTACTGGGCGTGGCGGTGGGCGAAGGCAGTCGCCGTCGGATTGACGCGACTCGCCGCCCCATGCATGTCCTCTAGTGCCAGCATCCCGATGGCCGAGGGCGCCCTCTCGGCATAGCGAACTAGCGTCTCAATCGCGGCATCGGGCAGCTCGGCGATGAAGTTTGATTTCCAGTAATTGTGCAGGCCCGGAGGCATGACCGGGTCCAGCATGGTCTGCCACTCGCAGTAGCTCATCGGCCGGATCAGGTCGGCTGTCGGCGAGCCAAACTTCCGTACCGGTTCAATCAGCCGCTCGCCCTCTTCGAGCCGCCCGCAGTAGCAGAGAGCGATGACGGCGGCGAGGTTGCCGTCTGGCCCGGTACCCAAAATCAAGTCCACCCGCAGCTCATCGGGCTTTTCTTGGGAAAACTCTCGATAAAAACGCATTACCTCTTTGGCCATTGAGAGCGGATAGAGCACTAGACCGGCCAACACCGGCCCAACAGGATGGAGACGGTACTCGAACGAAGTGACGATGCCAAAGTTGCCCCCACCGCCCCGCACTCCCCAAAACAGGTCTGGGTTCTCATTCTCACTGGCGGTAAGGAACTGGCTGTCGGCGGTGACCGCATCAACGGAGAGCAAGTTGTCGCAGGCCAGCCCGTATTTGCTCCCCAGCCAGCCGAGGCCGCCGCCCAGGGTCAAACCAGCAATGCCTGTGGTAGAGAAGATTCCGAGTGTGGTGGCGAGCCCAAAGGCCTGGGTTTCGCGGTCAAACTCGCCCAAGGTGAGCCCAGGCTGTGCCCGCACCGTGCGTCGAATTGGGTCCACGCGGATACCCTTCATCCGCGACAGATCAATCATCAGCCCGCCGTCGCACACGGCATTTCCAGCGACGTTGTGGCCGCCACCGCGCACCGCCACCTGCCAGTTATGCTCGCGGGCGAAGTTGACGCCGGCGACGACATCCGCGGCCCCAGCGCAACGGGCGATCATCGCTGGGCGCTTGTCAATCATGGCGTTAAAGACCTTCCGAGCCGCGTCGTAGCCTTCGTCCGCGGGACGCAGCAGCTCGCCGCGCAGGCAGGCTTTGAATTTCTGAATAGCGGATTGGCCAACCACTGTAGCCCTCCTTTTGCTTTCAGCGCAGCTAGATAGGCTTGACGGGCTTCAGGTTGACAGCCGGCGCCCCTGCGCTATTGGTCGGTGTTGAAAATGTCGACCGGGCCTTCCAATGCCCGCCATCTTAGGGTGCAGCCGCCGGGAAGTCAACGCCAAGGGCGCCAATGCGTCCCAACCTCTTGGGCGGCGTCAGTCAGGATCCGGCCAAGAGCGCTGGCCTTCCGTTCGGTAGAAGCCACTAGGCGTGCTAGAATAGCGGGCTCTTCGCCACCCCATTAGGGAGGGTGCCCCGATGGAAGAAATCCAGGTGGGGGCGGAAGCGCCCGATTTCGAACTGCCCTGCGTGGCCGGGGAGAAAAGAGGCACGTTCAAACTCTCGGCCCTGCGCGGAGAGAAGAACGTCGTGCTGGCCTTCTACGCGCTGGACTGGACGCCCACTTGAGCGTCGGAGATGCCGGCGTTCGAGGCCGCCCAGAGCCAGTTCGCCGCGCTCAATGCCCAGGTCGTGGGCATCAACGTGGACTCGATTCCCTCCCACCTTGCCTGGCAAAAGTACGCCATTGGCCCGCTGAGCTATCCGCTCTGCAGCGACTTCTATCCCCACGGCGAGGTGACCGACCGATACGGCTTGCTGCGCGAAGGCCCGCCCTTCCCCGGCATCAGCGACCGCGCCGTGGTGCTGGTGGACACCAAAGGCAAGGTGCGCTGGAAGAAAGTCTATGACCTCTCCACCCTCCCCCACCTCGAGGAGATCCTCGAGGCCCTGGGAAAACTTGGCTGAGCTGAGCCGTTAGCCGGGGTGCCCAACCGCCTCTCCCGCGCCGGGCGGCGATAGGCGCGAACGCCAAACGCCGTGATAGGATAGAAACAGCGCGGGCGCCATGACCAGCAAACTTGACCCGGCCAGGGTTTACTCCCGGATTCCGCTCCCGCCGCCGCCGCCCTGGTGGCAGCGGCTGTTTTCGCACCCGGCCCCGGCCTGCGTCCACGCCCGAATCGAGCGCGCGGGCGCCATTGCTTTGCACCCCGACCAGGTGCGCTTGCGCAACGGCGGCCAGGCGACCGTGCGCCAGCCGCCCCGCCCGGCGATTACCGTGTGTCCCGACTGCCTGCTGACCCTGCTGGAACCCGAGATCACCGGGGGGAACCGGCGAATCATCGCCTTCGAGCCGAGCAAAGAGGGCGTGGCCGCCTACATCTTCATCGAGCAGCAACATCTGGGGGATTCCGGGCTGCGGGCGGAGGACGTGATCCACTGCCAGTCACTGGTGGCCGAACCGCTGGGGGGCTGCCAGAAGTGCGGGCAGCCAGCGCTGCTGTTGATGGTCAAGCGCGGTCTCACCACCCAGCGCGGGCAGTTGGCCAGCTTCCGCGGCGGCAAGGAGTACTACTGCCTGGCCCACGGCAGTGACCGTCTGCTGGGACTGCTGCGCGAACGCCTCCCCAAGCGCACCCCGATTCACTATTTCAATTTTCCGTACGGCGAGCGCGGCGTCTATCTTCCGGCCGACTAGTGCCGTTCCAAACTGGTTCAACGACAATGACGCGGGGGCGCACACGCGGGCCGTCCAAGTCGAAGCGGCAGGAGCCATGACCCTGCGCGAGCTGGTGGCGAAGTATCGGGAGCGGGCGGGCGACTACAGTCGTCGCCTCCATCTCTCCGAGTTCGGCCTGCCCCGCAAGGAACTGGAGCGGCTTTTATCCGCCTATGACGAGGACTACCAGATCAGCCGCTTCTTCCGACTCACCCGCGACCCCGAAGAGGAACCGGCGCGACTCTACACCATCAACGGCTTCGACTATTCCCACATCGCCATCCTCCCCGAAATCGAAGACATTCTCTGAGCGATGCCTATCCGGGGGTCAGCGAAAGCCGACCTCTGATGGTAAAATGCGGGCGGAGAGGACAGAGAAATGTTGGGGCCAATAGACTACAGCCAGAGACTGGACGAGATTGACCGTCAGATGACCGAAGAAGGCGTCCCTGTACATTCACGGGCGATTAGGGCGCTCCTGAGGATCCTCGAACAGGACGGCATCTCCGCCGACATATTTGGTCCGGCCTGTGCTCCATTGTTGGACAACATTCAAGATTGGTACAGCCGGAGGTACGGCGACCGTGCTCTAGTGAATTTTACGATTGGTGAGAAGCCCTTCATGCTGCGCGGGCTTGTCTACTTCCTCACATTTCCTACCGTCTACGGGCGCGACCGCGTTGAGCCTTTGAAGTTCGTCGAGGGCCTTACCGACGACATGGCCAGGTCGTTGACCCAGAAGGAGCATCAACACATAGTGCGCTGCTTCTTAGCGGGCTACCACCAAGTGCTGTCGCTGAAGAATCTCGGGAGGAACCCGGGTTCCTTGGGACCTCTGCCAAGAGACTTAGTCGAAAGAGGCCTACAGGACATCCGTGCTTCGGTGTCGGTTCTAAAGAACGACGGAAATGTGCAGGGAGCGATATTCCATGCTCACGAAGCGGTAGAGAAGTTCATGAAGGCTACCTTGGCCCGATACGATCTCGGCGAGGAGGATCTAAAGAAGGAGTTCCGGCATGACCTCGCTAAAGCACTGGACGCCCTCAAGTCCAAGAACAGAAAATTTGAATATCTGGAGCCGGCGGTTAGGAAAGTGAATCTTCCCAGCATGGACATTAGATACGCGGAGAAAGGGTCAACAGCCGCACAAGCCGTGGAGGCCGTGGACTCCGCGCTCCACATCTGCTCCTTCATAAGCGACCAGTGGCAGCTGGACGAGGAGCGCAAGGGTGCCGACCCCGCGCTGGAGCCGGGCAAGTTTTATAGAAACTCCTGGGGCCTCGACTACCGCTGCATCAAGATAGAAAAGGATGCGGATGGGCGCGAAGTAGCCGAGATGGCCATGCTGGACAACCAGGGGGTTGACGCCATCTTCACGCAGAAGCGCGACTACGCTTTCCTTTACGCTGAGATTACTGACCTGGACGAAATCAAGCACCTGGACCGCAGATATCGAACCGTGTTTCTCGGACAGCAGGAAACCGAAGGCCCTTAGGCCGATGCTTTCCTTAGATTGCAGCTGACGGCAGTTGGCGGCTACTCTTCCTCGCTGAACTTGAGGTCGGTCACCACGACGCTCACCCTGCGCGGGACGCACTCGGACGGGCACTCCTCGACAACGTAGCCGAACTCGCGGATGTACCCTGGCTTGAGCGGCCCGCCGTCGGAGCCGAGCGATGTGACTAGCACCGGATGGAACTCCTTCTCGAAGATGACGTTGCCCTCCTTGTCCGGGAAGTAGGCCGTGACTTTGACCTCCTCCAGCGTCCGGTTTCCTCGGTTCCTGGCCTTGCCCCACACCGCCGGGCAGGGTCGGTCCCAGCACTTGAGCTTGCCCTTCCGGTAGCCGCCCCCGACGTCGTACAGCTCCACGAAGGGCCTGTACGCCTCGACCTCTTGACGCCTCTGCTTCTGCTGCTCTTCGCGTTGGAGTGCGGCCTCTGAACCGACCTCCCGGGCGCCACCTAGGATGCCGGACACCCCGGACAGAGCGTCCTGCATCGCGGAGCGGATTTCATACTTGACGTGCTCCCGCCCAGCGAAGTACCCGACAACGAGAGAGACCGCAGCGACTGCTACTAGGTACCAGTGGTGCCGCTCTGGTTTCATAGGGCCGGTTTCGGGAAAGGGTAGCGAGCGGCCAGGGCCGTGTCAAGGCGCAGTGGGCGCTACTCTTTGAGCAGTCCGGCCGGGCGCAGCGATTTCAAGCGGACGGCGCGAAACTCGGCGTTTTCGTACCACTCGAACCGCCGCTCCCAGTTGGCGACCCTCCAGCCGACCTGAAAGAGGAATCTCGCCATCTGCTCAGCCCCCCGCCAATCCCAGTCGGGTTTGATCTCATCGCTGGGCTGGTGGTAGTCGGTGGCCACCCACTCTTCCGCCTTTTTCTTCCCGTAGCCGGCGGACTGTCCGATCACCTCCAGGCCTTCGTCGAAGTACAGGGCAGGGATGCCCTGCTTGGCGAAGCTGAACTGGTCGCTGCGGTAGAAGTAGCCCTTCTCGGGGAACTGGTCGGAGCGGAGTTCAAGGCCCATAGCGCGCGCCACCAACTGAGCCACTTCGTCCAACTCCGACTTGCCCTTCCCGATCAGCACAATATCCCGCGTCGGCCCCCAGCGGCTCAGGCCGTCGATGTTGATATTGGCAACGGTTTGCGCCGGGGGGAAGACCGGGTTCTGGGCGTAGTAGGCGGAGCCCAGCAGCCCATACTCTTCGGCGGTTACCGCCAGGAAGACCTGGGTTCGCTTGGGGGCCTCCTCGAGCCGCGCCATGGCTTCGGCGATGCCCAGCAGGGCGGCCACCCCCAGGGCGTTGTCGGCAGCGCCGTTGTAGATGGCATCGCCGTTCACCTCTTTGCCCACGCCCAGGTGGTCATAGTGGGCGGTGTAGATGACGTACTGCTGTTTCAGGCGGGCATCGCTGCCGGGAAGCACCCCGATGACGTTCGGCGATTCAATCCGCCGCAACTCCTGCGGGAGCGCGGTGGAAACCTTCAGCCCCAGCTCGACCGGGCGGAAGCTGCGCCGAGCGGCTGCTTCCTGCAGCGCGCTCAGGTCTTGCCCGGCCATGGCCAAGATTTTCTTGGCCGCGGACTCGCTCACCCAGGCTTTGAGCGCCAGCGGAGGAACATCCCCCGGACTCCGCGGCAAGGCGAACTGCTCGCCCGACCAGGAGGTTTGCACCACTTTGAATGGGTAGCCAGCCGACTCGGTGGTGTGAATCAGGATGGCTCCGGCAGCGCCCTGGCGGGCGGCGTTTTGGTACTTGTAGGTCCAGCGGCCGTAGTAAGTGAGCGCTTGGCCGCCGAAAAGCTGGGGCTCCGCGGGCGTTGCCGGCGGATCGTTCACCAGCATCAGCAGGACCTTCCCTTTCACCTCTACGCCTTTGAAGTCGTCCCAGCGGTATTCCGGGGCCACGATGCCGTAGCCCACAAAAACCAGCTCGCCCGCAACCTGCACGCGCTCCCGCTCCTCATCGGTGAAGGGCACGAAGTCATCGAAATAGTTGAATGTCTGCACCGGCCCACGGCCGGCAACCCGCAGGTGCGCCGTGGGCGCCACCGTCTGCCCCAGCATGGAGAAGTTCTGGAAGTAGGTTCCGTTGTCGCCGGCGGGCGCCAGCCCCAGGCGGGCAAACTGCGCCGCAATGTAGTGGGCGGCCAGCTCGCCCCCCCGGGTAGCCGGCGCACGTCCCTCCAGCAGGTCGTCGGCCAGAAAGGCGGTTTGGGCGCGAAGGAATTCCGCGGTGATCGCCGCTTCCGCGCGGCGCGTGGCCGCCGTGGGCGTCGGCCCCTGGGCACAGGCGACACCAACTCCCCCCAGCAGTAAGACCATCGCTGCCATCGCTGCTCGAAGTTGCATGGGCACATTTCTCCTTTGTTATGGTGTTTTGATTTGGTCGGAGACAGTGGGCCGTCGGACACGGTGGCCGCATGTTTTCCGACTACGTCTTGACCGGCTGGCCGACTTTGGCTTCTACCGACTTCACCGCCGCGGTCAGCCGCCCGGTGCGCTGCTCGTAGTCGTCCACTTTCATCAAGGTGATGACCCGCTCGGTCTTGCCGCGCATGTTGCTGTGGCACTTCTTGGCCAGCTCCATCAACTGGTCCCAGTGGCCTTCGACGATGGTGCCGGCGGCGGTCAAGCGGTAGTCGAGCCCGCTGGCGTCAATGATTTTCACCACGTCGGCCAGGTCAGCGCTGATCGAGCGCCCCCGCCCCAGCGGAATCACACTCAGCTCCATAAGCATGATAAACGCCTCCTTTCACCGGTGTTCATTATAG
>JBHHYS010000047.1:0-18865 GCA_046757645.1 Terriglobia bacterium | reverse complement strand
TCAATGTCCGAGGGCGGCTTGGGATAAGGGTAGTTGTTCTCCTGGTGCACCGAGAGGGTGAAGACGCTGGGGTCGCCGGCAAAGATGGCGGCGGTGCCGTTGCCGTGGTGGACGTCGAGGTCAACCACCAGCGCGGTGCGCACGGTGCCCTCGGCTTGCAGCCGCCGCAGGGCCACCGCCACGTCGTGGATGGCGCAGAAGCCTTCGCCGTGGTCGGGAAAAGCGTGGTGGAAGCCGCCGCCCAGGTTGAAGGCGCAACCCTCGGCAAGGGCGCGGCGGGCCGCCAGGGTGGACCCGCCCGCCGACAGCCAAAAGGACCGCACCAGTTGCGGTGAATAGGGCACCTCCAGGCGCATGATCTCGTAGGGGGAAAGCTTGCCGGTTTTTAGCTTCCGCACCCACTCCTGGGTGTGCACCCGGAGGATGTCTTCGTCCGGGGCCGGCGCCGGCTCGAGGAAATCCTCCCCCGTGGCCAGCCCCTCCGCCAGGCACTTTTCCCGGATCAACTTGTACTTCACCGCGGGAAAAACGTGGTTCCCCAGGTTGAGGTCGTAGTCGTCGGAATAGACCAGCTTGAAGGGCAGCATAGTAAGGATTCTAAGGCGAAAAGCGAAAATCGAAAAACGAAACTCGCACTGGTCTGTCATCCCGAGCGCAGCGAGGGATCTGCTTTTCTGTGTTCGGGGGCATTCGGCTGGCCAGATGTCGGCTTACGCTGAGCCAACAAGCAGATTCCTCGTCCCGATGGAATCGGGACTCGGAATGACAGCGCGGCCGCCAGGCCGCTGGATTGAACACGGGTCGCTGGTCGCTGGGCACGGGTCGCGCTACAATAGCGGGTTGCCGGCCGGTGGTTGGGGATGAAGGCGCGCGTCTACGTCACGCTGAAGAAGACGGTGCTCGACCCCCAGGGGCAGACCATCCAGCAGGCGCTGGCCGGGCTGGGCTACCGCAGCATCACAGAGGTGCGCCAGGGCAAGGTGTTTGACCTGGAGTTGGACGGCCTTACCCGGGAGCAGGCCCGCGCCGAGGTAGAGCGGATGGCCCGCGAGGTGCTCACCAACCCGGTGATCGAAGAATACCACTACGAGCTAGAGGAATGACGAAGCGCGGGTGCCCCTCGACTGCGCTCCCCTCCACCTCGCGCGGGGCAGGCGGGACGAGCAGAGCACCTCTTCCGGACTGGTTGCGGGTCACGGGTCACTGATATGTGCGGGATTATCGGTTACATTGGGAAGAAACCGGTGGTGCCAGTGCTGCTCGACGGCTTGAAGCGGCTGGAGTATCGCGGCTATGACTCCGCTGGCATCGCGGTGGTAGGAGAGAATGCCGGGCTCGAAATCCGCCGCTGCCAGGGTAAGCTGCGCAACTTGGAGGAGACGATTCGGCTGCAGCCGGTGGACGGCGTTTACGGCATCGGGCACACCCGCTGGGCCACCCACGGCCGCCCCACCGAGGAAAACGCCCACCCCCACCGCGATTGTCAGGGCGCGATCGTCGTCGTCCACAACGGCATCATTGAAAACTACCTCGCCCTGAAAGAGCGCTTGCAGGCCGAGGGCCATCGCTTTGTTACGGAGACCGATACCGAAGTCATCGCCCACCTGGTGGAGAAGTACCACTCCCCGAGCCAGGGGGCGGCGCTCCCCCTGGAAGAGGCGGTGCGCCGGGCGGTGCGGGAGCTCGGCGGCCTGTTTGCTCTGGCCATCCTCTCCGTCCGCGACCCCAACAAAATCGTGGCGGTGCGCTCCGGCCCGCCGGCGGTCATCGGCTTGGGCCAGGACGAATACTTTGTCGCCTCGGACATCCCCGCCCTGCTCTACCACACCCGCGACGTCTTCTTTCTGGCGGATGGCGAACTGGCCGTCATCACCCCGGAAGGGGTGCGGCTGCTCGATTTCGCCGGCAATGCGGTGCAGCGCGCCCTGCAGCACATCACCTGGGATCCCATCCAGGCGGAAAAGAGCGGCTTCAAGCACTTTATGCTGAAAGAAATCTTCGAGCAGCCCCGGGCGGTGCGCGACACCCTGCTGGGACGAGTCTCGCGGGAGACGGGTCGGGTGTACCTGGGCGAGGAGATGGAACTCAGCGAGGCCGACTTCCGGGAATTCCGCGAGGTCAAAATTGTGGCCTGCGGCACCTCCTGGCACGCCGCCCTGGCGGGGAAGTTTATGGTGGAGCAGTTGGCCCGTCTGCCGGTGGAAGTGGACTACGGCTCTGAGTACCGCTACCGCGACCCCATCATTGACGCCCGCACCCTGACGGTCATCATCAGCCAGTCGGGGGAAACCGCCGACTCCATCGCCGCCCAGCGCGAAGCGCAGCGAAAAGGCTCGAAGACCCTGGCGATCTCGAACGTGGTCGGCTCCATGATTCCCCGCGAGGCCCACGGCTGCCTCTACACCCACGCCGGGCCGGAAATCGGCGTGGCCTCCACCAAAACCTTCACCACCCAACTCGCCGCCCTGTTCATCCTCGCACTCCACCTCGCCCAGGCCCGCGGCCGGCTCACCCCGGAGGCGTCGAAGCCCTTCATCGAAGAGTTGCTGAAGATCCCCGCCAAGCTGGAGCAAATCCTGCAGCGGGACGAGGAAATCGAAGAGCTGGCCCGGCTGTTCTTTCGCCGCCACGATTTTCTCTTCCTGGGGCGCGGCATCCACTACCCGCTCGCGCTGGAAGGCGCCCTCAAGCTCAAGGAGATTTCCTACATCCACGCCGAAGGCTATCCCGCCGGGGAGATGAAGCACGGCCCCAACGCCCTGATTGACCTCAACCTGCCCGTGGTGGTGCTGGCCACCGTGGACCGCAACAACCCGGAGTCGGTGACCCGCTACGAGAAGACGGTGAGCAACATCCGCGAGGTCAAGGCCCGCGACGGCATCGTCATCGCCCTGGTAACCGAGGGCGACACCGAAGCCCGCGCCGCCGCAGACCAGGTTTTCGAGCTCCCCCCCACCTGCGAGCTGCTTTCCCCTTTGCTCGAGGCTGCCCCCGTCCAACTGCTGGCCTACTACATCGCCGTCCGCCGCGGCTGCGACGTTGACCAACCCCGCAACCTGGCCAAGAGCGTTACCGTTGAATAACGACACGATTCTCCCGGGTCGGCTCGAGTTGCCCCTCCCCGACACGCTGTACGAATACGGTTGTCGATCGACCGGCTGACCTCCTGTGCAGCTCAACCGGAATCTGTTGTTGATCTATGCGGCGGCCTTTCTGCGCTCGCTGGGGATCGGACTGACCGGCGTGCTGCTGGCGCTCTATTTGGCTCAGGCTGGCTTGGGCGCAGGGGCAATCGGTATCGTGGTGGCTGGCGGGCTAGGGGGTGCGGCCGTCGGCACGCTGGTGGTGACACTCCGCGCCGACCGGCTGGGTCGTCGCTCCACACTCTTGTGGCTGGCAGTACTCTCTGCTGGGGGCGGTGTCACGGTGGCCCTAGCCTCGCGCTTCTCTGTTTTTCTCTTGGCCGCCTTCTTCGGCATGCTCAACGGGATGGGACGCGACCGCGGTGGTGCGGTCGCGCTGGAGCAGGCGGTGGTGCCGGAAATTGTTCCGGCTGAGCGCCGCACCTGGGCCCTGGCTTATTACAATCTTCTGCTCGACGCCGGTGGTGCCTTGGGCAGCTTGCTGGCCGGGCTGGCGTATTTGTTGCGGCAGAAATTTGGTGTAGAAGTGCTCGACTCCTATCGGCTCACCTTCGGTCTCTATGCCGTGCTGATGTTGGGGGTGGGCGTCCTCTACCTGGGGCTGTCCCGCCAAGTGGAGGTCTATGTCGCTGGCGCCGCCCCGCCCCGGATCTCAGCCGCGTCGAAGAAGATCATCTTCCGCTTGGCTGGGCTCTTCAGCCTCGACAGTTTAGGCGGCGGCTTCCTCACCAACACTCTGCTGGCATATTGGTTCTTTCGCCGCTTTGGGGTGGGAGAAGAGTGGTTGGCCCCGCTGTTTTTTGCCGCCGGACTGGCCAACGCTGGTTCGCACCTGGGCGCCGCTTGGTTGGCCGGGCACATCGGCTTGGTAAACACCATGGTCTTCACCCACATCCCGGCCAACCTACTACTCTTGGCCGTGCCTTTTGTGCCGAGCTTTGGCTGGGCGGCGTCTCTTTTCCTGGCGCGGGAGGTCCTGGTGCGGATGGACGTGCCCACGCGTCAGTCTTACACCCTGGCAATGGTGGCGCCCGCCGAGCGCACTTTCGCCAGCGGCGCCACCAACTTGAGCCGCAACCTCGCCTGGGCGGCCGCACCCTCTTTCGCCGGCTATTTGATGCAGTCGGCCGCCACGCTGTCGGTGCCGCTCCTTGCCGGCAGCGGGCTCAAGATCGTCTACGACCTGCTGCTCTTTGCGGCCTTCCGCCGCATCAAGCCCCCGGAACAGCGCCCGGCCAAGGCCTGAGGTTTTTCTAGAGGCGAGTGCACAAACCGGGTTGAGTTTAGTTGCAATTTGAGGCGAGGAGGTCCGCCATGTTCTCGGTGAAAGGGATTTCGGAGATCGTGCTGGTGGTGAAGGGCGTAGACCAAGCCGCCGCCTTCTATCAGGACGTGGTGGGCCTGAAGGTGGACAATCAGCCGGAGAAGAATTTCCTCTGGCTGTGGGCGGGGGCGCCGGGCACGCCGCAGCGAATTGGGCTGACCACCGGACCGCTGAGCTACGGCGCCGAGCACATCCACGGGCCGGTGCACTTTGCCCTGCGCATCGCCCCGGAGGAACTCGACGCGGCAATGGCGCACTTGAAAGCGAAGCGCATCGAGTTCGAAGGCCCGGTGCGCTTTGATGCCTGGAACGCTCGCTCCATCTACTTCGACGACCCCGACGGCAACCGCGTCGAGCTCTGCGCGCTACCCACCGAGTAGGCGATGCGCCGGGCCGGCTGGGGCGTCGGGCGGTGGTCCGGGACCCTGCGACGGTTCAACTGCCGCTTAGCGTCCCGAGCGAAAGTCGAGGGACAAGCTCCCTTCGATCTCCCTCTCGGACAACTCGCCCCGCGGCGCGAGGGAACTTTTCCCGGGCTCTTTCCGTAGAGGAGTGGTGGAAGGCTGCCAGGGGGTGAAGTATGCGCGGGCCAGGCAAGACGGCAGGGCTCCTGAGTCTCGGGCTGGCGCTGGCGGCGCTCGGAGCCGCCGGCTGTGTAGTGGTCAGCAGCAACGGTGCCGGCGGGGAGGAGCGCGAATTCCACTTTGTGGAACCGCTTCCTCCCGGGGGTCGGGTGGAGCTGAAAGCCTACAAGGGCGAGATAAGCATCACCGGTTGGGACAAGCCCGAAGTGGACATCCGCGCCCGGGTGCGCCCGGGCGATCTGTTCTGGGGTGGTTCCGGGGGGGAGGAGGCCGAGGTGGAAGTCGAGCGGTGGGGGGATACGGTGCGCATCCGCTCCCGGTCGCGCCAGCGCCGCAAGATTACGATTGGCTTCCACCTGAGCACCACGCCCTTCGTTGACTATGAGATTCGCGTCCCCCGCCGGGTGCGCTTGGAGTTGAAAGACTACAAGTCATCCATTCGCCTGGCGAACCTCGCGGGTCAGTTGCGGGTGGACACCTACAAGGGCGACCTGGCGCTGGAAGATTTCCGCGGCGCGCTGGAGTTCGAAACCTACAAGGGCTGGGCGCGCCTGAACATCCTTGACCTCACCGGCGACTCCGCCATCGAGACCTACAAAGGCGACGTGCGGGTGCGGGTCAACCCCGAGGATGACTTCAGCTTCGAAGCCCGGCTGGGGCGGCGGGCAGACTTCCGCAGCGATTTTCCGGTCGAGGTGACCACCCGCCGTGACCGCCGCCACAAGCGAGAGCACCTGCGGGGGACGGTGGGCTCCGGGCGCGGGCCGCGGCTCACCTTCGAGTCCTACAAAGGCACCCTCAGCCTGACTCGTTAGGCGTTGAGGGGAACCGGCAGGCCGCTCAAGCGCTCCTCGCGCACAGACTCCACCTGCTGAAATTGCCCCGCCACCCGGTTCGCACCGTCCGGGCGCCCCGGTTATCCACTACGCCCGCGCCCAGCGTCTCTGCTAACCTGTGAAGGCATACTTTGAGAAACAGGAGAGTGGCCCGTGGCGCAAAAAGTGATAGACGTGGTTGGGGTCTCGACGCAAAGTTTCGCCAAGGCGGCGGAGAACCCGGTGGCGGAAGCCGCGCGGAGCGTGCGGGGGATGAAGTGGGCGCGGATCGCCGAGCTGGAAATGGCGCTCGAAGGCGAGAAGATCACTCAGTATCGCGCCATGGCGCGCATCTACTTCGACGTGGAACGCTAGGATTTTGCCGCCCTCAGACGGCTCGAACCCCCTGGAAGGGCACCGCAGCTAGTCTTGGGCGGGGCAAGCAAGCCCTTGCCCTACCCTGAAGCCTTGAGCGCGGCCACGACGGCGCGAAAGCGCGCCAGCAAGGCCCCTCGGGTGGCCTGTTCGCAGAAGGCGGCTTCGAAGGCGGTCTCGGCCACCCGCACGAGTTCGGCGCGGGCCAGCCCCAGGCGGTGCGCCCGGGCATACTCGGCATTGAGCGTAGTGTCAAACAGGCCGGGGTCGTCGGTGTTGAGCGTGACTCGTAGGCCCCGCCGGCAGTAGTCCACTAAGGGGTGGCAGCGCAAATCGTCGCTGCCGGTCTGTTGGGCCAGCGCCCCGGTGCGCCGGTTGCTGGTGGGACACACCTCCAGGGGAATCTGCTGGCGTGCCAGGTAGTCGAGCAGTTCCGGATCCTGAAAGGCGGCGAGGCCGTGGCCGATACGCTCGGCGCCCAGCGCTCGTACCGCTCCCCAGATGCTTTCCGGGCCCGCGGTTTCGCCGGCGTGCACGGTAACCCGCAGGCCAGCGGCGCGCACCTTCTCGAAGGTGGCGCGGAAGAGTTCCGCCGGGCCCCGCTGCTCGTCGCCGCCAATCCCGAAGCCCACCACCCCGGCATTTTTCCAGCGCAGAGCGCACGCAGCCACCTGGGCGACGTGCTCGGCGCCGAAGTTGCGCACCCCGTCGAAAATCCAGCGCACTTCGACGGGATGTTCTTTGCCGGCTTCTTCCCCGGCCGCCACCAGGGCGGTGAAGACCGCGTCCAGATCGCGCCGCTTCGAGAGCAGCACCCCCGCCGACAGGGTGATTTCGGCATAGAGCACGTTTTGCTGGTGCAGGCGCGCCAGGAGGTGCCGCAGCAAGAAGGCGTAGTCCTCCGGGGTGCGCAACTGCTCGCTCACCCACTTGAAGGCGAGCAGGAAGCCGATGAAGCCGCGGTAGGTGAAGCGCTGCCGGGCTTCTTCGAGGGGCAGGTCGCGCCCGTGGTGCTGGCGCGCCAGCGCCACCAGGATTTCCGGGGTGGCGGTCCCTTCCAGGTGGAGGTGAAGTTCGGCTTTGGGGAGCCGCTCAATCCACGCGGGCACCGCCAGGGGGTCGGCGGGGAGGGGGCCGGCCATGGGGACTCAGCGGAGGGGCGGGGTGGGGGAGCCGGCGTTCACCCAGGCAGTGTACCAGTAGGCGCCCACGTTCTGGCTGGCATTGGTCAACTGCCGGATGAGGATGGGGCCGGCGGCGGTGTAGAAGGCGTCGTAGTAGTCGTCGTTGTAATCGAGCTTGCCGGACCGCGCCTGGCTGTCGGCCAGCAGAATGTTATCCACCCAGGTATGGGCCTCGAGCACCATCCCGAAGGCGTGCGCGGTGGGGTCCTCGATCTTGTAGGCGCCCCCCGGGCGGATGATGAAAAACATCTGGTAGCGATCCACCAGGCTGATGGCATAGCGCGACTCCACCCCGAGCTGGTTGGACAGCTGACCGTTGGAGTTCATGGTGGTGTTGAAGGGGTCGTGGGCCTCGCCCACGTAGCGCGCCAGCACCGCGGCGTAGAGTTTCACCTGGTCCCACTGCTGGTTCCGAAACGCCTCCTCCAGTTTCAGGCTGTAGGTCCCCACCTGCCAGGGCAGGATGCCGTGCTCGGTCAGGGTTTCCCGGCCGAACTTGCGCACGCTGTCGTTGTAGTCCCGCGGCAGCTCGGGGAAGGGAAAGCGGCCGTAGAAGTCGAGCTGGATAAACCCCTGCTCCGGGCGCCGCGGCACCTCGCCCCACAGGCTGGGGTCGGCGCAGAGCTGCACCAGAGAGAGACGGTTGGCCTCGAAGAAGCCGCGCAGCGGATAGGGCAGGGACCCGATGGCGCGGGCGGCGATCAGCCGGTGGGCGCGCCCTTCCCAGGCGGGTGCGGCGGGCGGCTGCGCCAGTAGCAAGAAACCTACCAGCAGCAGCGTCCCTGCCTGTGCGTGTTGGCCCCGGAGCATCGTAAGTTGTTATGCCTCGCCGCGGCCCTCCCCGGGGGCCGCCCGGAGCTGGCTGCGCTGGCGACTATAAGCGAAATAAATCACCAGCCCGATTGCCAGCCACACCAAAAACCGCCCCCAGGTAATCAAGGGTAGAGAAGTCATCAGAATTAGGCAACTGAGAATTCCCAGCACCGGCACCAGCGGCACCCCCGGCACCCGGAAGGGGCGGCGCAAGCCCGGCCGGGCGCGGCGCAGCACCAGCACCCCGGTGCACACCAGCGCGAAGGCGAACAGGGTGCCGATGTTCGAGAGCTCGGCCAACTCCCCGATGTCCCAGATGCCGGCGGGGATGGCCACCACGAAGCCCGCCACCCAGGTGCTGACGTGCGGGGTCTGAAAGCGCCGGTGCACCCGGGAGAAGCTGCCCGGCAGCAGGCGGTCGCGCGACATCGCAAACCAGATGCGTGCCTGGCCAAGTTGATAGACCAGGAGCGAGCTGATCATCCCGAACAGCGCCCCCACCGTCACCCAGAACTCCAGCCACCCCAGCCCCAACTGCTTCAGGGCGCTCGACACCGGTGCCCGCGGATCAATCTGGGTGTAGGGGATAATGCCGGTCAACACCACCGCCACCCCCACGTAGAGCACCATGCAGACGACCAGGGTGGTGATGATGCCGAAGGGCATGTCTTTTTGGGGGTTGCGACACTCCTCGGCGGCGGTGGAGACGGAATCGAAGCCGATGAAAGCGAAGAACACCAGCGCCGCCCCGGTCAGCACCCCTTGGGCGCCATTGGGGGCGAAGGGGCGCAGGTTGTCCACGCTCACGTACTTGGCCGCCCCGATCACGAAGAGCAGAATCGCCACCACTTTGATGAACACCATAACCGTGTTCGCCCGGGCGCTCTCGCGGATGCCAATCACCAGCAGCACGGTGAGGAACATGATGATCAGGAAGGCGGGCAGGTTGAAGATTCCTCCCGCGTAGCCCCCGGCGCTGAACACAGGGGTGGTGAACTCCGGGGGGAGGTGCAGGCCGATGCCCCGCAGCAGGCTGTCGAGATAGCCGCTGAAGGCGACAGCCACCGCCATGTTCGAGACCGCGTACTCCAGCACCAGGTCCCAGCCGATGATCCAGGCGAAGATTTCCCCCAGGGTGGCATAGCTGTAGGTATAGGCGCTGCCGGCCACCGGGATCATCGAAGCCAGCTCGGCGTAACACAAGGCCGCAAACGCGGAGGCGAGCGCCACCAGCACGTAGCTCAGCGCCACCGCCGGCCCGGCGCCCGGGCGGCCACTGATCCCGGTGGCCTGGGAGCCGTGCAGCACCAGGTCGAGCACCGGGGCATGCCAGATGGAGGGCACGGCTACTTTCATTCCCAGCGCCGCCGTGCCGGAGAGCGTCCACACCCCGGCGCCAATCACCGCCCCCACCCCCAGGGCCACCAAGCTCCACGGCCCCAACACCCGCTTCAGCCGCCGGCCGGGCTCGTCGGTTTCGGCGATCAGCCGGTCAATGCTCTTCCTGCGCAGCAGTTGCGAGCTCACACGCCCACTTTCCTTCCTCCGGGAAAAAGTCCGGACGAGGTGCTCGGCACCCCTCTCTCCCTTACACTCTTTCCAGGCCGGCGTATTTCTCCATCAGTTTCTTCCGGCCGTAGTTGAAAAAGTGCACCACAATCTTGCGCTCGGCGCCTTCACCGTCCACCGCCAGCACCGTGCCGTCGCCGAACTTGACGTGGCGCACCGTGCACCCCAAAGGGTAGCGCGGGTCGTGGCGATGAGGGGATGGGTGCGACACCAGATCGTCCCGCTTCCGGCGGTGCTGCCGCGCCCCGCCCCGGCGGCGAGCCGGTGGCGCTCCGCCGACCGCCAACCGAGTCTCTGCCAAGGGCTCGTAGGTCCAAGCGCCCTCGCCGGCGTGAACCGCGGGCGCGGGAAGCGCTTGCCCGCCCCGGCATTCGACCAGGGCCGCGGGTATTTCCCCCAGGAAGCGCGACGCCTCGGTTTCTTCGCTTTCCCCGCTTGCCCAGGAGCGCCGCCGCTGGGCGCGCAGCAAGTAGAGTTCGCTCTTGGCCCGCGTCATCCCCACATAGCAGAGTCGGCGCTCTTCTTCGATGTCAGTCTCGCGGGCCAGTGCGCGGCTGTGCGGGAGCAAGCCCTCTTCCAGTCCCACCAGGAACACGGTGTCGAACTCGGTGCCCTTGGCGCTGTGCAGCGTCATCAGGGTGACGGGGGCGGCAGCGTCGTAGTCGTCGGTGTCGCTCACCAGGGCGGCGCGGTCAAGGAAGGAGTCGAGGGACTCGCCGCGCGCCTCGCTCTCCTCCGCCGCGGCAATCAACTCCTGCAGGTTTTCGAGCCGCCGCTCCGCCGCGGGGGTGTGCTGCTCTTCCAGCCAGCGCTGATAGCCGCTGTGGGTGAGAATGAATTCCAGCCCCGCGGGGAAGGATTCGCTTTCGAGCGCCGCTTGAATGGAGAGCATGAGTTCTCTGAACTGGCGCAACTCTTTGTTCTTCTTCTCTTCCAGGGCCTCCCAGAGGGACAGCTTGTGGTCGCGGGCGATGGCGGCGAGTCCGGCGAGGGTAGCCGGGCCGATGCCGCGGGGGGGGAGGTTGAGGATGCGCACCAGGCTCTGGGCGTCGCGCGGGTTGCGCGCCGCCCGCACATAGGCGAGCAGATCCTTCACCTCGGCGCGTTTGTAGAAACTGAAGCCGCCCACCACCCGGTAGGGGATCTCCAGCCCGCGCAGGGCCTCTTCGTAGAGGCGCGACTGGGCGTTCGTGCGGTAGAGCACCGCGATGCGGCGGCTGGGGTCGTGCCGGCGATCGCTCCAGAGCTTCGCGGCCACGAACTGGGCTTCGCCGATGGCGTCGGGGGCTTCGTAGAGGCAGGCCAGGGGGCCTTCTTCTTTCTGGCACCAGAGCACTTTGCCCTTGCGAGCCACGTTGTTCTGGATGACGGCGGTGGCCACGTCGAGAATCGGCTGGGTGGAGCGGTAGTTCTGCTCGAGCAGGATCAGCCGGGTGCCGGGAAAATCCTGCTCGAAGCGGAAGATGTTGCTGTAGTCGGCGCCGCGCCAAGCGTAGATGGACTGGTCTTCATCGCCCACCACGCAGACGTTGGCCCGCTCACCCGCATCGGGCCAGCCCGCCAGCCAGCGCACCAGCTCGTACTGTGGCCGGTTGGTGTCCTGGTATTCGTCCACGTGCAGGTAGCGGAATCGTTGCTGCCAGCGGGCGCGGGCTGCCGGGTGCTCGGCCAGCAGCCGCACCGCCTCGAGCAGCAGGTCGTCGAAGTCGAGCGCGTTGGCGGCGCGCAGCCCCTCCTGGTAGCGAGCAAACAGCTCCGCCAGCCGGCGTTCCTGGGGATTGGGGCTCTCCTGCCAGTCTTGCGGGGTGCGCCCCGCGGTCTTGGCGTGGCTGATGCGCTCCACAATCCCGCGGGCCACCCAGGCGCGGTCGTCCTCGCCCCGCTCCTTGAGCAGCGCCCGCACCAGGCGCTCCTGATCCTCGTCGTCGTAGATGGAGAAGTCCGGCGGCCGGCCGAGCGCCGCTGCCTCCCGCCGCAGGAGTCGCGCGCAAAAGGAGTGGAAGGTGAAGGTCCACGGCGCTCGCGGCCGGGCGGCCGGCACCAACTGCTCCACCCGCTGGCGCATCTCGGCGGCCGCTTTGTTGGTGAAGGTGACTGCGAGGATTTCTTCCGGGCGCGCCTTGTGCTGCTCAATCAGGTAGGCAATGCGGTAGGTGATGACCCGGGTCTTGCCCGTGCCCGCCCCGGCCACCACCAGCAGCGGCCCTTCGGTTGAAGTGACCGCCTCGCGCTGGCGCGGGTTCAGTTGGTCGAGGAGATTCGACATCGTGAGATGCCCGGAAGCGACTCATTCTACCTAAGAAAATCCGCCACCGGAAACCCAAATCCCCCGGGGGAGAATCTTCTCTCGGCGATGGCGAGATGTCTCAGGGCTTGGGTTCGGCGTAGGGCTTCAGGCTGATTTCGAAATAAAGCAGGCGCTCGCCGGTGGGCACCCGCTCCACTTCGGGGATGTAGACGCGGCTCACGGCCAGGTTGAGGGGTTTTTCTCCCAGGGCGAAATAGCGAAAGCCGCGCGCGGCGCCGCCCGCGGGCACCACCGCCGCCCGCAACGCCGCGCGGCGGAGCGCCGCTTCCGCCTCTTCGCGCCGCAAGCGCTTCTTATCCCGGGGCAGGCGGGAAGGCAGGCGGGTCGAATCGATGGGCCGCTTGGTCTTCGGGGGCGGATAGAGCGCCCAGGCGATCTCCTCCGGGCTGACCTGTTCGAATTTAGCGTTGTCGGTGACAATGACGATTCGCTCCAGCGCCACCCGCACCGCCTGCGGGCGTTCGTTGGCCACAATCAATTCCACCGGCAGGACGCCGGCGCGCGTCGGGGCCGCGTTCTTTCCGAAGATAGCTTCCGCCTCAGGTGTGTCGGCGACGGGTCGCGCGGCGATGGTGACGCCCTGATGGGAGTCGCGGGCGGGAAAGCGTTGGGGGTCGAACCGCGACCCAGCCCCCGGCGCCGCCACGCTGGTTGCGGCCAGGGCCACCCAGAGGACGAATTGGCGGGGGCGAGGCGGCATCGGGTAAGTGTGAGCCTGCCTACCGCAGGCAGGCTATAATAGCTAAGTTTCGCCCCGCCCGCAGCGGGAGGTGGCCGGGGCGTCGCTGCGATGTATTTTCTTTACAGCCTGCTGCTGGGCGCCGCGCTGGCGCTGCTCAGTCCCTACTTTTTCCTCAAAGGTTTGCGGCAGAACAAGTATCTGCACAGCCTGCGCGCCCGCCTGGGCACCCTTCCTGAACCGCTGGGCGCGCTGGCTCCGGGTGCATTTTGGGTTCACGCCGTTTCAGTGGGTGAAGCCCTGGCGGTGGCTCCCTTGCTCGAAGAGCTGCGGCAGCGATTTCCGCAACGCAAGCTTCTGGTCAGCACCACCACCCGCACCGGCCAGGAAATCGCCGCCCGGCGCCTGGGCGCGGATGCCACCTTCTACTTTCCGCTGGATTTCGCCTTCGCCAGTCGGCGGATGCTGGCCGCCCTGAACCCGGCCCTGGTGGTGATCGCCGAGACGGAGATCTGGCCGAACTTTCTCCGCCAGGTCCGCCGCCGCCGCGCCCGGCTGGTGTTTGTGAACGGCCGCATCTCCGACCGCTCTTTCGCTCGCTATCGTTTCTGGCGCTTCTTTGTGCGGCGGGTGCTGGAGAACGCGGACCTCTTTCTGATGCAAACCGAGGAAGACGCCCGGCGCATTCGTGAGCTGGGGGCACCCGCCGAGCGGGTCGCGGTGGGCGGCAATTTGAAGTTCGACCTCCCCCCGCCGGCGCGCCCGGCCTTCCTCCCGGCGCTCGAGCGCTTGGCCAACGGCCAGCCCGTGGTCATCGCGGGCTCCACGCTGGCCGCCGAGGAGGAACAAGTCCTCGACGCCCTGCGCGTCTGCCGCGACCTCGAAGGCAAGCAGGCGCTGCTGGTGCTGGCCCCGCGCCACCCGGAGCGCTTCGACGACGTAGCCTGCTTGCTCGCTGCCCGCGGCGTGCCCTTCGTTCGCCGCAGCCAGTGGGGCGCGAATGACCACCGGCCGGAGGTGGTTTTGCTCGACACCCTGGGGGAGTTGGCCGGTGCCTACGCGGCAGCGACGGTGGCCTTCATCGGCGGCTCGCTGGTACCCGCCGGCGGCCACAACCCCATTGAGGCGGCGGTGTGGGGCAAGCCACTGGTCTTCGGCCCTTCGATGGAAAACTTCCGCGGCGTGGCCCGCGCTTTAGTGGAGGCGCAGGCGGCCTTCCAGGTGCGCTCGAGCGATGAGTTGGGCATCTTGCTGGCCTCTTTGCTCGGTGACCCGGCGGCCTGCCAGCGGGCCGGGGCGGCGGCGCGGAAGCTGGTGGAGCGGGAACGCGGCGCGGCCGCCCGCTGCGCCGCCCGCATTGCGGCGCTCATCAACCCGGCAAAAGGAGCAGCGGCGTGAGATGGTCGGGGTGGTTGCGGTGGCTGGCCCTCGACTTTCGCTCGGGCCACCCTGAGCTCTGTCGAAGGGTGCTCTGGCCCCTGGAAATGCTCTATCGCTTCTTGGTGCGCACGCGGATGGCGGCCTACCGCCGCGGCTGGTTGCGCGCCAAGCGCCTGCCCGGCAAGGTGATCAGCGTGGGCAACCTGACGGTGGGCGGCACCGGCAAAACTCCTATGGTGCTGCGGCTGGCAGCGTGGTTGCGGCAGCGCGGCTTGCACGTAGCCATCCTCACCCGGGGCTACGGTCGCCGCGCCCGCATGCCCCTGGTGATCAACGGGCAAGGCCAGGTGTTCGAGTATCCCCCGGAGCTGATGGGCGACGAGCCCATTCTGCTGGCCCGCCGCCTCCCCGACGTCACTATCGGAATCGGCGCCGACCGCGCGTCCCTGGCCGAGCGAATTGTTCAGATGGAAGCGCCCCACCCGCCGGATGTGTTTCTGCTCGATGACGGCTTCCAGCACCTGCGGGTGGCGCGCGACCTCGACCTCGTGCTCATCGACGCTACGGCTTCCTTCGGCGGCAGCGCGCTGCTGCCCGCTGGGCCCTTGCGCGAGCCGCTCAGCGGGCTGGCGCGGGCGGATGTGATTGTGCTGACCCGGGCCAGCGACCCGCCCCCGGCCGAGCTCCTCGATGGGGTGCGCCGGCACAACCCCCGCGCGCCGCTCTTCCGGGCGTCGACGAAACTCCTGGGAGTTTTCGATGCCACCAGCCATCGTCCCGCCAATCTGTTCGTGCTCAAGCAGCAGCCCGCGCTGGCTTTCTGCGGGGTGGGTAACCCGGAAGCTTTCTGGGGCGACCTGCGCCGCTGGGGGTTCACCCTGGTCGCCACCCGGGCTTTTCCCGACCACCACCGCTATGGGGTGGACGATTTCCAGCGCATCATTCGCCACGCCGACCGCGCCGGAGCCCGCGTGCTCTTGACCACCGAAAAGGATCGGGTGAACCTGACGGTGGTGCCGCCCAGCACCCCGCCCTGCTTCTACTGTCCGATTGAGCTCGTGCTCGATGATGAGGCGGCCTTCCTGGCCGCTGTGGCTGAGCGCTTGGAGGGGCGGCCGAATTGACCCTGCCGAAGCCCATCGCCAACCCGAGCAAGATTCTGGTGCGGGTGCCCAACTGGGTGGGCGACGCCGTGCTCTGTTTGCCGGCGCTCGACACCCTGCGGGAACAATTTCCCGGCGCGGAGCTGACTGTGCTTGCCCGTCCCGGGGTCGCCGAGCTTTACCGCAGCCGCCCGGGGGTTGACCGCGTGTGGCTCCTCGACCACCGCGGCCGGCATCGAGGCCTGGCGGGTGTGCGACGCCTGGGGGGCGAGCTGCGCGCCGAGCGCTTCGAGGGGGCCGTGCTCTTCCAGAACGCTTTCCAGGCGGCGCTCATCGCTTTCCTGGCGCGGATTCCCCGGCGGCTAGGCTACGCCCGCGACGCCCGCGGCCCGCTGCTGACCGAGGCGATTCCGCCGCCGCGCCCGGGCGAGATTCCGGCGCACGAAACCTACTACTACCTTGAGCTACTGCGCCGGGCGGGTTGGTTCGCGGCCCTGCCGGTGGTGGAACGGATTCCGCTGGCACCCGCCCCGGCAGCGATTGAACGGATGCGTATCCGCCTGCGCGAACTCGGCTGCGGGGAGCCCGGTCGTTCGGAACACCTGCGGGTGGTGCTTGCTCCCGGGGCCACCTACGGCTCGGCCAAGTGCTGGCTCCCGGAGCGCTACGCCGCCGTGGCGGATCGCCTGGTTGAGGCTTACGATGCCGCTGTGCTACTCTGCGGCCCTCCCGCCGAGGCGCCTCTCGGCGAAGCCATCACCGCCCGCATGCGCACCCGGCCTATTTCGCTCATCGGCGCGACCACGCTCGAGGAATTTCTCGCCTTGCTGCCCTCGGTGGATCTTTTTATCGGCAACGACTCCGGGGCCATGCATCTAGCCGCCGGCGTCGGTCTGCCGCAAGTGATTATATTCGGCCCCACCGACGAAGCCGCTACCGGCCCCCTCAACCCCCGCGCGCGCCTGGTGAAGCATCCAGTCTCGTGCAGCCCCTGCCTTTTGCGCCACTGCCCGGTCGACCACCGCTGTATGACTCGCATCGGCGTCGACGATGTTTGGTCGGCGGTGGAAGCTGCGCTCGCCAACCGCAACCGGGTCACGCTCTCGTCGTCATGACGAGGAACGCCAAGCGCCACCACCCAGAAACTCCTCGAACCCTCCACCGAAACCACTGCCATGCTCCGAGGACGTACAAGGGGACTTGACAGCTAATTGGGGAGCCAGTACAATAATAAGCGATAATCAAACGATAATAATTTGAAGGGTTCATGGCGAAGGCGACGATCAAAACGCGGTCAGGGGCACTGATCACCGTTGAAGGTAGCCAACAAGAGGTATCGCGGATTCTCGCTGATTTTGAGAGGTCTGCTGCCATCGGGCGCACCAAGCAGGCTGCAGCGAGAGGCGCGGCAGCGAAGAAGGACCAAAAAAAGCGAATGGCTGCCTCCGATCTCATTATAACTCTCAAGGAGGAAGGTTACTTCAACAAGGCCCGGAGCCTGACAGACGTAGCGAAGACTCTCGAAGAAAAAGGATACATTTATCCCGTCACCACCCTTTCGGGCGTAATGCTCGGCCTTGTGCAGAAAAAGCTACTCGGTCGCAAGAAGGCCGAAGGGAAGTGGGTCTACGGGAAGTAACGCGAACTAAGGGGATCTATGAAGGTAACAATCACCCTTACGGACGATAGGGGCAACGAATACCAGGGTTCCGCAGAGCTATCTCCCACGTCACGGAGTCGGCGCGTGCAGCATTCTGTCGCGAAACCGAAGAAGAAGCAGGCGGTGAGTTTGTCATTCCGCCTGAATCCGCGTGCCTTTATGAAGAAGTACGGGCACGGCCTAAGCGGTCCGCAGAAATTTACTCTTCTCCTCGCGCGACTCACTAAGGGGAGCACTTCGCAACAGGTATCGTTGGCCGAAATCAAAAAGCAATGGAACAGCATGAAGGCACTGATGGACGGCCCCTTTAACCGGGCGCATCCGAATAGAGCGAAGGATAGTGGATGGGTAGATTCGCCAAAGCGAGGGGTTTACGTACTAGCCACCGATTGGAAAGAGGCGCTGAATGGTTCCAAGTAAAGTTGCTGCCTATGAGTAAACCCACATTAACAGAAATCGTCGCTCGCCTCGATCGTCTCGAAAAGGCCGTGTTCGGTGGCGGTCATCCAAGGCCTAAGCCGCGCGTGCCACATCCGTTGGGTACTCTGGATTTCGGAATGCCAGTGCGGCCCTTTATCAAGCGATACTCCAAGGGTATGAGTGGCCCGAAGAAGTTCACACTGCTGCTGGCAAGGCTCGTGAAGGGGGATCCTAAGAAACAGATTCAAGTTGGCGAGATTGAGAAACACTGGGACAAGATGACCTCGTTAATGGGAATAGATTTTAATCGTTTCTTCCCATCGCAAGCGAAGGATAACGACTGGGTTGAATCGAAAAGAAAAGGGTTTTACAACCTGCGGCCCGGGTGGAAGGATATCTTTAGCCGGTAGCAGCCTATGAATTTTGGACAGAACCTTAAAGCGTTCTTAAGACGCCTGCCACTTAAGAAAATGACTGGCCACCGAAAGTTCCTAGCGGTGGCGGCGTTTCACTCCAAGGGCAAAGAAGGGGCTGAGGTGGCAACGAAGGATGTTGAAAAGCAATGGCTAAGGTCTCTACTAAAAGCAAAATACAATCCCTCGTTTTACCACCGCGCACAACAAGAGGGCTGGGTTGACCCGATTGCCAACGGGAAGGGCAGGTTCTTGCTTACAAAGGATGGGCTTGATCATTTGAGGGCTCTTGCGATACCGCAAGAGGACTTCAGCGAGGGCGAGCTTGAAAAGTCAGGTTCTCTCATCATCGTAAACCGAAAAGGGACTCACTCGTTTGACAAGTTTGTGCGCAGGCTGCTGGCACAAGCAAAGGCTCAAGTGCTGATAGCTGACTCGTACGTTGACGGAACTATCTTTGATACGGTCCTAGATGTGATCTCTAAGACAGCAAGTATCAGACTTCTGTACAAGCGTCGCTCCGGTAATTTTGAGCAAAGGGCCAAGCGATTTCGCCGCCAGTATCAGAAATTAACAGTCAAGAAATACGAAGACCTCCATGACCGCTTTCTTATCATTGACGACACCGGCTACGTTGTAGGCCCATCTCTCAAGGATGCGGCCTCGAAATCACCCGCTTTGGTCGTAGCCTTGGGTGGAAAAGAGAAGCAACGATTGCAATCCTTTTTCTATGAACTGTGGAAAAAGGCGAAATAGCAGTCGGAGATGGTTATGGGTTTCGATGCTAAAGGCGCTGTCTGGAGCAGTGACGTTCCCGATCAGGAGGTTTGGCCGTGAGGCTCATCAACCCCAGCCCGGGTGAACTGCTGGATCGCAAGACCATTCTGCACCTGAAGATTGAAGCGGGCCAGCAGGGGCAAGTGGATGTCGCCCATTTCCAAGAGGAGTTGGAGTTGATCGAGGCGGCCCTCGCCGATTGGCGGCACAAGAACGCCGGCGCCGACCGGCGCGCTTATGACGAGGCCACCAAGGAACTGGCGGAAGTGAACCGGAAATTGTGGCACGCGGAAGACGAGGTTCGGCAGCTCCCCCGGA
>JBHHYS010000046.1:0-18953 GCA_046757645.1 Terriglobia bacterium | reverse complement strand
CCCGGAGTGCAACTTCGGCCGCTTCTTCAACACCCAGAACCGCATCAGCCGCCGCACCGAGTGGCTTGAGGTCTACAGCTTCGCTCCCCAGCAGGCTCACGGACAACACCAGTTGAAGCTCGGCTTCAACTTCTCCCGCGATACCTTCCGCGGCCTGCACTTGAGCCAGCCGGTGGAGGTTCGCCGGGGCGACAACAGCCTGGCAGAACGGATCGCGTTCGTCGGCAGCCCCTTGCTCGACCGCGACAAGACCGACTTCAGCCTCTTCCTGCAGGACAAGTGGGACGTGACTCAGCGTCTCACCCTCGAGCTGGGCGCCCGCTACGATTACGACACCCTGGCGAAAGAGAACAACATCGCCCCGCGCTTCGCCTTCGCCTACGTGCTCACCACGGACAACCGCACCTTGCTCCGCGGGGGCATGGGGCTGTTCTATGACAAGGTGCCGCTCAACGTGGGCACCTTCCCGCAGTTGCAGCAGCGGGTGGTGAGGCGCTTTGCTCCCGATGGGGTGACGGTGGTCGATGGTCCCCGGCGCTTTGTCAATCGCCTCCCGGACATCGAAAACCCCCGCAGCCTGGCCTTCAACCTGGAAGTGGACCGCGAGCTCACTCCAGGCTTGCTGCTGCGCATCGGTTACTTGCAGCGAGAGGGCCGCGACGAGTACGTCGTCGAGCCGTTCGACACCTTGGCGGGAGTGCCCACCCTGCTGCTGGCGGCCCGGGGCCGCAGCCGCTACCGGGAGTTCCAGCTGACGGCGAACTATCGTTTCCAGGAAGACAGCTTCCTCAACATCTCTTACGTGCACTCGGAATCGGCGGGCGACCTCAACAACTTCCAGGCATTTTTCGGCAGCTTCGAAAACCCCATCATCCGAGCCAACGAACGCTCCCGCCTGCGCTTCGATGTACCCGACCGGGTGCTGCTTTGGGGGGAGGTCGAGCTGCGCTGGGGGGTGCGGTGGGTTCCGGTGCTGGACGTGCGCAGCGGCTTCGCCTTCTCCCGGCTCGACGAAACCCAAAACTTTGTGGGGGCGCGCAACCAGGGCGGCCGCTTCCCCACCTTCGCCTCCTTCGACTCCCAAGTCTACAAAGACTTCCGGGTCAAGGCCTTCGGCAAGGTGCGCACCATTCGGGTGGGCTTCAAGGTGTTCAACATCCTCGACCACTTCAACCCCCGCGACGTCCAGCAGAACCTCGATGCCTTTAACGCCCTGGGTCTGTTCAACGCCCGCGGGCGCCTGTTCCGCGGCAAGTTTGGGATTGACTTCTAATGCCGTTCCAGCGCACTCGCCCGAAACCACCCCTGCCTGCCCGAGCGGCAGGCAAGCCACAAGAAGCCCCGACGGGATCGGCTATCGCAGCAATGAAAGTCCAAATGAGTAGGCTCCTTCTCCGCCAGCAGCTTCCCGCACTTCTCCTGGCGGGGACGCTCCTGGCGGCGATGCTGCCCAATGCAAGGCTCTCGGCCCGCTCCGAGCCTGCGCCCCCGGCCGACTTGAGCGCCGCGGCCATCATCGAGCGCCTGAGCGAACACAACCGCCGCCGCAACCAACTCTTAGCGAGCTATCAAGTGGCCCGCCACTACGACCTCAAGAATGAACTCTACGGAAAAGAAGTAGTGATGGAGGTAGAGGTCGGCTACCGCGCCCCCGACAAGCTGAGCTTTGAAATCCGCCGCCGGGTGGGCTCGAGCTTCCTGGCCGGGCGCGTCTTTGGCCGCATGATGGAGGGCGAGCGGAAATCGCTCCAAGCCGAAAACAGACGCCGCAGCGCTATGACCGCCGAAAACTACGAGTTCCAGTTGGCCGGGACAGAAACCATCCTGGGCCGGCCCGCCTACCGGCTCAAGGTCGTCCCCCGGCGGAAGGACACCTTCTTGTTCACCGGACGCATCTGGGTCGATGCCGAGGATTTCGCCCTGGTGCGGGCCGAAGGCCAGCCGGCGAAACGCCCCTCCTTCTGGACGCGGAAGATTGATTTCGTGCGCACCTACAAGAAAGTCGGGCCCTTCTGGTTGCCGCAGCGCACGGAAGTCGTCGTCGAAGTGTTTCTCTTCGGCACCTCCTGGGTCAACATCGAAA
Source organism: Terriglobia bacterium (assembly GCA_046757645.1). Lineage (GTDB taxonomy): Bacteria > Acidobacteriota > Terriglobia > Acidiferrales > 2-02-FULL-67-57 > JBHHYS01. Next base: position 16,870 of record JBHHYS010000046.1, on the reverse strand, counting down.
ACAACGACTACCGCGTGCGCCTCAATCCCGCCGCCGCTGTCACCGCCAAGCAACCGCAAAAGTTTTTCTTGCGCCCATCGGAGGGTTGCGCCAGAATCGGTTGATGCGGACGGCTATCATCCTGGCCGCGGGGCGCGGCCGCCGCCTCGGTGCTCTGACCCAAGAGCGGCCCAAGTGCCTGCTGCGCGTGGGGCCCTTGAGTTTGCTCGAACACCAGTTGGAAGCCTTGCGCGCCTACGGGGTGGCACGGGTGGTGGTGGTGGTCGGGTTCTGCGGCGACGCGGTGGCCAACCGGCTCGATGGCCGGGCGACCTGTCTCCCCAACCCCCGCCATGCCGCCACCAACAGCCTCTACTCCTTGTGGTTGGCCCGGGAGCACGCCCGCCAAGGCTTCTTGTTGCTCAACGCCGACGTGCTCTTTGACCCGGAAATCCTCCGCCGGGTGCTGGACTCCCCCTACCCCGATGCGCTGGCGGTCGAGCGCCGGGCGCGCTTCGACCCGGAGGAGATGAAGGTCGAGCTGGGCGGCGACCGCGTCCTGGCTATGGGCAAAACCTTAGAGCCGCCCCGGGCTCATGCCGAAAATGTGGGTGTGCTGAAATTCTCTCCCGCCGGCGCCCGCGTGCTGTTTCGGACAATGGAGCGACTCCTGGCCGCCGGCGGGGAAAAACAGTTCTGCCCCTACGCCTTCGACGCCCTCGGGGCCGACCACCCCCTGCACGCCGTTCCGATTGACGGCCTGCCCTGGATCGAGATTGACTTTGCGGAAGACTTGCGGCGGGCGCGGGAGGAAATCTGGCCGGCCATTGAGGCCCGCCGCCCGCCAGCCGAGGCCGGGACGGTTTCGAATGCCATCTCCACAGGTAACCCCTCCGCGACTTGAAGCAACTAATAAGAGGAGTATGTAGGGACAAGCTCGACGACCACGGTCCACGGATGGGCACAGCACAGGCGACGCGTCGCGCGGGGCGGCTCCTAGCAGCTTCCGGTGTCCTCCTCGTCCTTTCTCTGCCCGCTGTAGCCCACGGCCTTGAGGCTTCAGCTCAACCCGTTGTCGGCCGCATTCTCACCGCCGATAACGTCCGCGTAGTGCTCCGCCGCGAACTCTGCCGGTGCGGCCCCCAAGGGAGCGGCTCCCCGGATGTGCTGTTGTTGACGGTAGGCACGGAAGGCGACCGCGACGGAACCCCCTACTTCCATCCCCTGGCTAGCCTGGCCTTCGACCGCACCCTGGGCGGGGACGAAACCGGGCAGTGGGTAGCGCTGTGGACCTTCGGACCCTCCCCGGCTGGCTGGCGCCGCACCCTGCGCGCCCTGTTACCGCTTCCCGTAGGAGCGCCCCGGGCCTCCGCCGCCAAGCTCGAGCACTTGGAGGAGCAGCTCGCGGTGCTCCAACGGACACCGGAGCGCGCCTCCTTGAAGACCCCCGATCCCGTCATCGACCTGACAAACCTGGGTCGATTCCCCCGCAGCCGAGGCCTTTGGAACGGGCTGCGCCGAGGGATGAGCTGGGCGAATGTGGTGAACCCGGTGGAGGTCATTTTCCGCAGCTACCTGGTGCGCCGCCAGGACCGCCAGGAGCGCAACTTCCAGCGTACTTACCTCGCTCTGCAGTGGTTGCTCGACCTGGCATTCACCGGCGAGAGCGAAACCGACCCCGGGTGGCTGGCCACCATCAACGACCTGCGCTTTCACCTCCTGCGCAACCGCTCCTTCTTCGGCCGCTGGCTGGACCGTGCCGATGCCCTTGAAGTTGTCTCCAACTACGAGAGCGTGGTTCGCCACCGGCTTGGCAAAACCTCCTCTTGGCTGCAAAGCGCCGCCAACGAACATCACCTCCGCTACGAACCGGTCTACCGCTACACCCAGAATGGCGCCGCCTTCCCCATGGGCGGCGTGCTCTACTACGACCCCCGCCTGGAAGCCGTGCCTGACCCGGGCTGGTGGGGTGTGGCCAACCCGTTCGACTTGCCTTACAACCCGCATGTGCACCCCAAGGTGCAACGGCTGGCGCGCACCCACCCGGACGAGTTGATCCCGCTAGCCATCTACACCTTCCAGACCAACCTGGCTCTGCGCCCCATCATCGCCATCGACTTTTTTGCGCCCCGCAACCCCCGCGCCCGCGAGAGTACCCAGCAGTCGATGGTGCTGCTCAAGCAGTGGCTGGGCGCCAGCACCGGCTGGCTCTCGGTCGAACGCATTTCCTACCGGGTGGTGGCCTGGGCGGCCAACAAGAAGGGCTACACCCTGCTGGTGGACAAGAGCTCGCGGCTGGGCATAGAGGAACTGCGGCTGGCGCTGGAGGCCGACCTCTACTTTGACCCCGAGTGGCGCTCCCTGCTGCTGCAGCGCGCTGACCAGCGAGTGCTGAACCCGCTGATCAAGCCCGCCGGGGTGGAGGAGCGGCTGGCCCACATCCAGTACGAGAGCCTCCGGGCATTTGACGCCCGGGCCGTATGCCGCCGGGTGAACCGGGTGCGGGAAAAAATGATGGACCGCCTGGGTGTGCCCGAGAAGCTCTCCCCGGCCGGGCGTCGCCAGGAACTGGCGCGACACCTGCGCGCCTGGCATCACCAGTTGAGCCTGGAAGATTACGTCTCCCAGCCCGGGGATCAGTTGGGCTCTCTGAACTTGCTCGAGCGCCCACTGCGCTACTTCCTCGACACTCAGGCACCCCCGAGCGCCGCACGGGAAGAGCTGCTCGGCGAGCTTTACGCCAAACTCTATCGCCAACGACTGCGCCTGCCTCCCGGGCGGACACTACCCGAATTGGAGGCCACCCTGGCGCTAACCCGCCGCGCCTGGAAGCAGGCGGTGCCGGAAGGGGAAACCGCTGCCTTTGAACGGCGGGTGGCCAAGGTGGAGCGGAAGTCACGCGGCCGGCTCGAGCGGGCGCGCCGCAAGGAAGAAAAGCAACGCATCAAGGTGGTGCGCGAGTTTTTCGAAGCGAGCCACAAGCAGTTGGCGCGCGCCCGGCGGGCAGCCTGCCAGCGCCGCACCGCTTCGTCCGCGGAACTCGAAGCTCACCTGGCGCTGTTGCTGGAGGTGACGCAGGTAGCGCGCAGCGAAGAAAAACTCCGGGTGGAATTGCAGCGCCACGCCCGCCGCCTGCAACGCGATCTGGAAGGGCTGGAGGCGGCGCTCAACCACTGCCCCGCGCAGCCCTCCGATCCCTGGCGCCTGGACTCCCGAGAATCCTGCCGGGAACTGGCGCGCGCCCTGCAGCGAGAACTCTCGGCGCGCATGAACGCGGTAAGCGCTGGCGGGGGCTAATGCGGTTCCAACCAACGCGCCTGCCGTTGGCCGGCAGGCTACCAGAAGCCCCCGCCGTATCGGCTGTAGGAAGGAATGAAAGTGTTAACGATTAGCCCCATCCCCCCGCTGCCGGGAGCGCCGGCGGCGTCGCCGGAAGGCCGACGGCGGAGGGACGGGGGTTGGCCCGCGAGTTGGAAGGTGGTGAGGGGAATGCGTCCGGGTCGCTTCTACCGCTGCGCCTCATTTCTGGCCTTGCTTGTGCTGGTCGGGGCCGGGCCGGCGCCCGCCGCTGAGCCGGGCACCAGCCCCCGGCCGCGCCTAGTGGAAATCAAAGTGGACGGTTTGAGCCCTCTACTTGTTGACGCGCTGATCGATCCCGAGGACCCGGAAAAGCTGGCCCGGCTGCCCGACCCGGAAGGCTTCCGCCGGGCGATCCGGCTCTGGCAACTGCAAACCGGTCAGCAGGATTTGCTGCCCAACCTGCGCCACTACTTCTATGAGCGAGGCGTGCACGCAGAGAATATGTTTTCCGCCACCACCACCTTATCCGCCATTGCCTGGGGGGTGATCGAGACGGGACAGCCCAGCGTGGTCAAGCGCCACATGGCCTTCAACCGCTCGAACGGCTATCTGCGCTCGCACCTGGACGGGTTCCGGGACACGCTGGAGTTCGTCAAGCGCCGGGGGCGCAAGACCAACGCTCTCTGGATGCTCGACCAGGTGGGGGTCAGCCTCTTCTCTGACGCCTTCAATCCCCTGCGGCGCTACGAAACCCCCCAAATCTACTACCGTCTCACCCCGCGCGACTACCTAGTGGGAATGGCGCGCGCCTATGCCACCGGCGGCCGCAAGTTTTCCGATCCTCTGGGGATCCTCCGGGTGCACTTCACCCGCCGGGTGGGGGAAATGGATTATCCCGACTTTGCGGAAGAGTACGCCGCTGACCACATCGCGGAAAAGATTCTCGCCCCGGATTTTGCCGCGGGGGAGCGCTACGACTACATCAGCGTCCTTTTAAGCATGGACCACCAGCAGCACGTTGACCCCAACCCGGAAAACCTGGTCTACCGCATGGTGGGGCTGGACCGGCGCATCGGCCGCATCTTGCGTGCCATCGAACGCAGCCAGCGCCGCGAGCATACCCTGGTTACGCTGATCTCCGACCACGGCTCGGAATACGAGCCCGGGAGTGTCAATCTGGCTTTCCCCGTGACCCGCGTCTTTCGCACCCGCCTCTTCGGCGGGCATAGCGTGGCCACGGTCATGGCGGAGGACGCCGCCCACGCCTTGACCAACCCCGTGCAGGGCATCGATTATCCCCGGGTGTATGAGGGACCCTATTCGCCTTACAACCAGGGGCCGGGGGGCGAAAAGGGTTACCCCACGGCGTTTATCGACAATTTCGGCAATGCCCGCGCAGAGGTGCACCTGCGCAACAACGACCTGAATCGCCTGCACCTGCTCTTGCTGCGGCGGCTCCGCCCCCTCGACGAAGAACAGCGCCAACGGCTGCGCGACCGGCTACGCGCCACCCTGGCCGATGTCTGGCGGTGGCTGAAGCCGCAACTGGCCGACTACCGCGCCTACCACGAGGGTGTGCGCGCCTGGCTGCCGAACCTGGAGATGCGCATCGACTACTACTGGCGCGACGTCAGCGCCCGGCTCAAGGGGGAAAGCGAGCGCGACGCCGCCCAACTGCGGGTGCTCGGGCGCCTCGAAGAACTCTGCCAGGCCGCCGACCCGCTCGCCTGGCTCGAGGACCGCAACCTCTCGATTCCCCAGCTCATTCCCAAGAAATATTTCGGGCCGCGCAACTCCATTTACCAGCTCACTCATTACACCATCGGGCTCGACGACAACCTGGATTGGGTGGAAACCACCGTGGACCCCCGCGGCCGCCCCGTGTCCATGGATTACTTCTCCGTCCTCTCCCATTACCGCGCACCCAACCCGCCGCGAAGCTACGAGCCCAACCCGGTGGACTTGATCGTGCGCACCCTGCCCCTCGCGCCCTTGCGGCGAGCGTTGCTGGAGCGCGGCTGGCTCAACCCCGGGACCGAGCTCCGCCAAGTGATCTGGATCGTCTCCACGGCGCAAAACAACCTGCGCAAAGGCGGGCAGGCACTGCTGCTGGAAGCCCGCGACGGTCGCTTCCGCTACCTGCCCATCCGGCAGCTCGCCGAAGCCGCCGAGGGCCGCTATAGCTTTGAGCCCCACAATGAGCTCGACCCCTTGGGTTTGTTCTATGACCCCGCGTTTCGCAGCCCGACGGGAGAACCAGCTTTCCTCTGGTTCGAGGGCTTCCACAGCCGGCGGGAGTGGCTGCGGGCCACCCATGCCACTCATTACAGCATCGCGCCGCTGATTTTCGCCGACATCGCCGGCCTGCACATCGACCCCTTCCTGAACAACCCGGAGTTCCAGCAGACATTGAGCGGCTTCCCCTCGGAAGAGACGAAGCGGCTCTACCTGCGGGGGCTGCGGTGGAAGTACTCCTCGCAACAGCCAGACCTGCTGCTCTGGAGCAGCTACCTGTGGAACTTCTCCTCCAAAAGCCACACCTCCGGGGGCAGTCACGGGGGGCTGACCCCGCCGGTGGCTCGTACCACCTTTATGCTCTGGGGCGGCCAGGCATTCCACTTACCCGCCGGGGCGGTTTTGGAAGAGCCCGCCACCACGCTCGACATCGCCCCCACCCTCGCCGATCTGCTGGGGATGGTGGATGAGGAGGGCCGCATCATCCGCCAAGTCGGCGCCGTCCGCGAGCGGCCCTTTTTGCCCTTCGCGGGTGAAATCCTGCCGGTAACTCAGCTGGCCGCCCAACCGGCGAGCCGGGGGTTCGAGGCCGTGCTCAGGAAGAGTGACTAGGCCCCGCTTCCGCTCGCGGTTCGGCCACGAGACTGGCGGCCTTGCCGAACCACCCCGGGTTCACTGCAGCTCTTTTTCATTGAAACCCCCGCTGGGGGCAAGTAGCATTGTAGGTTCGACGCGCGGCCGGAAGGCGCAACCAGCAAGCCCTGACCGATGAAAGTTCAATTCCCCATCATCTCGAATCTTTCCGGCGCCGATGTCTATTTCGAGCGACTGGCCCAAGGTCTGCCCGCGCACAGTGTAGAGACCGACTTGCGCATGTATCCGCACCTGATGGAATTTCTCCCCTATCACGCCCTCGCACCCTTCTTTCCCACCCCCGGCGATGGCACTCTGGTTCACACCAAGGCGGAGTATGGCTGGTTGTTTGCTGTCCCGGGCAAGCCCCTGGTGGTTACCGTGGGACACTGTGTCTTCGACCCTGTCTATGAACCATACAAAGGTCGGTTGAAACGCCTCTACCACAACTTGAAAGTGAAGCGGAACATCGCTCATTCCTTTGCGGTGGCGGACCGCATCGTTACGGTCAGTCACTCCTCCGCGATGTGCCTGACCAAGTGCTTCGGCCAGCATGATATCCGTGTGATCTATAACGGAGTGGACGAAGTTTTCTTCCGGCCACCGAGCCCGGAATTGCCCGCCGCGGACGGTCCCACCCGTGTTTTTTTCGCGGCCAACTGCACGGTGCGCAAAGGGTACGACCTGCTGGCCCCGATTCTCTCCCGCCTGGGAGAGGGGTTTGTGCTTGAATTAGCCACCGGCCTGCGCACCCGAGTCAGGAATCTTCCCCATCCGGCCATGCGCTCCCTGGGGGGGCTGAAAGGGGTGGAGCTGCTCAAGGCCTACCAGCGCTGTGACATCTTTCTGTTCCCCTCGCGGCTGGAGGGTTTCGGCTATCCGGTGGCCGAGGCCATGGCCTGCGGCAAGCCGGTGGTGTGTACCGGCTACTCTTCGCTGCCGGAACTGATTGATGAGGGTCGCGGCGGGTATCTCTGCCCGCGCGATGATGTGGACGCCTTCGCGGACCGCATCCGGCAGTTGGCCCGCGACCCCGACTTGCGCGCGCAGATGGGAGCCTACAATCGCGCCAAGGTGAAACAACAGTTTTCTCTCTCCCACTGTCTCGCACAATATGCTGCACTCTACGCGGAGCTGAGGTGAACTCATAACAGGGCGGGGGAGGACCACACGTCGCAGAGGTCCGGTGGCTTACGTAAATTGGGAATCGTCGGCGAAGACAAGATCAAAGCGGGATGGCCGTTCCGAGGGACGCGAACCGTGTGTCCAGCTTGTCGCCAGTCGAAAACACAGCACTTAAGATCCAACCGCAATGATTACGCGCTATTCCTTTGTCTTGGTTGCGGACTTCGGTTCAGCGATCCCATGAAGGGGGAAGGCGACTATTCACCTACCTACGAAAGACGCAGGTCACTGATTCTCGCAAGTCCTCCCGCGGCGTTGAAGAGGGCATCGCAACGCTGGAACATCCAGGTGGCTCTGAAGGCACTCGGCTCCCCCAAGCGGCTGCTGGACATCGGTTGTGGCCCCGGTCAGTTCTTAGCCTTAGCCCGTGAGCGCGGACACCGAGTTGCTGGGCTTGATTTCAATCCGGAGTCCCTGCGGCTGGGGCGCGAAGTATTCGGACTGGCAGACCTTTTTTGTGGCTCTCTCGAACAATTCGTGCAGAATGAGGGACGGAAGTTCGACGCGGTGGTCGCGCTTGAAGTCTTGGAACACACGGAACAGCCTATTGAATTTCTACGCCAGACCGCGCGTGTGCTCCTGCCCGGCGGCAGGCTTTATCTGTCAGTACCGGGCTGGGATCGCTGGCCGCGTATCTTTGACCCGGAAGCAGACTTCCCGCCCCACCACCTCACCCTTTGGACCGAGCAGGCACTCGCACAAGCCTTGGAGCGAGCGGGGTTCACTTGTGAAGGAGTCGTGCGCAGTTCTCTGCAGCACGAGGATCTATTGCGGCACATCAACACCCGGCTCCAGCGAATGCTCTTTCCTCGCAGTCAGGCACGGCGGGAGGCCGCGCATGAGGACGGGCGAGCCCGCGAGCCGGGTCTGGCCTGGAGAGTTTACTGCCGGCTGGCGGCCACGACTGCACGAGAGCTCGTGCGGCTCAGCTTTCACCTGCCGGCGGCGCTACTCCGCTTGCACCCGCGCGCGGGCGGCTTCGGGCTGTTTTGTGTAGCTTTCAAGAGATAGCATTCCCATTATGAATAATGAAATTTGAACGTGAAGGCTCCTAACACAACTCGGCGTCCATCGCGCCTCCGCCACCACTGGTCCCCGCTGCGTCTGGCCTTTCTGGTTCTGGGCGTCGGCCTGCTTCTGCTCCTGTTGTATCAGGTGGGTCTGACCACGTTGCTGGCGCATGCCCGTCGTCTGGGTTGGACGTTTCTGGCCGTGGTGGGCTTGTTTGGGGGGGTGCATTTCCTGCGGGCGGTCTCCTGGCGGATTTGCCTCCAGCAGGAAGGGGAACGGCTGCCCCTTCGCGCGGCGCTGAGCCTTTGGCTAGCCGGTGAGGGAGTAGCCTACCTATCCTTTGGCTGGTCCGGGGAAGCGTTCCGGGCGGCGGCGATCCGCGAAACCATCCCGGTCGAACGCGGTCTCTCCGCCTTGCTGGTCTCCCGCATGGTCTACATTTACGCCAGCTTGATGCTGATCGCGGTCAGTTTTCTCCTCGGTCTATTTTTCCTTCCCCTAGCGGGGCTGTCGCGCGCCGTGCTCGCGGCGCTCACCGGTATCCTGGTGGGGGTTTCGCTGCTCCCCCTGGCGGGCGGGGGGGGAGTCAGCCGGGTCTTGCAGCCCCTCAGCGCGCTTCTCGCCCGCCACAGCCGCTCCTCAATCCTGGGGAGCCTGCATCGTTTTCTGCAGGCGCTTGAAAATGACTTGGCCGCGGTATTCAGCCGCAAGAAGGGGACCTTTGCCCCCCTGGTGGGTCTGAATCTGCTGGCTACCCTGGCGGGGGTGCTCGAAGTCTACTTGATTTTGCGGGCTCTGGATGTGGCCGTGAGCCTGCCGACCGCCCTATTGATTGAAGGCATCAACAAGGGGTTGGCCCTGTTCGCCTTCTTCGTGCCCGGCAATGTCGGTGTGCGCGAAGGCGGAAATGTTCTGGCTTTCCAGCTCTTGGAGATGAGCGCCGCCCTAGCGGTTACCCTGGTTCTGGTGCGGCGGGCGCGGGCCCTGGTGTGGGTGGGGATTGGCAGCCTGTTGGTGCTCCGGCACGGATTGAGTCCGCTGCTGCCCGCGGGGTCAACCATCGAAGCCAACCCCAACGACGAAATGGCCTGAGGTTTGCCTTCCCTGCGCGGCGCCCCCGCCAGCGTTGTATAATGTGAATCTTTCCCGAGGCGAAGAAAATCTAAGAACTGATGGAGTGCAACCCGACGGTAGCCGCGGGATTGATTCCTTCAGCCGCCTCTCATTGTTTGATGGATTGATGGTACGGAAAGCGGTTCTCATCAACCTGACTCTAGCCCCGGTGGGGGCGCCGCCGCGCCTGGCGGGGCTGCCCTTGCCGGTCCGAGCGGTTCTGAGTGCGCAGCGGGCGGGCATCGAGGAAATCATCATCGTTGGGGGAGACGACCCGGGGCGGCTGCTCGACCCTGGGCTGAAAGTCGCCTGGCGCTGGCTTCCCTTGCCGGCGCAATCCCAAAATGAGCTCAACGCCCTGCGCCGGGTGCGCGAGGAGCTGAAGGAAGACTTTGTCCTGTTCTTCGCGGACTCCGTTTTCGACGCTACGGCGTTGGCGTCGCTCCGGGCGGCGCGGCTCGAAGGCAAGGCTGCCCGCATCGCTGCCCTTCCGGTGAGCGACGACGGGCTCACCGGGGCTAGCTTGTACGTGGCCAGCCCGGAATTCCTCCGCCGGCTGCCGGCCAGCCGAACAGGGTCAGGCGGGGACGAGGCGGGGGACGGCCTCGACCGGATCGATTCCTTCGCCGCCCACCTGCGCGAGCAGGGGCAGGTGGACAGGGTGAAAGTTTCCGGGACGCTGTGGCCGCGTACCACGGACGGAGCCCGATTGCGGGCGATTGAGCGCGCCCTGGCGCACCTCAACCTCAAGCCCTCGGACGGCATCTTCGCCAAGTTCAACAAAATGGTGGTGGCCGAGCCGCTGATCCGCTTCTTCCTGCGCACACCGGCCACGCCCAACTTCATCACCGGCCTGGGACTTTTCTTGGGGCTGGGGTCGGGCTGGGCGTTCGCGCAGGGGAGCTACGGCTGGGGCATCGCCGGGGCTTTCCTGGCCTACGTCTCGGCCATCATGGACCACTGCGACGGGATGGTGGCGCGGCTCAAGTTCCAGGAGTCGGAGTTTGGGGTCTGGTTCGAAACCGCGGTGGACTACGTCAGTTATCTGGCTATCTTCGTCGGCCTCGCCATTGGCCTCTACCGCGAAACCGGCTTCGTCCACCACCTCTTCGTGGGCGGGCTTTTCCTCTTTGGGTGGGTGATGAGCTTTATCCTCCAGAGCCGCCAGCGCAACCTGGCCAGCGGGGACAACCCCGCCGACTTTCCCAACCGCATCCACACGAAACTCGAGCAGCACAGCCGGAACTTCTTCCACTGGTTCTCCCGCCGCCTCTATTTTCTGGTGCGCCGGGCCGTGCTCCCCTACTTCATCCTGCTCTTTTGTTTGCTTGACCTGCGGGTGCTGCTGCTCGGCTGGGTTACCTTCGGGGCCAACCTGGTCTGGCTGCTCACCCTCTACAACAACCGCCTCTTCCGCCCCGCGAAGACCACCGCCACCGCCGAAGCCGACTGACAACAGCGACCCACGACCGGTGCAGGCATAGCAAGGCTGGCGGCAAGGCGATACGTCCCCTTCATATGCTATGCTCTGGATACAGTGTTGGATACAATTTCGCTCTTCCCGCTAGAGGAGGGTAGACATTGGCTGCGAATTCGAAGAAAGCACCTAGCCCAATCCAACCGCGGTTTGAATTCCGATGGGAGAACTTTCGGAGTTTTGCAGACAGCGGTTGGATTGAAGTAAGACCTCTAACAGTCCTGATCGGGCCAAACAACAGTGGGAAGACCAGCCTACTGCTTCCCCTGTTGCTAATGAAACAAACCCTTGACTCACGGGATCCCGCCGTCGCCTTAAAAACGATGGGGCCTCTTGTGGATGTTGGCACGTTTCGTGACCTTGTGTTCCGCCACAAGGCCGATGAGTCAGTTTCTTTCAACCTACGGTTTCGGTACCCAAAAGACAGTGGGCCAAAAAAGGAGATAAAGCCGGTTGGAGCGTATGCGCCGGGACGAGCATCATTTGAGTTCACTCGTGGTGCTGAACCGACCAAAATAGACTTACGACGCCTTGAGATCCACGACCTATACGATAGGCTTTATCTTTTGCGGACGCTTCGAAGGGGAGGGAACTATGGACTCCAATTCGTCGAGGATCTGGCAGGCAAGTTCGGTAAAGCTGTAAGGGACAGCAAGCCTGAACACTTCTTTTTTCCCTCAGTCAATCTTTTGTTCCAATTCATAAGAGAGGAGCAAAGGAAAAAGAGGCGTGGTGTAAGTAGGAAGAAAGGGTTAAAGATACCTGAGAACGTGCGACACTACTTTGATGTGACGGGCGTAACACAGTTCAGGATCTCGGAGCTGTTGTCACAACTTAGCTATGTGGGTCCACTGCGGCAGCATCCAAAGCGTTTCTACGAGATTTCGGAGGAACTCCCTGAATCCGTCGGCTTACGTGGAGAAGATGCTCCACAGATCCTTTTTCTGAAAAGGGACGCTGTATTTCTGAGAGACGTGAGGCGATGGCTGAGGACTTTTCAACTCGCTGACTCAATACGGTGTGAATCACTTCACCGAGGTATTTTTGCAGTTCGCATATGGGAACGGAAGAAGGCGTCTGAAGTAGACTTTGCTGATACAGGCTTTGGTCTTTCGCAACTATTGCCGCTGATTGTTCAGGGATTCCATGCCAAGGCTCATAGCATTATCTTTATGGAACAGCCGGAAATCCATCTGAACCCTAAAATGCAGTGCACTCTCGCTAATCTCTTCGCTGCCATAGCGGGAGCCGACAAGACGGTCATAGTTGAAACCCACAGCGAGCATCTAGTCCTAAGGCTTCGCAGCCTGATTGCCGAGGGAGAACTCAAGCCGCAGGATGTGGCCTTGTACTTTGTGGAGAAGCAGAAGGAGGAGTCTTCTGTCCGAAGAATACCAATCCAGGAAGATGGTCACATTGAACCGCAGGAGTGGCCGAAGAGGTTTTTCGAGGACTCCATTGGCGAAGCCCTTCGTCTTGCCAGATCGCAACCCTCCCAAAAGACCAAGTAACTTATGCTTATAGACGTAGTAGTGGATACGAACGTTTTTCAGCATTCGTACGACCCACGTCAGCCAATGCGGGTCGCAGCTAAGAGCTTCTTGAATAAATTATTGGCCGGGAAAACTGAACTCTGCGTGGACGAGGGTTTTGACCTGGACCCAAGCAGGAATCGCAGTCGAATTGGGCACGAGTACCGCGAAAGAATCACACCGGGGTCCCAGGCGTACGCTGTGATAGTAAAACTAGGGATGTCGGGCCGCATTGTTAAGATCGGAAGGGCCGTAGACAACCGGGTTGGGAAAATAATTCGTCAGCTGATTAGAAAGAAGGCAGATCACGTTTTTGTCAAAGTTACATGCAACTCCCAGTCTCACGCGTTCGTGTCTCATGATTTTACCGACTTCGCGGAAGCGAAGCGAACTGAATTCAGGAGACGTCTAGATATTTACATAGTCACGGCGAGTGTGGCCCAGAACCAAGTCTAGGTTTGTGCACACACTCTGTCGTTCGGCAAACCGCTGCAGAAAGGTGGTTCTCCTCGCTCGGCTGGGTTACCTTCGGGGCCAACCTGGTCTGGCTGCTCACCCTTTACAACAACCGCCTCTTCCGCCCCGCGAAGACCACCGCCACCGCCGAAGCCGACTGACACCGGCGACCCGCGACTAGTCCGGAAGAGGTGCTCCGCACCCGCGACTTTGCCCTTTAGGCTTCGTCAGGGCAGGCCGGCGGCTCCTTCATTCAGATTGATTCCCCGAGGCCGCAAACCCTTCGGCACGGCTGAAGCCGTGCCCTAACGACATCGCCACCACTACGCTGAGCCCGGTGGCACCTCCCACCGGGCACTATGCTCTCGGGTGGGCGCGGTCGTAGACCTCCATCAGTTGCTGGATGGAGACGGAGGTGTACTTCTGGGTGGTCGAAAGCGAGCGGTGGCCGAGGAGCTCCTGGATGGCGCGCAGGTCGGCGCCCTCACTGAGCAGGTGGGTGGCGAAGGCGTGCCGCAGGGCGTGCGGGTGCAGGTCCCAGTTGGGATCGAAGAGCTGGCTGTACTTCTTGACGATGAGGCCCAGCGCGCGGGGGCTCAGCCGACTGCCCTGGTGGTTGAGAAACACGGCCTCGTTGCCTTCTCCGCCTACGCCCTCCGAGCCTGCCTGCGCAGGCAAGCTTCGGCGGGCAGGCCTGCTCTTCCTGGCTGTGGTTCGACTTCGCTCACCACCAGCGGCCATGATTTCCCCGCGGGCTTCGAGATAGCGGTCGAGAGCTGCGCGTGCCTTGGAGCCAAAGGGGACGAGGCGCTCTTTGCGGCCCTTGCCGCGCACGCGCAGCATTTGTTCTTTGGGGTCGAGGTCGCGCAGGTCGAGCCCCACCAGCTCGCTGGCGCGCAGTCCGGAAGCGTAGAGCAGTTCCAAGAGAGCGCGATCGCGGCGGAGGAGCCACCGGGCGCGCTCATCCCGCCGCTTCGCCGCCCGCCCACCTACGCCGAGGCTCCCACCTGCGCTCCGGCTTCGGTGGGCAGGCCGGTGCGCAGGCCCGCCGGAGGAAACCGGGCCCACCGGCCGACGCTCGGCCAGGGCGTCAAGGAAGCGGTTGACTTGCTCCGCGGTCAGCACGCCGGGGAGCCGCTGCGGTAGCCGCGGGGTGCGCACCAAGCGCGCGGGATTCTCCCCCAGCAAGCCTTCGCGGACGCAAAACTTGAAAAAGGAGCGCAGCGCCGCCAGCTTGCGCGCCACCGAACTCTTCTGCCGGTTCCGGCTGTAGAGATCGCCCAGGTATTCGCGGATCAGCAGGTGATCGACGTCAGCGAGGCGCGGCTCGTGCACCCGGCCGTGGCGGTCGGGGATGGCCAGGTAGTCGCGGAACTGTTCGAGGTCGCTGCGATAATTCCGCAGGGTGTGCGCCGAGGCGTTGCGCTCGTCCCGCAGGTAGACCAGGAATTTCTCCACTGCCTGCTGCATCAACTCAATGAAACCACAGATGCGCACAGATAGACACGGACTTTCTTCTCCGGGGCGGCGGGGTTGCCGCTGAAAGAATCTGTGCGCATCCCTGGCGTAGGACTCCTGCACTTGGGATAGAATTATACGAGACAGCATTCGGCCCCGGGAAGCTCGCCGGACAACCGTGCCGAAAGGAGCGCGCCCATGGACGCCAAAAAGTATCTAGTCGCCGTGATCGCAGTCTTTGTGATGTATTCGGCTGCCGCCTACGTAATCCACAACATGATTCTGGCGCCGGACTATGAAGCCATCACCTCTGCCCTTCGGGGTGAGAAGGAATTTCTGCAGCGGCTGCCCCTGCTCTATCTGGGCAACCTGATCTTTGCCCTGGCGTTCTGCTTGATTTACGCCAAGGGGTACGAAGCCCCGAAGCACTGGTTCGGGCAGGGCATTCGCTACGGTCTGATTCTGGGCACGCTGCTGGCGCCGGTGGCGTTCGCGGAATACGTGGCCTATCCCGTGCCGGGAACGCTGGCGCTGAAATGGATTGTCTTCGGCTACCTGCAGGCGCTACTGTCCGGGGTGGTGGTGGCGGCTGTCTATCAACCCCCGCCCCAATCCACCGGCTAGCCGCGAAAGATTCGCAGGAGGTTCTATGGCGCGGATTCGTCCCATACCCAAAGAGCGCGCGGCGATCGTTCTCCGCAGCCTCTACGACGCCGCCGAGAAGCAATTCGGCACGGTGCCTAATTTGTTCAAGACCATGGCGCACCGGCCGGAACTGCTCCTCACCTTTGCCAACTTCTACAAGGAGTTGTGGACGGGCGGGGCGGTGGATGCCCAGACCAAGGAGCTGGCCGCGGTGCGCACCGCCGTGCTCAACGCCTGCCACTATTGAACCACCCACCACTGCGCTTCGGGGAAGCGCGCCGGCTTGAGCGAAGAGCAGATTGCCGCCCTCAATCGAGACGACTGGGAAGCCGCGGGGGTCTTCGATGAGCGCGCCCGGGCGGTGATTCGCCTGGCAGAAAAACTGACCCGGGCGCCCGGCAGCGTCACCGATGACGACATCAAAAAGCTCCGCAAATGGTTTGGGGAATCGCATCTCGTGGAGTTGGCCCTGATCATCGGGACCATGAACTTGACGAATCGCTTCAACCTCTGCTTTGACGTCGAGTTGGAGAAAACCGAAACCAGCCGGCGGTGATAGACGAGAGCTTTCGCATGGCTGCCAACCCGCCTCCGGTCCGCCGGCTCGGAGCCATCTATCTCTTGCTGGGGCTGGGGCAGGCGGCCCACAGCATCGAGGAGATGCGCATGCATCTCTACGACTTTTTCTGGGAGGCCACCGGGCTGATTCACACTTATCTCCCCAGCTTTCCTCAGTTCCGCATGGCCGCGGATACCTTTGCCATCCTGAACATGACTTTCATCGCTTTCTTCCTCGTCACTCTGCCCTTCGTGCAAGCGGGCAGGCGCTGGGCGTTGTTTTTGGCCGGGGTGGCAGGGGTGATTGAAGTCTTGAACGGCACCGCGCATCTCACCGGTACGGTAATTTTCGCTGGCTATGTTCCGGGCGCAGCCTCCGCCCCGATTCTGCTCATCTTGGGGAGCCGCTTGTTGGGGGAGCTTCGCCGCGCCGGCACATTGGAAGCTTAGCCCCTAGCCGCCCACCCACCCTACGTGCCGGCATCGAAGCGAGCCGGCTCGCCCCACCCGGAACGGACGCCAAAGTGAAATGTCAGGGCTAAAGCCCTGACCCGCCGGAATGCAAAGGAACAACAGGAAAGAGACGGGAGAGGCCAGCGGAGGTGCGAACTGCCTCACCCGTTCTTTACATCAGGGAGCTGCGCTAGTCGCGGCGGCTGGTGGCTTCCTGGACCACCGTCTCTTTGGCGGGTGGGGCCAGGGGAACTTGGTAGTCGCACTTCGGATTGCGGCAGTAGCGGAGCGCGCCGGTCCGACGCCGTTTCTCGTAGGTCAACGGAGCGCCGCACTGCGGGCAGGGCTCGGCGCGGGGCTTGTCACCCACGGTGAACTTGCAGTTGGGGTAGCGCGAGCAGCCGTAGAAGAGGCGGCGGCCCCGACGCGCCCGCCGCTCCACCAGCTCCCCTTCCCCGCACTCCGGACACTTGATGCCCAAGGTCTTCTGCCGGGTGTAGCGGCATTCGGGAAAGTTCGAGCAGGCGATGAAGAGCCCGTAGCGGCCCACCTTTTCCACCAGTTGGCCGCCACACTCCGGGCAGTTCTCGTTGAGCGGCACCGGCTCGGCGGGGCGCCCCCGGGCCACCAGCGGCTTGGTGGTTTTGCAGTCGGGGTAGCCCGTACAGGCATAGAAGGTGCCGTAGCGGCCGCGCTTGACCACCATCTCCCGACCGCAGTTCTCGCAGTACTGCGTCTCGCTTTCGGGCGCGGTGTCGTCGGACTCAATCCCCCGCACATCCATCTCCGGCTCGCGGGTGTTGGTGCAGTCGGGGTAGCCCGAGCAGGCCAGGAA
>JBHHYS010000045.1:0-20153 GCA_046757645.1 Terriglobia bacterium | reverse complement strand
GAGGCGGTGCGGCGACAGCCGCAGCGGCTGGTGGCCTTCAGCGCCCCCGCCGCCCAGGCGAACCAGGAACTCAAGGAGTTTCTCCACCGTCGGCTCTACCACCACCCTCAGATCATCGAAGAACGGGAGCGGGCGGTGAAGATAATCGAAGAGCTGTTCCAGCTCTACCTGGCGCGGCCCGAGCGCCTGCCGCCCCACTACCTCGAACAGACGCAAGCCCGGGCTGCCGGCGGGCCAGCCCTCCCCCTCCCCCGGGTCACCTGCGACTACATCGCCGGCATGACCGATACCTACGTCTTTCGTGTCCATCGGGGGATCCAGGCCGGTACTTCGCTCCAAGGGGCGACCCGGTGACGCTGGAGCCAAGCGAGCAGCCCCCGCGGCGACGCGATCATCGCGTAGCGGAGAAGAAGAGAGTCATGCATTTCATCCGCACCAGGAAAGGACGGTACCGGGTCCGGGCGCTGCTGATTTTGGCCGCGCTGCTTTGCGGGTTCGGCGTGGCGGCCCAGCAAGCAGCCCCGCCGGAGGCGCTGCCGGCGCCGGTGCTCCGGGTCACCACCCGGCTGGTGTTAGTGGACGTGGTGGTGACCGACAAGAAGAAACAGCCGGTCACCGACTTGACCCTGAAGGACTTCAGCCTGCAGGAGAACGGAAAGCCGCAACGGATTGCCTTCTTCGCTCTGGAACAGCCTGCCCGGCGAGCGCCGGAACAGGAAGAGGGTATCGAGCCACCGCCCTTGCCGCCGCACGTCTATACCAACCGACCGGAATATCGCATCCCGCCGGGGCGGGTGATCCTTGTGCTGCTCGACGCCTTGAACACCTCCGTGCGCGACCAAGCCGCGGCGCGCGCCCAGTTGCTCCGCTACTTGGCCGGCCAACTCCAACCGGGACGCCGAACCGCCATCCTGGCGCTGACCAACCGCTTGCTTCTCCTCCAGGATTTCACCGCCGACCCGCGACTGCTGCTGGCGGCCCTGGAGAAGTACAAACCGCAGAAATCGGCGCCCCGAGCGCGGGCGGAAAAAATCGATCGGGTGATTGACCCGATTTATCTTTCCCCCAGCCCGGAAATCCTCGCCAATATCGAGCGCTTCCAGGCCGAGCAGGTAGCCAGCGCCATGGACACCCGGGTGAGGATCACGCTGGCGGCGCTGCAGAGGATTGCGCGGGCCACCGCCGGCTACCCCGGCCGGAAGAGTCTCGTCTGGGTCTCGTCCGCCTTTCCGATCACCTTTGCTCCGGGAAGGATCGGCAACTTCCCCCGCTCCTACGCGGATGCGATGCGGCGCACCACCAACATGCTGGCCGACGCTCGCATCGCCCTCTATGTGGTGGACGCCCGCGGGCTGGTGGGCACCCTGATCGGGGATGCGTCCAACCCGTTGCGTAACCCGGTGGGCAACGTGCGCACCCGGGCGGAACTGCACGAGGCATTGGCCCGGTACTCCACGCAGATCGAAGCCCCGCAACAGGCAATGAACCACCTGGCAGCAGACACCGGGGGCCGGGCCTTCTACAACCGCAATGACATTGACAAGGCGGTGGCGCTCAGCGTGGAAGACGGCTCCACCTACTACGCGCTGGCCTACTACCCGGAAAACAAAGACTGGGACGGGAAGTTCCGCCGCATTCAGGTGAAAGTCGCGCGCCGCGGACTCCGGGTGCGGCACCGCCGGGGCTACTATGCCACCGACCCTACCCCGCCGAAAGAGGAAGCCAAGACCCGACAAGAAAAGCTCTTGGCGGTGCTGAACGATCCCTTGCCGGCTACGGCCATCGCCTTCCGGGCGCAGGTGCCGCCGCCGGCCCCCGCCGACCCCGCTCAGGTGGTGGTGCAGTTCAAGGTGGACCCGCGTACGGTTGCCTTCGAGGAAGTGGAGGATGGCCGGCAGCGCTGCAACCTGGACTTCCTGGTGGCAGCCGTCTCTCCCGGGGGCCAAGTGGTCGCCGTCGCCCACCAGACGCTCGAGGCTCGCTTGCGGCCGGAAACCTACGCTGGCGTACAGCAGGCGGGGCTGCCCTTCCGGCTGGCGCTTACGCTCGGGCCGGGCCGCTACCGGTTGCGGTTGGCCGTGCGCGACAATCGCACCGGCTGGCTGGGCACGCTCGAGGTACCGCTGGTGGTGAAAAACCGCTGAGCGCCGCGCCCAAGGGTCTTCTCAACTCAATCGTTCGTTCGCGCGTTCGTTCATCGTCAAGCCTCTGCGTTGTGGAGTGGGGACAGGATTCATCCCTGCCCCAAAATTGCCCTCCTTGCCAGTAGCGTTTCCCCCGCGGGGGCCGTAGCCTGCGCCCGGGGATGCGCGGGGCGACAGCCAGATTCTCACCCGGGCGGTTGCCGAGAGTGGTTTCACCCTACCGCCGGGTTACGGTGGAGAAGGAATATGGCGAGTGAGGCCGAGCGTCGAGTTTCTCCTCGTATCACCCCGAAACGAACAATGTGGGTGGACTACCCGGATTGGCGGCCCGACGTGCGCAACATCAGTCTCTCCGGCGCCTTCATCAAAGACCCGCGTCCCCTACCCCCGGGCCGCAACCTGAAACTCAAGTTATGGCTCGGCTATCAGGAGCCGGTAACCATCACCGCCGTGGTTCGGCGGGTCGAAGAGGGCCGGGGCATGGGGGTAGAGTTTCTGAGCATGAGCGAGGCCGACGGCAACCGGTTGCGCGAGTTCGTGGGTACGGCTCCCCCCTGGGGTCCGTAGGAGAAAGATAGCCATCGCCCTCCCCGGCTAGCGGCACTCCTGCCTTTCTTCGCACGCTCTCCCCAAGACGCTGAAGCCGCTACCAGTCGGCGAAGGAGCGTCCGGGCGGTGAGCTGCTTTGACTTTCCGGCCGACTGCTTTATAATCACTTTTTCTTTGTTTCGTTTTCCGATTCACCGATGTTCATTGGCATCAAGGAACTCGAGCGGCACAAGCTCACCCTCCGGGAGAAGTTACCCCCGGGAACGATTGACTTTCGCACCCGGAAATTCCGCCAGGGGGCGCCGCTGGGGTTGCAGCTCTCGCCCGAGCTGCAGGGGCGCGAGGTCCACCGAGCAGGCTGGCGGCGGAGCGGTTCTGCTGTCCTTCTCTCTCTACTGCTGCTGACTGCGCTTGGTGCCTGCGGGGGCGCGATTCCGCAGGTGGAGTCTCCCCCCAGCACAGCGCCACCGGCACCGCGCGCCTTTGCCATGGGCTGGGCGCCCACGCCGGTCGAACCGACGCCCGCGAGTGTGATCGCCACCGCCGAGGCGATGGCTCCGGTGTCGGAATTCGCTATCCTCCAGCAGCCGGTGCCCTGGGCGCGCCTCTTTGCCGGGGAATCGCTCTCAAGCCTGCTGGATGAGCAGCTTCAATTGGTGGATTTCTTGCGCCGGCGCGGGATGGAGATCGTTTGGCTGGTGGACCCGCTTGACGGTCTGGATCGAACCCGGGAGACACCGGAGCTGGTGGCGGCGGGGCGCAGCCTTCTCGAGCCCCCAATCCGCTCCCTGCACGAGCACTGGGTGCTGGAGATCGCCCGCCGCATCCAACCCGTCTACCTCGGTCTGGCCTCCGAGATCAATACGCTTGGGGCTCACGGTAATCCGGGGCTGTATGCCGAGGTTGTCGACTTAGTGAACACCCTCACGCCGCGGATTCATCTGATCAATCCAAACATCCGGGTGTTCGTTTCCTTTCAGATGGAGGACGCCTGGCAACTGTTTCCCTTCCCGCCCTCGCTGGTCGACCACTTTAGCCTAATCGCCGACTTCGACATCGATGCCTTGGGCTTGTCCTCCTACCCGGTATTTGCCTTCAATACTCCGGCGGACATCCCCGGCAACTATTTCGTTCGCTTCGCCCAGGCGACCCCTCTGCCGCTGATTCTGGTGGAGGGCGGCTGGAACTCCGAAGACGTACCGCCCCTTAGTAGCGCCACGCCGCAAGAACAAGCGGCCTTTTTCCGGCGCTTCGAACAACTCCTGGACGGCGTCGAGGCCGAGCTCTGGGTGATGCTGTTCTTCGCTGATATCAATGTGGCCGCGTTCGGGCTTCCCCCGGAGCGGGAAGCGGTGCTGGCGAACTTTGCCTTCATGGGAATCGTTGACCAGACCCTGGCTCCCAAGCCCGCCTTCGCTGTGTGGGAACGAATCTTCTCCCGCCCTCACCCGCCCCCCGCTCCCTAGCCCCGCCCGGAAAGGTGTCCTGCGACTCCTCTTCACGGGCCCGCCGCCTTGACTTCTGAGAGGACGCCCTTATAATGATTTTTCTTTGTTGGGCTTCCCCGCGCACTGATGTTCATTGGCATCAAGGAACTCGAGCGGCACAAGCTCACCTTCCGGGAGGAGTATCCCCCGGGAACGATTGACTTTCGCACCCGGGACTTCCGCCAGGTGGCGCCGCTGGGCGTGGAGCTATCCGCAGAACTCGAAGGGCGCGAGGTTCGCATCGTGGGCCGCGTGGCAACGCGCCTGGAGCTGGCCTGTGCGCGCTGTCTGGAGCCAGTGGCGCAAGAGATCGCCCGCACCTTCGACCTGCTCTATCGCCCGGTGGCCAGCATCAGCCGCGACGAAGAGCTGGAGTTGACCCCCGAGGAGTTGGAAGTCGGATTCTACACGGGGGAGGGCCTCTTCCTCGCCGACGTGCTGGCCGAGCAGGTCAACCTGGCGCTGCCGATGAAGACGCTGTGCTCGCCCGAGTGCCAAGGGCTGTGCGCCCACTGTGGCGCGAACCTCAACCGCGAGCGCTGCCGCTGTGGCCCGCGCGCTGTCGACCCGCGGCTCGCCCCGCTGGCGGCCTGGGTGGCGGAGAAAAAGACTCCCGAGTGATTTCAACCCCAAGTAAGTAAAGGATTCTATGCCCAATCCCAAACGACGCCATTCCAAGTCGCGAAAGAACAAGCGGCGCGCTCACGACGCACTCACCCCCCGTCAACTGGGGGAGTGCCCCCACTGCCACGAGCCCAAGCTCCCCCACCGCGTCTGCCCTCATTGCGGCTACTACCGGGGCCGGGCGGTCGTGGGCGTCGAGTCGGAATAGCCCACGCGCGTGGCCGAGCCCCCAATGACCACCATTGCGGTTGACGCCATGGGGGGCGACCACGCCCCGCAGGTGGAGGTGGAGGGCGCCCTTCGGGCGGCCCGCGAGCACCGGGTGCGGGTGTTGCTGGTGGGCCATCAAGGGGTTCTGCAGCGGCAATTGCGGCGCCACAAGGCCGCCGGGCTGCCGATCGAGATCGTCCACGCCAGCGAAGTGATTGCCATGGACGACAGCCCGGTCAAGGCCTTGCGGCGCAAGCCGGACTCCTCCATCCGCGTAGCCACCCACCAGGTGCGGGAGGGGCGCGCGCAGGGAATCGTCACCGCGGGGAACACCGGGGCTGCCATGGCCGTGGTCAAGAGGGAGCTGGGGACGCTCCCGGGCGTGGACCGTCCCGGACTGGCTTCGGTCTTTCCCACCAAACACGGCAGCGCCGCGGTGATGGTGGACGTGGGGGCCAACGTGGACTGCCGGCCGCAGCACTTGCAGCAGTTTGCCGTGATGGGCGAGGTGTACTACCGGGTGATGTTCGGTGCCCGGCGGCCGCGCGTCGGCCTGCTCTCCATCGGCGAAGAGGCCAGCAAGGGGAACGAGGTGGTGCGGGAAACCCACCGGCGGTTGCGGGCGTCGCCGCTCAGCTTCGACTTTGTGGGCAACGTGGAGGGCCGCGACGTCTATAGCGGCGAGGTCGACGTGGTCATCTGCGATGGCTTCATCGGCAATGTGGCCTTGAAAATCAGCGAAGGCATGGTGGAGGCCATCCTGGCCATGCTCAAGGAGGCGCTTTCCAGCAACCTCGCCGCCAAAGTGGGCTACGTGCTCTCCCGCCAGGCCTACGAGGAGTTCAAGAAGCGGGTGGACTATTCGGAATACGGGGGGGCGCCGCTGCTCGGGGTCAAGGGGGTCTGCGTCATCTGCCACGGGCGCTCGAACGCCAACGCGATCAAGAATGCCATTCGGGTCGCCGCCGGCTTTTCCGCCGCCGGCATCAACGAAAAAATCGAACGCGAGCTGCAACTGGTCGCCGCCCACTAGGACGGTTCCAACTTGATGGGGCAATAATGATGAAGCGCCGACTCTGTTCTTCCCCGAAGGAATCGGGAGCCGGTGCCTGCCGGTTCCGCCGGCGGGTGGGAGGCAGAGGTTAAGGATGGGGAAACTGGCTTTTGTCTTTCCGGGACAGGGCTCGCAGTACGCGGGGATGGGCCGGGCGCTGGCCGAGAGGTTCTCGGTGGCGCGGACGGTCTTCAGCGAGGCCGACCCGGCGCTGGGATTTCCCCTTTCCCGGCTCTGCTTCGACGGCCCGGACGAAGAACTAAAGCTGACGGCAAACACGCAGCCGGCGGTGCTGGCCTGTTCGGTGGCCGCCTATCGCGTCCTGCAAGAAAAAGGAGTTCGGCCGGACTACCTGGCCGGGCACAGCCTGGGGGAATACTCTGGCCTGGTGGCCAGCGGATGTCTCTCGCTCGAGGAAGCGCTTGTCACCGTGCGGCGTCGGGGGGAAGCCATGCAAGCAGCCGTCCCCGCCGACCAGGGAGCCATGGCGGCGATTCTGGGCTTGTCGGCCGACCAGGTCAAAGACATCTGCCAGCGGGCGGCCCAGGGTCAGGTGGTGTCGCCGGCGAACCTGAACTCCCCGGGTCAGATTGTTATCTCCGGCCACGCTTCCGCCGTCGAGCGCGCCCGGGAGGCGGCCCGCGCCGCGGGCGCCAAGCGGGCGCTGCGGCTGCCGGTGAGCGCCCCCTTCCACTGTGCGCTGATGGAGCCGGCGCTGGCGGCGCTCAAGAGCGCGTTCGAGAAGATTCGCTTCGATGAGCTGAAGATTCCGCTGGTCTCGAATGTGGACGCTGAGCTGGTGCGCACCCCGGCGGAGGCCCGCGCCGCGCTGCTGCGCCAAGTGCCGGCCCCGGTGCGCTGGGAAGAGTCAATGCGCAAACTCATCGCGCTCGGCTGTGGGGTCTTTGTGGAGATCGGGCCCGGCAAAGTCCTCACCGGGCTCTTGCGGCAGATTGACCGGGGGGTCACGGCGCTGAACGTCGAGGACCCGGCCAGCCTGGAAAAAACCCTCGCTCATCTAGCGGGGGCCACCCGGGAGGTCGCCTCGTGACCCTGAAAGACCGGGTAGCGGTGATTACCGGGGCCTCGCAGGGCATCGGCTGCGCCACGGCCGAGCTCTTGGCGGAGCGGGGCGCCCGCGTGGTGCTAGCGGCGCGCAATGCGGAAAAGCTGGCGGGGCTGGAAGCGGAAATCCGCCAGCGGGGCGGCGATGCGCTGGCGGTACCGATGGACGTAACCCGCGAGGAACAGATCCGGGCCGGCTTCGCCCGCGCCCTGGAGCACTTCGGGCGCATTGATATCCTGGTGAACAACGCCGGCATCGCCCGCGACCAACTGGCCATCCGCCTGAAGCGCGCCGACTGGGACGCGGTGCTCGAAACCAACCTCACCGCCGCCTACTTGTGCATCCAGCAAGTGCTCCCCCGGATGTTGCGGGAGCGTTATGGGCGGATCGTCAACGTCAGTTCGGTGGTGGCGCAAACCGGCAATCCCGGCCAGGCAAACTACATCGCCTCCAAAGCCGGCCTCATCGGCCTGACCAAGGCCTTGGCGGTGGAAGTGGCGTCGCGGAACATCACCGTCAACGCCGTTGCCCCGGGGTTTATTATTTCCCCGATGACCGATCCCTTGCCCGAGAAGGCCAAGCAGGCATTGGTGGCGCGCATCCCCCTGGGGCGGATGGGAAGCGCCCGGGAGGTCGCCGCCGGCATCGGCTTCCTGGTGTCCGAGGAAGCCGCCTACATCACCGGCCACGTGCTGGACATCAACGGCGGCTTGTATCTGGCTTGAAATCCGTATGCGTTGCGCGTCGCTATCAAGCTGGTCGCGCAGGATGGCCGCCGGCCGTCCTGCAGTTTGCCCGCCGCGGGTACCCGATGGGAACCCGCGCTACCCACCGGGAGCACGCAGCCGCTCAGCCCGGTGGCTTGCCCTGAGCTGGTAGCGCAGGATGGCCGCAGGCCTTCCTGCGGTTTACCCGCCGCGGGTAGCCGATGGGAACCCGCGCTACCCACCAGGACACGGAAGCCGACTCTCGGGGCTCGGGAACAGCGGATGCCCGGCTTGACCCCTGGGGGAGCGCTGACTAGAATTGGGCCGCTCCAGCGTCCCAAGGAGCGTCCGCCGAGGAGGAAACACACTATGGCCACCACGCGGGAGAAGGTGAAGCAGATTATCATCGAGCAGTTGGGGGTGGACGAAGCAGAAGTGACCGAGACGGCTTCCTTCGTGGACGATCTGGGAGCCGATTCGCTCGACACCGTTGAGCTGGTGATGGCCTTCGAAGAGGCTTTCAACATCGAAATCCCCGACGAAGACGCGGAAAAAATCACCAGCGTCAAGGAAGCCATCGAATACATCGAACAGAAAAAGAAGTCCTGATTTCCCGGTGTTCGCACCCTTCTTCAGTCCGTACCCCACTGCTTGCGCCGAGGTGCGCTCATGAGCGGCTCGACTCCGCCCGCTACCGGTCGCCGGGTGGTGGTCACCGGCATCGGGTTGCTCTGCGACGTGGGCATCGGCACCGAAAACGTCTGGAAGGCGCTGTGCGCCGGCGCGAGCGGCATCGCCCCCATTACCCTCTTCGACGCCTCCAAGTTCCCCTGCCGGTTTGCCGGCGAGGTGAAGGGCTTCGACCCCCTGCAGTTCGTGGAAAAGAAAGAGTTGAAAAAAATGGGGCGCTTCATCCAGTTTGCCCTGGCAGCCACTGACTTTGCCCTCGCCCACGCCGGGCTCAAACTGAGCCCGGAACGGGCCGCCCGCACCGGGGTCTATATTGGCTCCGGGATCGGCGGCTTCGATGTGATCGAGCGCGAGCATTCGGCGTTGCTGGCCGGGGGTCCGCGGAAGATTTCGCCGTTTTTCATTCCCGCCACGATTGTCAACCTGGCGGCCGGATTTGTCTCCATTCGCACCGGGGCCAAAGGCCCGAACTCGGCTACGGCCACCGCCTGCTCGGCCAGCGCGCATGCGGTGGGAGACAGCTACAAGATCATTGCCCGCGGAGACGCCGACGCAATGATTTGCGGCGGCACCGAAGCGGCCATCACCCCCATGGGGGTGGGCGGCTTTACCTCCATGCGGGCGCTCTCCACCCGCAACCAGGAGCCCGCGCGCGCCAGCCGCCCGTTCGATGCCGAGCGCGACGGCTTTGTTATCGGGGAAGGCGCGGGGATTTTGATTCTGGAGGCGCTGGAGGTCGCCCAGCGGCGCAGCGCTCCCATCCTGGCGGAGATTGTCGGTTACGCCATGAGCGGCGACGCCTACCACATCACCCAGCCCGCCGAAGACGGCGAGGGCGCCTTCCGGGTGATGGAAGCCACATTGAAAGGCATCGGGGTGAACCCCGAAGAGGTGGACTACATCAACGCCCACGGCACCTCCACCCCGGTGGGCGACAAGATCGAAACCGTCGCCATCAAGCGCCTGTGGGGCGAGCGCGCCAAAAAAGTGCCGGTCAGTTCGACAAAATCTATGACCGGGCACCTGCTGGGGGGCGCCGGGGGCCTGGAAGGCGGCATCGCCGTGCTGACGCTGCGCGACCAACGCCTGCCCCCCACCATCAACTACGAGAAACCCGACCCGGAGTGCGACCTCGACTACGTCCCCAACCAGGCGCGCCCGGCGGAGGTGCGCTACGCGCTCTCCAACTCCTTCGGCTTCGGGGGCACCAACGCCGCCTTGCTCTTCAAGCGCTGGGAAGGCAAGTGAGCAACGGGGGATGGGGAAGGGTAGTTTGCCCGCCGCGGGTACCCGATGGGAACCCGCGCTACCCACGGGGGACACGCACCCGCTCTGCCCCGTGGCTTCGGCCACTGGGGGTGTTCCTCCCACGGGCGGAAGCCCGTGGGCAGAAGGAGGGTTGCATGGGCAGGCGGCTCCTCTCGTGGACCGAAGCTGCGAGGCAGGCGCCGTGCAGCGTGGGGAGAACTGACGAACAATGAAGATTGCGGTTTGCATGAAGCAAGTACCCGCCAAGGACGCGCCGCTGCGCATCAACGACGCCGGCACCTGGGTGCGTGAAGTCGACCTCAGCTACGAAACGAACGACCCGGACAACTACGCCCTGGAAGAGGCGCTGCGCCTGAAGGAAAAGCACGGCGGGGAGGTAGTGGTCGTTTCCCTGGGGCCGGAGCGGGTGCGCCAGGTAATCAAAGAGGGATTGGCGAAGGGCGCCGAGCGCGCCCTCCACGTCACCAACGATGAGTTCTATGCGCTCGACCCGCTGCAGCTGGCGGCCGCCATCGCCGGGGCGGTGCGGGAGGAGAAGTTCGACCTGATTCTCACCGGCTTGCAGTCCGACGACCACGGCTTTGCCCAGACGGGGGTCGTGCTGGCGGAGCTGCTGGGGCTGCCGCACGCCACCATCATCATGGAAATCCAGGTGCAGGACAGGCACCTCCGGGTCAAACGCGAGCTGGAAGCGGGCTGGTTCCAGTGGATCACGCTGCCCTTGCCCGCCGTGCTCGCCATTCAGTCCGGGATCAACAAGCCCCGCTACGCTTCCCTCAAGGGCATCATGGCCGCCAAGAAGAAGGAGATTCGCGCCCTGCCCTCCACCCAGGTTCTGCCCGAGTCGCTGGCGGCCACGCAGCAGACGAAAAAGATTTATGTGCCGGAAAAGACCAAGAAGACGGAATTCATCGAAGGCGCCCCGAAAGAGGTGGCTGCACAGCTGCTGGAAAAACTGAAGCACGAAGTGCGCATCCTGTAGGAGTCAAATGGCCCCTGTCATCCTTGTTATCGCCGAGCAGCGCCAGGGCAAGCTCAATCCCTTGAGCTGGGAGACGCTGGTCGCCGGCCAGCAACTGGCCGCCGCCGCCCGCGCCGCACGGTTGGTGGTCGCCCTGCCGGGCAAAGACATCGCTGGACTCGGGGAAGAGTTTGCCTCGAAAAAACTGGATGAGCTCTGGCGGGTGGAGCACGACCTGCTGGAGCCCTACACCCCGGAGGGCTACACCGCCGCCCTGCGCCAGGTGGTCGAGCAGCTGGAACCGGCGCTGGTGCTGCTGCCGCATACCTATCAGGTGCGCGACTTCGCCCCCAAGCTGGCCACCGCCTTCCAGCGCAGCCTGATCAGCGACTGCATTGGGGTGCGGGCCAATGGCCGGGAGACCGTGTTCATTCGCCAGATGTTCCAGGGGAAGACGAATGCCGACGTGGTTCCCGTAGGCCCCGCGCCACACTTCGCCACTTTTCAGGCAGGCGCCTTCCGCGCCGACGCCCTCCAGCCCGGCGACAAGAAGGTGGAGAGCAAGAAGGCGGAGGTGAAGCTGGCGCCGGAGCAGATTCGTAACCAGCCCGAAGAACCCTTCCGCGAAGCCAAGCAGGCCGTGGACCTCACCCAGGCCGCGGTCATCGTCGCCATCGGCCGGGGCATCAAAGCGCCGGAAAACATCGAGATGGCCAAGAAGCTGGCGGCGCTGCTCGGCGGTGAGCTTGCCGCTTCGCGGCCCATCTGCGATGAAGGCTGGCTGCCCATGGAGCGCCAGATCGGCAGCTCCGGCCAGACCGTCGCCCCCAAGCTCTACCTGGCGCTGGGCATCTCCGGCGCCATCCAGCACGTGGTGGGGATGAAAGGCTCGCGCACCATTGTGGCGATCAACAAGGACTCCAGCGCCCCCATCTTCGAAGTGGCCGACTACGGGATTGTCGGTGACCTCTTCGAAGTCGTCCCCGCCTTGATCGAAGCCCTGGAAAAGGGCGCTTAGAGTTAATACCCCGCTGGTGTCATTCTGAGGAGCCCGGGGCGAGGAAGAATCTCGATAAATCGCCGGTCGGAGTCAATCAAGTTTCTTCGCTTCGCTCAGAATGACCGGAAAGGGGCGTGTTGAGCGACGTGCTTCTGTCCTCGGGAGCGATGCCAGCAGAAAAAATCGAGCGGGAGCAGCTGGAAGCTGACGTAGTGATTGTCGGCGCCGGGCCGGCGGGGCTGGCCTGCGCGCTGCGCCTGGCCGCGCTCATTCGCCAGCACAACGCCGGAGGCGCCCAGCCGCGGCTGAGCGAAGAAAACATTTACGTCATCGAGAAGGCCGACGAGCTGGGAATGCACAGCCTCTCCGGGGCGGTGCTCGACCCCCGGGGGTTGCGCGAGCTGGTGCCGGACTTCGAAAAAGAGGGCGCGCCGCTCGATAGCCCGGTGCGTAACGACGCCGCCTACTTCTTCACTGAAAGGCGCGCCTGGCGTTTTCCCATTACCCCGCCGCCCTTGCGCAACCACGGCAACTACGTGATCTCCCTGGCCCGGCTGGCACAGTGGTTGGGCCAGCGGGCCGAAAAGGCCGGGGTCAACATCTTCACCGGCTTCGCCGGCTCCGCGCTGCTCACCGAAGCCGACCGCGTGGTCGGCATCCAGACCGACGACAAAGGCGTGGACAAGAACGGCCAGCGGAAGGAGAACTTCCAGCCCGGCTACGAGCTGCGCGCCAAGGTGACGGTGCTGGCCGAAGGGGTGCACGGCTCCCTGACCAAGCAACTGGTCGAAAAGTTCAACCTCGCCGCCGGGCGCAACCCCCAGGTCTATGCCCTGGGGGTGAAAGAAATCTGGGAGGTGCCTGCCGGACGAATCGAGCCCGGCACGGTCTGGCACACCATGGGCTATCCGCTCGGTTCCGCGATGTACGGCGGCGGGTGGATCTACGGGATGCAGAACAGCCGCCTCTCCCTGGGGCTGGTGGCAGGCCTCCACTATGCCAATCCCTACTTCGACACCCACGAGGCGTTCCAGCGCTTCAAGCTCCATCCCGTCGTGCGGCGTTTGCTCGAGGGCGGAAAGCTGGTGCGCTACGGGGCCAAGGCCATCCCGGAAGGCGGCTACTGGGCGCTTCCCAAAACCTACCTCCCCGGGGCGCTGGTGATTGGCGACAGCGCCGGCTTTCTGAATTCGCAGCGCCTGAAGGGCATCCACATGGCGATGAAGACCGGGATGCTGGCCGCGGAAACCGTCTTCGAGGCGCTGCGCACCGGGGATGCCTCGGAAAAGTCCCTGAGGAGCTTCCCCGAAAAAGTGGAGCAAAGCTGGGTGAAGAATGAGCTCTGGCGGGTGCGCAACTTCCATCAGGCGTTCGAGCACGGGCTGTGGCGGGGGCTCGCCCACGCCGGGTTGCAGTTCATCACCGGCGGCCGGGGTCTCTACGCCCGCTATTCGAACCGCGCCGGGCACGAATACTATAAACAGCTAAAAGAATTGCCCGGCGCCCAGCCGCCGGCGTTCAAACCCGACAACCGGTTGACCTTCGACAAGGTGACCGACGTCTACCACTCGGGCACCCGCCACGAAGAGGACCAGCCGGCGCACCTGCTGGTGACCGACACTGACATCTGCTCGAACCGCTGCCCGGTGGAGTACGGCAACCCCTGCCAGTATTTCTGCCCCGCGGCCGTCTATGAGATTGTCACCGAGGGCGACCGCAAACGCCTGAAGCTCAATCCTTCGAACTGCGTCCACTGCAAGACCTGCGACATTATGGACCCCTACGAAATCATCACCTGGGTGCCGCCCGAAGGCGGCGGCGGCCCCCACTACGAGGGAATGTAGGAACCATCACACCGGCGGAGGAACCGCCTCGGGGACTCAGCGGCGGCGCTCGGCCAGGGTCAGGGTCAGCGTGCGTTTGCGGCGGCCGCGGTAGAAGGTGACCTTCACCTGCTCGCCGGGGCGTTTCTTGTAGATCACCCGGTTGATATCCGTCAGGGATTTCACTTCCTCACCGTCCAAGGCCACGATGATGTCGCCCCCCACTACAAACCGGTAGCGGCCCACCACGACATAGCGATTCCCGCCGCGAATCCCGGCCCTGTCCGCCGGGCCGCCGCGAACCACCTCGGCCACCAAAACCCCGCGGCGCACGGGCAGCTCCAGCCATCGGGCCAACTCCGGGGCCAGTTCGTGGGCGGAGATACCCAGCCAGGGGCGGCGCACGCGGCCGTAGCGAACCAGATCGCTCAGGATGAATTTCAGGGTGTTGATGGGGACGGCGAACCCGATCCCCACGCTGCCGCCGGTGGGGGAAATAATCAGGGTGTTGACTCCGATGACGCGCCCCCGGGAGTCGAGCAGCGGCCCGCCCGAATTGCCACGGTTGATGGCGGCGTCGGTCTGAATGGCCTCGTCAAGCAGGGCCCCGGTTTGGGTGCGGATGGTGCGTTCGAGGGCGCTGATGACGCCGGTGGTCAACGTGCCCTGAAAGCCAAAGGGATTGCCGATGGCCAGCACCTTCTGCCCCACCTCGAGCCGGCGGGAGTCGCCCAATGGCAGGGTGGGCAGCCGCCGGTCACTGGCCTGGATTCGGAGTACGGCCAAGTCGGTCGCCGGGTCGCTCCCCACCACCTTGGCTTCGTAGCTGGAGCGGTCAGCCAGGGTGACCTGAATCTGCCGCGCGTCGGCCACCACGTGGTAGTTGGTGGCGATGGTGCCGTCCTCGTTGATGATGAAACCCGAGCCCGACCCCTCCACCGGAAAGACACGGAGGAAGAAATCCATCTCCAGGGTGCGGGTGGTGACGTTCACCACCGCGGGCGAGGCGCGCCGGTACACCTCCACACTATTGCGTTCGTCCTGGCTCAGTTCGGCGGGCGCCACCGGAGTCGCCACCACCTCCCCGACCCACCCGTCGGCGTCCGCGCGCGTGGACGTGAGCGAGGGCTCCGGGAGCGGGGGCGCCTGGGGCCGCGAGCCGCCCCAGTAGCCGAGCAGGGCGATCAAGACCAAAAGCAGAAAAAGCGGCAACGCCTTTCTGAACCGCATGGCGACCTCCGAATGATGGCGAAAAATCAGATTCCTTCAGCCGGTCGTGGCCTCCGTGGCCAACCGCCGAAGTTTCCGAAAGACTTCTTCCACCTGGGCCTGGGTCACTTCGAGCGACCCGGAGCAGTCGATTTCATAGTGGGCCTGGCGGCGCTTTTCCTCGGAGGGCAACTGCGCGGCCAGGCGCTGCTCGGCCTGGGCGCGCGCCAGCCCCGTGTGTTTCATCAGCCGTTCAAGCTGCTGCTCGGGCCGGCACCAGGTCACCACCAGCTTGTCGAGCTGGCGGTGGTAGCCCGCTTCCACCAGCAGCGCCGCTTCCACGATGACAATCGCGCCGGGGTTGGCCTCCGCCAGGCGGGCGAACTCTTTTTCGATTTCGGCGATCACCCGCGGATGAACGATGCGGTTGAGCTGCTCCCGGCGGGCCGGCTCGGCGAAGACGATCGCCGCCAGGCGCGGGCGCAGGATGCTGCCGTCCGCCGCCAGCACCCCTTTCCCAAAGGCCCCGACAATCTCTGCGTAGGCCGGCTGGCCGGGCGCCATCAGCTCATGGGCGATGGCATCGGCGGGGAGGATGCGGCAGCCGCGGGCGGCAAACATTTTCGCCACGGTGGTCTTGCCTGAGGCGATACCGCCGGTGAGGCCCACTTTGAGCATAGGCGGGAAAGCAGGTTAGCCCACGGCCTCGAGCTTGCGGCCGGAAGTGAGTGCCGCTTGCCCGCGGCGGCGCCGCGCCGCCTCGACCGTGTTCACCATCAGCATAGCAATCGTCAGCGGGCCCACGCCGCCGGGCACTGGGGTCAGCGCACCCGCCACCGCCGCCACATCCGGGTGGACGTCGCCCACCAGCGCCGACCCTTTGCGGCGGAACCCCTCCAGGCGCTCGGGGCAGCGGGCGAAGAGCCGCTCGGCGGTCGCCGGGTCTTCGATGCGGTTGATGCCGACGTCAATCACGGTTGCGCCCGGCTGGACAAACTCCGGGGTGACGAAGGCCGCCCGGCCCATCGCCGCTACCAGAATCTCGCCCGTGCGAGCGACGCCGGGCAGGTCGCGGGTCCGGCTGTGGCAGATGGTCACCGTGGCGTGGGCGTGCAGAAGCAGCAGGGCCAGGGGCTTGCCTACGATGTCGCTCCGCCCGATGAGGACGGCGCGGCGGCCCTGGATTTCGATGCCGCTGCGTCGCAGCAGCTCCATCACCCCGGCGGGCGTGCAAGGACGCAACCCGGGGCGCTGGCTGACCAGCGCGCCCACGTTCATGGGATGGAAGCCGTCCACATCTTTCGCCGGGTCCACCGCCAGCAGCACCTGCTGGGCGTCCACCTGGGGCGGCAGCGGCAACTGCACCAGGATGGCGTCAATCTCCGGGCGGCGATTCAATTCCTCCACCTGCGCTCGCAGGGCCTCGGTGGTGACATCGGCCGGCGGGGTGATTCGTTCGCTGTAAAGGCCCAAGGCTTCGCAGGCGCGAATCTTGTTGCGCACGTAGATGCGGGAGGCGGGGTTGTCGCCCACCAGCACCGCGGCCAGCCCCGGGGTGACCCCCTGCTGTTTCAACTCCCCGACCGCATCCCGCAGCTCGGCCCGGATTTGGCTGCCAATTTCGGTTCCGTTCAGGATGCGCGCCGCCACCGTTGATCGCTCCTGGCGAGTCTCGTCGCCGCGTCATCTTAGCATAGCTCCCGCCGGGGCTTCGGGGCGAATCCAGACGGGGCTTGGCGGGGCGGGCGCGTTGCCAAATCCGCCGCTGAGTGCTAGAGTCCAGGCTATCCGAACGCGAGGGGAACCCGCTGTGGCTGTTGATCCCGAACTGCTGAAAATTCTGGTTTGTCCGCTGTGCAAGACGCCGGTGACGCTGACCCCGGACGAGCAGGGGTTGCGCTGCGGCACCTGCCGGCGCGTCTATCCCATCCGCGACGACATCCCCATCATGCTGGTGGATGAAGCCCGCATCGAATCCTAGTGTCGTTCCAACTCGCTGGCCTGCCTACGGCCGCCGGCAGGCTAGAAGAAGCCCTGCCTGTGTTGCCGATTGGGATAGAATGTAGCGTCCTAATGAGTCGGCACCACAAGGTCGAACGGCACTAGCTGGTCATGGCTTCGCCCCCCCGCCTGCCTGCTGCCCTGTTGCCGGAGCTTTCCCCCGGCGCCGGGGTGCTGGTGATTCGGCTGCGCTCCCTGGGCGATACCCTGCTCACCACGCCGGCACTGCGAGCGCTCAAGCAGTGGCGGCCCGACCTGCGCGTCTCGCTGCTGCTCTACGCTCGCTTCGCGCCCATCCTCGCCGGCAACTCCGATGTGGACGAGGTGATTGAACTCAACCCCGAAGGGCCGGCGGCGCCCCTGCGAGTGGGGCGCTTGCTGGCGGGGCTGCAGCAGCGGCGATTCGCCGCCTGCTTCAACCTGCACGGAGGCACCTTGAGCGCCCTGCTCACCCGGGCCAGCGGCGCCCGCCATCGGCTGGGGTTCGCCCACTTCCGTTTTCGCTTTGCCTATACCGCCACAGCGCCTGAGCCGGGCACCGTCTTCGGCCGCGACCGGCTGCACTGCGTGGAAGGGCAACTAGCGCTCTTCTATGCCGCGGGACTGCCGCCGGGGGAGATTCCCGCCCTGCAACTGTTTCCGCAGCCGGGGGCACGAGCCTCGGTGGCGCAGAAGCTGGCGGTGCGCAGGGTGGCGCCGGGAAGCCGCTACGCCGTGATCCACCCGGTGGCCAACTTTTCTACCAAGGAATGGCCGTTCGAGCGCTACGCTGCCCTGGCCCACCTCCTGGAAGAGGAGCATGGGCTGGTGCCGGTGTTCATCTGCGGGCGCGGCGAAGAGCTGAAGCTCGCAGCCGTGGCGCGCGCCTATGGAAAAGCGCCGGCTCCGATTTCCTTGCCCAGTAAGCAAAGAACCGCGGGGCTGGTCAGGCTGGAGTCGTTGACGCTGCCCGAGCTGGTGGCTTTGATCGAAGGGGGCGTGCTCTTCATCGGCAACGACAGCGGGCCGGCGCACATCGCCGCCGCGCTGGGCCGGCCGGTGGTGGTGCTCTACGGCTCGTCGGATTCCACCGTGTGGCGTCCCTGGCGCACGCCGCACGCGGTGGTGCAGAACTACTACCCTTGCAATCCCTGCCGGGGCGACCGCTGCTATGCCTTCGCCGAGCCGGAGTGCATCCTCTCCGTCTCGCTCGAGCAGGTGCGCGCCGCCGTGGCGGGCCTGCTGCCGGCCGTGCCGTCCACTGCGGCCCAGAGCGGATGACGACGATGGCTGGACCCTCGCCTGCCCGTCTGCGCGCCCTGGTGCGGCGCTTCCGCGGCCAACGCATCGGGGTGGTGGGCGACCTCATGCTGGACCGCTTCATTCGCGGCCACGTGCGCCGCATCTCCCCGGAAGCCCCGGTGCCGGTGGTGGAGGTGAACCAGCCGGAGGGCCTGCACTTGGGCGGGGCCGGGAACGTGGTAGCCAACCTGGCGGCGCTCCAGGCGCGCCCGGTGATTTTTGGCGTGGTGGGCGGAGACACTGCCGGCCGAACCATTCGCCGGGAACTCCGCCGCCTGGGCGTCGGCTTGACCGGGCTGGTGCGCGATCCGGCGCGACCCACCACGGTCAAGACACGGATTATCGCCGACCACCAGCACGTGGTCCGCGCCGATTGGGAGCAGGCCCAGCCGCTGGTGCGGCCCCTGGAACGGCGACTTCTGAGGGCTTTCCGACGGGCAGTGCCGCGCCTGCAGGGCGTGATCCTCTCGGACTATGACAAGGGCGTGCTCACCGAGAGCCTCCTGGAGGAACTGCTCGGGCTATGCGCCGCCCGGGGCGTGCCGGTGTTCGTGGACTTGAAGCGCGCCCGGCGGCTCGAAGCCGGGGTGAGTCTGGTGCTGCTCAACCAGCGCCGGGCGGAGGAGATTGCCGGGCGGGCGGTGCGTGACGACAAATCACTGGAGCTGGTCGGCCGCCACCTGATGGCGCGCTTCCCTTGCTCCAACCTGATCATCACTCGAGGCGCCCAGGGAATCGTGGTATTTGAAAAGTTGAACCGGCTCCGCTTCGCCGCGGTGCGTACCCGGCCCTGGGAGGTGTTCGACGTTACCGGGGCGGGTGACACCGTTATGGCGGCGCTCACCCTGGCGCTGGTCGCGGGGGCCACGCCACGAGAGGCGGCCGGGGTTGCCAACTCCGCCGCCGGGGTTGTGGTGGGCAAGTTAGGCACCGCAGCCTGCACCCCCGAGGAGCTGCTGACCAGCCGGGGAGCGAACCGCCGCGAGCCTTGATGGCCGGGGGGCTATCCCCGAGCCCTGCTAAGCGTTCACCTTTTCTTCGCCTAACGCATCTAAATAATCAGGAGGGCACCGTGGCCGGGCTGCGCTTGAA
Source organism: Terriglobia bacterium (assembly GCA_046757645.1). Taxonomy (GTDB): domain Bacteria; phylum Acidobacteriota; class Terriglobia; order Acidiferrales; family 2-02-FULL-67-57; genus JBHHYS01. The sequence continues at coordinate 986 of JBHHYS010000045.1, read as the reverse complement.
TCTGGCTCCCATAACCCCGGCGCAACTGCGCCGGCTGCATCTTCTCTGGCGTCGCTGGAGGCGGGGGGCTCGGTTGCGAGAAGAGCGCGACCGCGAACTGCGACACGCCTACATCGAAATGGTCACCCGGGGACGGGCGCGGGCGACGAACGAACTGACCGCTGCCGAGGCGGCGCGGGTCATCCGTCGGCTGGAACGGGCGACGAAGAGGAAACGGCAGCGCACAGCCGCCTACGCCTACGTCCTGGGCACCGCGGGCCGGCAGGGCTACGAAGAGCACCCGGACGTGGCGGCGACCCCGGCGGCCTTCCGCTTGCTCGACCAGCACGCCGCCGCCCTGGGGATGACCCGGGCGCGGCTCGACCACTTCATTGCCGCACACTACGCCGGGGTGGGGCTGCGACGCCGGCTGGACATCCGCACCATGGCCGACCTCAACCGCGTCCTCTGGGGACTCAAGGCACTCTTGCGGCGACGCCCCGCCCGCCCCATCCGGGACAAAGAAGGCCGCGCGGCGTAGCTCGACATCGCCATCGAGCCTCGAAAGTAGCGCCGGGGGGCGGCGGGCCGGGCGTACCCGCAGCGGGCGGCGGCTTTCGTCGGTTCGGGGCTGGCGGGGATTCGACGGCGGGTGTAAAATGCGGCTTCGTTGCCTGCTTGCAGCCGAGCCGCTGGGGATGACTGCAGGCGGGGCGAGGGAGTGTCCGAGCAGGTGGCTTGAGCAGTGGAGCCGGTCGTCAAGACGGAAGACCTCTGGAAGATTTACCACACGGGCAAAATGGAAGTTCCCGCCCTGCGTGGGGTGAACCTTGAGGTGTGGGAGGGGGAATTCATCGCCATCATGGGCCCCTCCGGCTGCGGCAAATCCACTTTGCTCTATGTGCTCGGGGGTCTGACGCCGCCCACCACCGGCCGGGTGCTGGTGGATGGGAACGACCTGGGGGAGATGAGCGACGCCGAGCGCACCCTGCTGCGGCGGCGCAAGA
>JBHHYS010000044.1:0-20570 GCA_046757645.1 Terriglobia bacterium | reverse complement strand
CGCCTTCCCTTGCCTCCAACTCTCTGAACAGCAAAGTGCCAGCCCGCTTGACATTTCTCCACCCCATCTCAACCCCCGATCACGACGAGCCCCGGCGGGTTCATTCACTTCCCAGCCGTTGACGTCTCCTCCTGTGCAACCACTCAACCAATCAACGATTCAACCAACTTCCGACTAGCACACTCACCCCCGCCAAGTCTACGGTTTCTGCGGTTTTTGCGGTTTTTGCGGAAGAAAATTTTTTCTCATTTGTTTTCAGCATGTTGTTTCCGCAAAAACCGCCCTGAGCTATGCCGAACGGGAAAATTCCGCCTCCCGGCCCGGCCCGTCGTTCAGCCCACGGGCTTCGGCCCGTGAAGGGCGAGGCCGTTGAGCCGGGCGCTTCCGCTTTTGACTCCGCGCCCGCCGGACGGTATGATGACGCAACCCGGAAGACGAGAGGAATTTGCCTTGGTGAAAGGAGAAGCGATGTCTGCTCGCGCCAACCCCCTGCTCGGCCGACGCAAATACCTGAGCCGACGCCTGATGGTCAACGCGGGCTTCCAACTGCGGGTGCAGTTGCCGCTGATCGCCTTTGTCGTCCTCTACACCGCCCTGCTGGGGGTGGTGTTCTTCCTGCTCCACCGCAGCGTGGCCGCCGAACCCGACATCGGCATCCGCGCCATCCTCCGCGCCCAGGTGGAGCTGCTTCACTACCGCCTCTGGCCCTTGCTGGGGATCGCCGCCGCCATCGCCGCCTACATCAACCTCCGCGAATCGCGGCGGGTGGCCGGTCCTGTTTACCGCCTCCACCGCGCTCTCAACGAAATGGCCGAAGGCGAATACAAATCCTTCCGGCTCCGCCACGGCGATGAGTTTCGCTTCTTCGAAGACGACGTCGCCCTCCTCACCCAGAAGATGAAGTTGATTGCCACTCGCAACCGGGATATTCTCTTTATGGTACACACCCGGCTGAAAAAACTGGCCGAGCGCTTGGCCGCCCAAGAGGGCATTCCCCGGGGCGAGCTGCAAGAGGCTGTCCAGGCGATGCTCACTTACCTGGAAAAGGCGCCCGAGTTCAGCCACACCGCTCGGCACTGAAAAGGAGAGAACCGAGAGAAACGATGCTGCGGCCCGCTCCACCTCGCCCCGGCCCGGCGCCGGCCTCCTCCGGACCCTGCCAGGCTGGCTTCAGCCTGCCGGAAATGATGCTGGTGCTGGCCATCATCCTGCTCCTGAGCACCCTGGCGATTCCTCAATTTCGCCATGCCCGCGAGCGCGCCGAAGAAGCCAAAGCCACGGCCACCCTGAGAGACATCCACACCGCTCAGGAAGCCTACCGCATCACCCGGGGCACCTACGCCCCCAGCTTCACCGCGTTGCAAAACATCGGCGACGAACCGCTCGAAGTCCCCGGCAGCGAAATCAGCAATGACACCATGGTCTTCCAGGGTTACATCTATCGGCTCGACCGCACCGCCCTCGACGCCTACACCGTCACCGCCGAGCCGGTTATCAACCGCGACTCCCGGCCGGTCTTCGGGATGGATCATCTCGGCCGCATCAATATGGCCGGCGGCCCCGGGGGGATGCCCGGCTTCGGCAGCTACAAAACCGCTCCCGCTGGCGGTCAGGCGGGCCCGAAGGAAGAAGACAAAGGCCAAGAATAGCTACCCATACCCCCCTGCCGGGGAGATTTCTCTCTCAGTTCAGCCCCCGAGCTTGTCGAGGGGAGCGAAGCCGAGGGGGGCTTTTTCCGGGGGAGTCCTGCCAAAGAGAAGCCAAAAAACCGGGGGCTCTTCGAAGCGATGTCGCCCCGACTTTGTCGGGGCGGCGGTGTCGGAGCGGAGCGGAGATCCCGCCTGGGCGGGAAGCCCCTAGGGCCTAGAAGGGAAGGGCGGGGTTTCAACCCCCCCGAAAACCGCCCAAAGCAAAAAGGGGCTTTAGCCCCTGCGGGGGTTTCCCTTATGCCAGCGCCTGCTTGAGGTCAGCGATGAGGTCGGCCACATCTTCGAGCCCGATGGAGAGCCGCACCGTCCCCGGGGTTATCCCCACGGCTTCCCACTCCGCCCGCGCCATCCCGTAGTGCGAGGTATAGACCGGCAGCACCGCCAGCGATTCCACCCCGCCCAAACTGGCCGCCAGCAGAAATACCCGAATCCGCTGGCAGAACCGCCGCGCCGCCGCCAAGCCGCCCTTGAGGTCAAAGGCCAGCATCGCCCCGCAGCCGCGCATCTGTCGCCGCGCCAGCCGGTGGTCGGGATGCGAGCCCAGCCCCGGGTAGTGCACCCGAAGCACCCGGGGATGCTTTTCCAGAAACCGCGCCACCGCCAGGGCGCTCGCCGACTGGCGCTCCACCCGGGCCGCCAACGTCTTGATGCCGCGCAGCAGCAGGTAGCCGGCCCCGGGGTCGAGCGAGCCCCCCAGATGGATCAGCATGTGCCGAATCGCCTCCACCCGCCGCCGCCGGCCCACCACCGCTCCGGCAATCAAATCCGAATGCCCGCCCAGATACTTGGTGGCGCTGTGGCAGACCAGGTCAAAGCCCAGCCTGAGCGGGCGTTGCAGCATCGGGGTGGCAAAGGTGTTGTCCACGACGCTCACCAGGCCGTGCCGGCGGGCCAGCCGCGCCGCTTGCCGCAGGTCAACCAAACACAGGGTGGGGTTCGTGGGGGTCTCGACGTAGATCACGCGCGTCCGCGGCGTCACCCGGGATTCCACGCCCCCCAGGTCGTTCTCCACGTGGCGAACCTTGATCCCCAGCCGCGGCAGGATGTCCCGCATCAGCCGGTAGGTGCCGCCGTAGAGCTGCCGGGTGGCAATGATTTCATCGCCCGACCCCACCAGGGTCAGCAAAGTAGTGGCAATCGCCGCCATCCCGGAGCTGGCCACCAGCGCCGCCTCCCCGCCTTCGAGCGCCGCCAGTTTCGCCTCCACCACCCGCAGGGTGGGGTTGCCGTAGCGGGTGTAGATGTCGGCCTTCGAGCGCCCCTCGGCCCAGCGCTTCATCTCCTCGACACTCTTGAAGGTGAAGTTCGCGCTCTGCACGATGGGGGTGGCCACCGGGCCGCCGATGCCTTGGCGGTCTTCGCCTTCGTGCACCGCCCGCGTCGCCAACCCCGTTCCTTCCGACCGCTCCCGGCCTTTCCGTTTTCTCGCCATCTTCCCTCCCAACCGGCTACTCAAACGCATGGGTAGGACAGACATTCTTGTCTGCCCGTCCGGCAGGCGGGCCTGCCCCCACGATGACTGTCACCCCGAGCTTGCCCTGAGCCTGCCGAAGCGCGAACGCAAGGGGTCTGCTTGTGAGGACAAGCAGATTCCTCCCCCGCCGCGGCGGGGTCGAAATGACAGGCAAAGGCCCACCCGCCACGGGTCACCGGTCACTGCAAGCCTCCCTGCCTGCCCTGGCTCGCTACCAGCCCCGCTTACTGCCCTCTTACACCTGCGACTTTACTGCCCGGGCGCGCCCCTCCGCCACTACCAAATTGTCTCCATAAAAAATTTCCGCCCGGCGCTCCCTCCTGGGGGTTCGCGAACGCCGAGCTGCCCAAATTAACGAATCAACGAATCAACCGATCAACCACTCAACTCCTAGGCCTCTTCCTCCACCTCGGCTTCCCGACCGGCTTTGGCCTGGGTGATGATCTTCTGCTCCAGCTCATGGGGGACGAAGTCGTAGTGGGCGAATTCCATGTGGTAGCTGCCGCGCCCCTGGGTGAGCGAGGTCAGGCTGGTGGCGAACTCCAGCATCTCGCTCATCGGCACCAGCGCCTTGATGATCGTGGAGGACCCCCGGGTCTCCATCCCCTGGATGCGTCCCCGGCGAGCGCTGATGTCGCCCATCAGGTCGCCGGCAAACTCCTGGGGGGCGTACACCTCCACGTTCATAATGGGCTCGAGCAAGGCGGGCCTCGCCTGCTCCATACATTTCTTGAAGGCCAGCGAGCCGGCGATCTTGAAGGCGATGTCGCTCGAATCCACATCGTGGTACTGCCCGTCGTAGAGGATGGCTTTGAAGTCCACCACCGGGTAGCCCGCCAGGTAGCCGCGCTCCGCCGCCGCCACGATCCCTTTTTCCACCGAGGGGATGAAGTTTCGGGGAATCGCCCCCCCGAAAATGTCGTCCACGAACTCAAACCCCGACCCCCGCGGCAGCGGCTCCATCTTGACCCGGGCGACGCCGAACTGCCCCCGGCCCCCGGTCTGCTTCTTGTGCTTGCCTTCCGCCTCGGCCCGGGCGCGGATGGTTTCCCGGTAGGGCACCTTGGGCGCCTTCAGGGTCACCTGCACCCCGTAGCGTTTCTTCAGCTTCGACACCACCACTTCAATGTGCTGCTGGCCGGAGCCGGAGAGCAGGAACTCCCGCGTCTGCGCCTCCCGCCCGTAGCGCAGCGAGGGGTCCTCCTCCAGGATCTTGTGCATGGCCAGACCCATCTTCTCCTCGTCCTGGCGGGTCTTGGGCTCCACGGCGAAGCTGATGAGCGGCTCAGGCAGCTTGATGGGTGGGTAGTGAATCGCCTTCCCCTTCACTCCCAGGGTGTCGCCGGTCAGGGTCTCCTTGAGCTTGCCCACCACCCCCACGTCGCCGGCATGCAGCTCCGCCACCTGGGTGTGCTTCTTGCCCTGCGCCACCGAGACGTGCTGGAAGCGCTCCGTCGTCCCCCGGGTGTAGTTCGCCAGGGTGGCGTCGTTCTTCAACACCCCGCTCTGCACCTTGAAGTAGCTGATCCGTCCTGCGTAGGGGTCGGCCAGCGTCTTCCACACGAACACCGCCAAGGGCTCCGCCTCGCTCACCTTTCGCGTGACCCGCTCCCCCTCCCGGTTCGGCTGACTGAACCCCACGGTTTCCCCCCGCGCCACGGCGCTGGGGAGATAGTCCACAATCAAGTTCAGCAAGTAGTCCGAGCCCAGGTTGTGCAGCCCGCAGGCCGGCACCACCGGGAGCAACCGCTGCGCCACGAGCGCCGCCCCCAACCCCGGGCGCAAATCCTCCTCCGGCAAGGTTCCCTTCTCGAAAAACTTCTCCATCAGCTTGTCGTCGCCTTCGGCCACCATCTCCACCAGCGCCTCGTGCGCCTTCTGGGCGGTGTCGGCTTGCTCGGCAGGAATGTCGCTGAGGGTGGCTTTCCCGGAGCCATCCCCTTCGTAGCTCCAGGCCTTCATTCCCACCAGATCAATCAAGCCCCGAAAGCTTTTCTCCTCGCCCAGCGGCAGCGCCAGCGGCACCACCGCCCGCCCGAAGCGTTCCTGCAAGGCGGCGAGCGTGCGGGCAAAGCTGGCGTTCTCCCGGTCCATCTTGTTCACCACGAACACTCGCGGCAGCTCGTACTCCACCGCGTAGTCCCACACCTTTTCCGTCACCACCTCGGGCCCGCTCACCCCGTCCACCAGAATCAGCGCGCTGTCGGCGGCCACCAGTGCTGCCTTGGTGTCGTTGATGAACAGGTTGTAGCCGGGAGTGTCGATGAAGTTGATTTTTACCTTGTCCTTCTGGGCGGGCGTGGTCCACTCCGCATACGCCAGCGCCGACCAGATGGAGACGCCGCGGGCGATTTCCTCTTCATCGAAGTCGGTGATGGACTGCCCCTCCTCCACCCGCCCCAATCGCTCGGTGAGCCCAGCGGTGTAGAGCAACGCCGTCACCAGCGAGGTCTTCCCGGTGTCGCCGTGCCCAGTCAACCCCACGGTGCGAATCTTCTCCCCGGTGTATGCCTTCACTGGAGTCTCCCCTCCGAATCGTTCCCGAAAGTCCGGAACAGATGCGAGATAGCTCTCGGAACGCCCTCTCCCACTCCCAGTCCGCAAGAGCCCCGACAAAGTCGGGGCCGCCCACCGTAGATTCCGTGCGAGTGCGAAAAGCCGATGCTACTGCGCCCGCCCGCCCCCGGTCAACCCGCCCCTCCTTTACTCTCAGTCCGGAAGAGGAGATTCTTCGCTCCGCTCGGAATGACGATGCCTGTGGGGAAGACAGACATTCTTGTCCGTCCCACCGGCTACAGATGACACGGCAGTCTCACCGCTGGGGGGCGTCAAGCGCGTCCAGTAGTGGGGATAACCATCAAGAGTGCGCGCTGAAAGTATTTACACGCGGACGATGGGCTCGGGGGAGTCCGAAGTCCGGAAGGCGAGGGCCATGCGCGGAGTGGTGAAGGCGAAGGCCACCCGCCCGCCGCGGTCCACCAGGATCAATCCCCCCTGGCCCTGGGTGCGCTCCCAGAGCAGCGCCACCGCCTTTTCGGCCGCCGCGGGCGGCTCCCGGCCCGCCGCCAGCAGGTCGCTGGCCGCCTTGGCCAGCACCACCTTCATAATCGCTTCCCCGTAGCCGGTGGTGGAGATGGCGCCGGTGCCGTTATCGGCGTAGCAGCCGCAGCCCACCAGCGCCGAGTCGCCCACCCGTCCGGGATACTTGCACATCGTGCCGCCGGTGGAGGTGCCCGCCGCCAAGTTCCCCTCGGCATCGAGCCCCACCGCCCCCACCGTGCTCACCGGCGGCTTGTTTTGCGCGGGGCCGCGCCCGGCGCCCGTCTGTTCCTTGCACTGCGACCAGGCGTCCACTTCCCGCGCCACCACCAGCTCGGCGGGATTGCATCGCAAAACCCCCATCTCCACGGCAAACTGCTCCGCCCCCGGCCCCACCAGCAGCATGTGCTCGCTGCGCTCCAGCACCAGGCGCGCCACCTGGATGGGATTCCGCAGGCGCTCCACCGCGGCCACCGCGCCCGACTCCAGCGTGCGCCCGTCCATCAGAATGGCGTCGAGCTGCACCCGGCCGTCGCGGTTGAGGTGCGCGCCCACCCCGGCGTCGAACACGGGGTCGTTTTCCAACTCCACAATAGCCTGCGCGCAGGCGTCTAGAGCCGACCCACCCGTTTCCAGCACCGCCCAACCCCGCTCGAGCGCCCGCCGGCAACCCGCCCGGCAGGCCTCCACCGCCTCGTCAGGAATCGCCCACGCCCCCCCATGCACCATCAACGCCAGCTTCGTCACGTGATTCTTCTCGGTCCTTGGACTTCTTAGCGCTTCCTGTGTGTCCTCTGTGCCTCTGCGGTGAAATCCGCCTTTTGCCTCGTCTCCGAGCCCGCTTTCTCTTGCTTTCGGGGCGCTAGTGGGGCGGGTCAATGTTCGCCAGGGTGCGCCCCGCGGCGATCTCCCGCCAGGTGTGCAGGATGCGGTGAATCACGGTGACGGTGGAGAGCACCGCAATCACCCACAGCACCGGCGCCATCCGCTCAAAGGCTCCGCCGAGGATCAGCAGCACCACCCGCTCCGGCCGCTCCATGAAGCCCACCTTGCAGGCGGGAATCAGCGATTCCGCCCGCGCCCGCGAATAGCTGACCATGAAGGAGCCCGCCATCGCCACCGCCACCAGCACAACGTAGAAGAACCGCTCGATGCGGGCGTAGTAGACCAGCAGGCCCATGTAGAGCAGCATGTCCGAGTAGCGGTCAATCATCGAATCGAAAAACGCCCCGAAGGCACTCACCCGCCCCTGCAGGCGCGCCACCGGCCCGTCGGTCAGATCGAAGATGCCGGCCAGAAAAATCACCGCCGCCGCCCAGCGAAACTCCCCGGCCGCCAGCAGCACCGCCGCCCAGGCGTTCACCACCAGCCCCACAAACGTCAGCACGTTGGGATGGATGCCGGTGGCGGCCAGCCCCTGGACAATCTTCCCGTGCAGCCAGCGGCCGCCGCGGCCAATCAGACGCGTGTACATGGGAAAGTGGATGGGCGCGGCGCTCGTCCCCGCCCCACTCCTTTCGGGCGCAGAGTTCCGGCTGGGGGCCGCTACTCCTCGTGGAGGGTTACCAGGCGCACTATCTCGAAGCTCCGCGCCCCCGCCGGTGTCTCGACCCGCACCACCTCGCCTGCCGGCTTGCCCATCAGCGCACGGCCGATGGGAGAGGTGGTGGAGAGCAATCCCTGGCTGATGTCGGACTCTTCGGAGGTCACCAGTTGGTAGTTCACCTCGCCGCCCCTCTCGGTATCCACCAGGGTCACTCGACTCCCGTAACCCACCCGATCCCGGGGAATCTTTGCCAGATTGATCAGTGAAAGGTCAGCTACCCGCTTGCGCAACTGTTGCAGCCGCATGCCCACCAGGTGCTGGCGCTCCTTGGCGAACTTGTATTCGGCGTTCTCGTTCAGGTCGCCGAGCGCCCGCGCCCGGGCCAGCTCCTTGGGGAGCTCCTGGTGGAGCTCCCGCTCCAGCGTGGCAATCTCGGCTTCCAGCCGCCGGCGCACTTTTTCGCCCGCGCCCCTGGGGCTGGTTTCTGCCATGGCAGGAACTCCTTACTGTGCTTCCCGGTGGATAGAGCGAGTATAGTCAAAGCCGCCGCCGGGGCGCAACTCAGCCCGGTCGGGGCCGCATTTCGCCGCCCCCACCGCGCCCCGCGCATATTTCAGCTTGACGCTTCCCCCCCAAACCGCCTAGAATAGAAATTCCCTCCACACACACCGGGGACGCGAGTAAGGATGCAATTTAAAGTCGGTGAGAAGGTTGTTTATCCCAATCACGGCGTCGGTGTAATTGAGCAGATCACCCACAGCCCCCTGAACGGCCGCCCGGAGAACTTCTACTTGGTTCGGATCTTCTCCAACGGCCTCCGCGTCACCGTGCCCTGCTTGAACGCCCAAAGCGTGGGCTTGCGCCGCCTGATCAGGCCCGCCGAGGTCACCCGGGTCATCGGTTCTCTCGAGAATGGCAAGATCGAACTCCACCGCGACTGGAAATCCCGCTTCAAGCAGAACTCGGAAAAAATGCGCACCGGCTCGCTCGACGCGGTCGCCCAGGTCTTCAAAACCCTGGTTGACCTCAGCCACAACAAGCCCCTGAGCTTCCGGGAAAAGAAGATGTTGGACCACGCCCGCCGTCTGCTGATCGTCGAGCTGGCCACCGTGCGCAACGTCAGCGAAATCACGGTCGAGAAAGCTCTCGAGAAAGCATTGAGCAAGCCCCGCGGCCGCCGATTGAAGTCCCCCTAGTCGCGCCGGCTCAAAGGATCGACTTCGCCACCCGCAACTCGCTTCCCCCTGGCTGCCACACCGCGTAAGTAAAATCTTTCGCTCGAATCGACGCTGCGCCAAACTCGCCTCGCTTCGATACCGCGTACACACAGGCCTGGATGTTCTTGTTCGCCGGGTGAGTCTCCACCATCCAGCTCAACACCGCCTCGCAGGCCGCCTGGGGGGTGAGTCCTTGGCGCATCCGCTCCACGATCGCCATGCTGGTGCAAAACTTGATCATCTCGTCGCCGTTGCCCGTGGCCCCCGCCGCCCCCACGGTGTTGTCCACGTAGATGCCGCAGCCGATCAGCGAGACGTCGCCAATCCGCCCTGGAATCTTCCACCGCAGCCCCGAGGTTGACCCGCCCGCCGCCAGGTTCCCCGCAGCGTCCAACGCCACCATGGTGATGGTGTCAGCGGCTTCTTCCCCCACCGGCTCCCCCACCCGAGCCTGGGCGGAGGCGGGCCCCCCGGTTGCGGTGCGACTCGACCGCCTGAAGCGCTTCCGCTTCGGCTCCTTCCGCCACTGCTCCCAGCGCTCCAGCGCCTTCGGGGTCAACAACTGCTGCGGCTCGAACCCCTCGCCAACGGCAAAGCGCAGCGCGCCCTGGCCGCCCAGCAGCGTGTGCGTGGTCCGCTCCATCACCCGCCGCGCCACCGAGATGGGGGTGGGAATCTTCTCCAGCGCTGCCACCGCCCCGGCCTGATGCGTGGCGCCGTCCATGATGGCAGCGTCAAGCTGCAGCACCCCCTCTTCGTTTGGAATCGACCCGTAGCCTACCGTCATCACCTCGGGGTTCAGCTCCACCGTGTTGATTCCCTTCTCCACGGCGTCGAGCAAGCTGCCGCCCCCGGCCAGCACCTCCGCCGCCTTTTCGTTCGCCGCCTTCCCCCACCGCCAGGTGGAGACAATGAGTGGCCTGCCCACCGACCTGCCCGCCGAAGCCTTGGCGGAGGCGGGAGCCTTGGCATAGGCAGGAGCCTTAGCGTACGCTGCCACCGCGCCCAGCGCCGCTAACCCTTGGAAAAAATTCCTCCGCGTCAATTTTCTCTCGCTCATCGCCGCCCTCCTCTCCGCGTCACCGATTTCCGCGTTTCGCGTTTCGCGTTTCGCTTTTCGAACTGTCCCCCAGCCGCCGCCGGGCATCGCTCCGGGCGCAGCACCCACCGATCTTAGGACTTGTGGCCGATGAGGATTCCGTTGGCTCCGGGCGACTCCACAGGCACTCGTTGGATCTGCTTGAACCCGACTTCCTCCAGCCACTCTATGTATTCGGACCAGGTGTAGTTGCGGCCCTCGGTCTCGATGAGCATGTTCAACGACATGAGGGCCGCCGGCACAGGGCCGGTCTTGTCGTCGTCCATCATCAGCTCGCTCACGATCACGGCGCCACCAGACGGCAGTGCGTCGAAACACTTCCGAAGGATCACGCGGTTCTTCTCGGAGGTCCAGTCATGCAGGATCATCGACACAAGCATGACGTCGGACCCCTTCGGCAGTTCCTCCGTGAAGAAGTCCCCCGCTTGCGTATTGATGCGATCAGACAGTCCAGCCTGGGCTATCTTCTCTTGCGCAATCTCTAAAGCTGCCTGGAGGTCGAACACAACTGCACGAAGATGCGGATAGCGGCAGGCTGCCTCGATGCAGTAGGCCCCAGAGCCTCCCCCGACGTCCAGAAGCTGAGTGTAAGGGGAAAAGTCGAACGCCGCCGCAACAGCTTTTCCCGACTGGAGGCTCCAGCTATGCATCGCTTCAGTAAAGATCCGCTGTTCCTCCGGGTTCGCGGAAATCGCCTCAAAAAGTCCCGGTTGATCTCCCCAGGTCTGCGCCCGGTTGGTCTTGAGCGCCTCGCTAAGCCGGTTCCAAGGCAGGTACAGCCGCCGATCCAACATCCTGACGACGCCACCGAAGTAATACGGCTTGCCCCGTACCAGAAACTCTTCGGCCAGTGCAGAGTTCCAGTAGCGTTCGTTCCGCTTCTCGAGGAGCCCCAATGCTGTGCAGGCGCTGAGTAGCATCTCCGCGGGTCGAGGGTGAAGTCCGAGCAACTGTGTCAGTTCCTGACTATCAACGCCTCTCCCCGAGAGCTTGGTAAACAGATCCAGCCCCACCGCCGCGGCCAGTGCCTTGGAAGCCCAAAAACCAGATATGAGCTGCATCAAAGGGACAGCCGTAAGCTTCTCTGAGGGCTTTTCCATTTCATTGCGCCGCGAATTTTTCTCCCTCATTGCTTCGCTCCTATTTTGGATTTTGGATTTTCCGTTTTCTTCTTCGGCCCCAGCCGCCCCCGCCCGGGGTCCAAATCGAAACCACGTCGCCCGCCTTCGCCTGCACCGTGCACTTGCCCGGGAGCCGGATCGCCTGGCGTCCGCCCTTGAGCCAAAGGTTTTGACCCGGCTTGCCCGGCCGCCCTCCCTTGAGCCCGTAGGGAGCGAAGCGGCGGCGATCGGAGAGAATGGCAAACTGCGCCTCCGCCAGTAACTCAATCTCGCGCACGATGCCGTCGCCGCCCCGGTGCCGCCCGGCGCCACCCGAGTTGCGCCGCAGTGCGTAGCGCCGCACCCGCAGCGGGTAGAACGACTCCAGCGCTTCCACCGGGGTGTTGAGCGAGTTGGTCATGTGGGTATGGATGGCGTCCAAGCCGTCGGCCGTGGGCCGTGCTCCCATGCCCCCCGCCACGGTTTCATAGTAGGCGAAGGGGTCGCCGCCGGGCCTCAGCCCACCCACGGTAAAGTTATTCATCGTCCCCTGGCTGGCAGCGGGAATCCGCTCCGGGATGGCTTTCGCCAGTGCGCGCAGCAGGGTGTCCACGATTCGCTGCGAGGTTTCCACATTCCCCGCCGCCACCGCCGCGGGCGGCTCAGCGTCCACCACCGAGCGCGGTGGGGTCACCACTTCGATGGGTCGCAGCAGGCCGGCGGTCGCCGGGGTCTCTTCCGGCACCAGGCAACGGAAGACGTAGAACACCGCCGAGAGGGTAATGGCGCGCACCGCATTCACGCCTCCCGCGGTTTGCGCGGCTGAGCCGGTAAAGTCAACCCGCGCCCGCCCATCGCCCACCCGAATCCGCACCCGGAGGGGCACCGGCTCGGGGGTGATGCCGTCATCGTCGAGAAAATCCTCCGCCGCATAGGTGCCGGAGGGGATGGTGCGCAAAGTCGCCCGCATCATCCGCGCGGAGTAGTCGAGCAGATGGCTCATATAGGCGCGCACCTCAGCCACGCCGTAGCGCGCCACCATCTCTTCCAGCCGCCGCGCCCCCAACCGGCAGGCGGCCACCTGCGCCGTCAGGTCGCCCTCGCGCTCCACCGGGGTGCGCACGTTGGCGAGAATCAATCCGAGCACGTCCTGGCGCAGCCGGCCCCGCTCGGCAATCTTCACCGGCGGCAGCCGGACACCTTCCTGATAGATGTCCCGGGCGAGACCCATCGAGCCCGGCTGCGCCCCGCCCACATCGGCGTGGTGCGCCCGACTGGCCACGTAAAACCCGGGCCGGCCCCGACTTTGTCGAGGCCACTTGATAAACACCGGCATAACCAGGGTGATGTCCGGCAAGTGCGTGCCCCCGGCAAAGGGGTCGTTGAGCAGGGCGATATCGCCCTCCCTGAGCTCGAGCGCCCGAATCGCCGCCGCCACTGAGAGCGGCATCGAGCCCAGGTGCACCGGCATGTGGTCGCCCATGGCGATCACCTGCCCTTCGGCGTCGAAGACCGCGCAGGAGTAATCCCGCCGCTCCTTGATGTTGGGCGAAAAGGCGGTGCGCCGCAGCCCTGCCCCCATCTCTTCCGCCACCGCGTAGAAGAGGTTCTTATAGATTTCGAGCTTGACCGGGTCGGTGCGCATCAATTCCTTAGAAGGCCTCATGGGCCCTTCACAAGTTCTGCTGTCGGCGGGTCGGGCCTTCAGGCCCGACTAAAAGACAGCACGGCACCCCCACCGCTCTGCCGAAGGCTGTTGCGGAGCGCGCAGCCGCGCAGCAACAATCTCCTTCAGAATGTCGCTCCGGTCTGCCGCCCTCCGCGACGGCCTACGGCAGTGCGGTACAGGGACTTCATCGGTCCCATGCTGTCGGGGCTGAAGCCCCGACCCGCCAAGGGAGGCCATCCGTCGCCGCCGTCCGACACGCACAATACTCGCTCCTAAACCCCTAGAATCCATCCCTCCTCGCGTTCAACAAGCCGTCGCTGTTGCTGGGAAAGGTCGCCTGGCCCTTCAAAGAATGCTTGCAAGCTTCCTTCCTTGTCTAGCTGCGCGAAGTGGCGCGCAAGTGCACGCACTTGCGCGGCGTCTTTGACTTCCCCTTTTCCCGGTGTGACCTTGATGATCGAGGGGTAGATCTCAGCGTGAAGGACAAACCACTTTCTCTTGGCTCGAGAGGGTAGTTTTCGCAGACCTGTTTCGAAGGGCCACAGCCTAGAATGCCTGGCCAAGGCACGGTCGTCACGCAATCTCGCAACGTACGGGATGCCGATCAGCGCCTGACTTCCGACTGCTCCAGGATAAGCAAGCTTCCAAACAGGCTGGGCTTTTGTTACACGTTGCTCGGTAATGCGTTTTTCACAAAACGGCATAGCCAAGTGCTCACCGGGTTTGCAGGCCGACAATAGCGGAAGCTTGACTCCTTGCGGATGTCCCCAAAAAGGATGACGTCCGCCCGAGAGTTTCTTGTTCAGTTGCTCGCCCACTTCAAAGCGATTGTTCCGGTTGGCCTCGGAGTCCTTTACCAGTTGAGAGATAGTATTCCAAACCTGTCTCCACTTGGGTCGGTGCTTGCTTCTCTTCAGCCGCAGTGCAGATGCGAAACCGGAAGGATAACCGTAGGGGAAATCAAAACTCACCAGCGTCGAGAGCTTTCGTTCGATGTTTTCCAGTAGGAGATTCCTGATTCGAGTGAAAGCCTCTTGTCGTGTCGCAGGGTTCTGAGGTGGACAGAGAGAACAGCCCTTGCTTGTACGCATGAGCATGCAATACCAGATGCTGTCTTCCCTTTTGTTCGGCTTGTTGCTCGCGCTCCAGTCCACCATCAGGTAGGCATCGAAGTCTGTCATCTTCGTCGCTCCAGGAGCAGATTCTCGTAAGCATCCACCCCGGCCCGCCAGCCCGGGGGCAGCACCGTGGTGGCGCTGTACTCGGCGATCACCGCCGGGCCGGCAATGCGGTTGCCCGGGCGCAGCCGCTCCCGTATGTAGAAGTTCGTCTCGAGGCGCCGTCCGGCGAAATACACCCGGGCACGCTTCCACCCGGCGACTACGGGCGGCCGCGCACCCGACAACGCCCGTCGCGGTAGCGTAGGCTTCGGCCGCAGGCCCACGGCGCGCAGGCGCACGTTGACGACTTCAATCGCCCGCGCCGGGTCGGCGTAGCCGTAGCGACGGGCGTGGGCGCGGTGGAAGGCACGCACAAAGTCGCGCCCGCCCGATTCGGGCCCGCAGGGCAGGGTGAGCTCATAGGCTTGGCCGCGATAGCGGAGGTCAAGTTGGCGTTCCAGGCGTTGCGCCGGGGGCGGAAACCCTTCTCGCTGCAACGCTGCGCGCGCCATTCGCTCCTGCGCCCGGAACTCCCCCTCCAACTTCTCCGCGACCCACCGACCCTCCCCCTCCCCGGCCACCGGGAAAAGCACGGTGCGGGAGTAGTCCTTGACCCCATCCGACCACAGGATTCCCAGGGCGGAGAGCGCCCCGGCAAATTTCGGCACCAGCACCCGTGGAATCCCTAACGCCTCCGCCAGCGCGCAGGCGTGCAGTCCGCCCGCCCCCCCAAACGCCACCAAGACGAACTCCCGCGGGTCGTGGCCGCGCTCCACCGAGATGACCCGGATGGCGCGCTCCATGGTGGCATTCGCCACCGCCACAATGCCCGCCGCCAATTCCTCCACGCTTTTGAGCCCGCGGCCCCGCGCCAAGAACTTCTGCATATAGCGCCGGGCCCGCTCGGCGTCCAAGCGCCACTCACCCCCAAGAAAACGCTCCGGGTCGAGCCGCCCTAAAATCAGGTGAGCGTCGGTGACCGTGGGCTGGCGCCCTTTCCCGTAACAGATCGGCCCCGGGTCGGCGCCCGCCGACTGCGGCCCTACCCGCAGCGCCCCACCGGGGTCGAACCAGGCAATCGAGCCGCCGCCCGCCCCCGCGGTGTGGATGTCGAGCATCGGCACCGCAATCGGCACCCCGCCCACGCTGCCCTCCCGGGTGGTGGCCAGCTCGCCTTCGAGCAGAGCCACGTCCGTCGAGGTTCCCCCCATGTCGAAGCTGATCACCCGCTCGAAGCCCGCCCGCTGCGCCACCGTGCGCGCCCCGACGACACCGCCCGCCGGCCCGGAAAGCAGCGTGCGCACCGGCTGCGTTGCCGCCACCCGGGCGCAAACCGTTCCGCCGCTGGATTGCATGACTTGAACTCTGCCCGCATCGCCGACCCGCCTTCGCGCTCCGCGCTTCAAAGGGTGAACCACCCGCTCTACTTCGTTCAGGTAGCGCCCCATCAGCGGCACCAAATAGGCGTTCGCGGCCACCGTAGCCGTCCGCTCGTACTCGCGAAACTCCGGCAGAATCTGGTGGGAAACGCTCACCGGCACTCCCAAGCCGCGCAAGGCCCGCGCCACCCGCCGCTCGTGTTCCGGGTGGGCAAAGGAAAACAGCAGGGAGACCGCGACCGCCTCCGGGCGCTGCCGCGCCACCGCCCGGCCCAACCGCTTGAGCGCCGCCTCCCGCAGCGGCCCCAGCACCCGCCCGTCGGCCCCTACCCGCTCCCGGAGGCCCAGGCGCCTCGCCGACGCCACCAGCGGCGGGGGTCGCATCACCAAAAAGTCGTAGAGCCGGGGGCGCGCCTGCCGCCCGATGACCAGCAGGTCTTCAAACTCTTCCGTGCTCACCAGCAAGATGCGCCCGCCGCGCCGCTCGAGCAGGGCGTTCGTGCCCACCGTGGTCCCGTGCAGCAACTCCAGAGCCGCTTCGCCACCCTCGGGCCGCACCCGCACGGCGTCCACCGCCTGGGCGATGGCCCGCGCGGGATTCTCCGGGGTTGAAAAGACTTTCAGGATTTCCAGGCGCCCTTCGTGCAGGAAGATGCAATCGGTGAAGGTGCCCCCGGTATCAATCGCAATGCGCATGGAAGGGAGGCGGCGTTAGCCGGCGGCGAAGCGGGCCAGCCAGTAGAACCCGATGGCAGCACTCAGTCCGCCGGTGGCGCCCACCAGCAGACGCGCATAGCCGGGTGTGCGTGCCAGGCGGGTGAAAGCCGCCTGCGCTACCCAGCCCGCCAGCGCCATGGAAATTACAATCCCGACACCGAAGGCCACAAGGCGCCCCACCGCCGCCTCGACCGAACCCGCGACCACGATCGGCAGGGCCACCAGCAGCGCCCGCGCCCCGCTGAACCCCAGCAGCCCGCCGACCAGCAGCGCCAGGTGAGGATGCCGGTGCGCGCCGTGCGCCCGCCCACCGAGGTGGATGTGCACGTGCACGTGCTCGAGGCTGCCGGGCTGGCCCCGAGCCAGTCGGGGCTGATGCGTATGCGGGTGCGAGTGCACCATCACGCGCCGCCGAAACACTTCCGCCAGAATCCACCCGCCCAGAAACACCAGCACCACGCCGGCCAGTTGCTCCAGGCCGCGCTGCCATTGGTCCGGCAGGGTGCGGCCCAATGCCCAGAAGGCTCCTGCCAGCAGCCCAAGCGCGGTCACGTGGCCCACACCGAAGCGCAGGCCCAGCCGGGCGAGTTCCCCAGGCTCGATGCGCCGCGCGCTTCCCTGGCCCACCAGGGCCGCAATCGCTGCCAGGTGGTCGGGCCCCAGGCCGTGCAGCAGCCCGACTCCGAACATCACCAGCAGAGTGAACACGTTTATCCCCGCCTCGCTCCCCGCGCCATTCTACTGGAACCGAAGAGAAAGGAAAGCGTTTCTAGGAGCGGTAGCGGCGAGGAATGCGGTCGGGCGGCCTGACCGCCTAGCCGGTGTAAACGTGGAAGTCGCATTCCTCGCCGGCTTTTTCGCCAAGCCGACTACGTGCTGGACAGAAAATATATTTGGCTAAGCAACGGCGAAATCGAAAATGCCGTCTAGGTGCCGAGCTTGAGCGAGGCGTCGGCGTTCAGTTCCAGGTCGGCGAACTCGCCCGCCTGAAACTTCGGATAGGCAGCGGCGGCGATCATAGCGGCGTTGTCGGTGGACAGGGCAACGGAGGGGAAAAAGACCGGCACCCCGCGGATAGCGCCCTCTTCCGCAAAAATTTTCCGCAGCACTGAGTTCGCCGCCACGCCCCCGGAGACCAAGACCCCGCTGGCGGCAAAGTCGTCGGCCGCCGCCAGGGTGCGCTCGGTCAAATCCTCCACCACGGCGCGCTGGAAGCTGGCCAGCAGGTCAAGCGTCTGCTGGCTGCACAGCGTCTCCCAGGGCGTCTCGGGACGGGCGCTGCGAGCCGCCCGGCGCTCTTCAATTTCCGCCCGCAACCCGTTCTTCTCCACCCGGCGCACCACCGCGGTCTTGATGCCGCTGAAGCTGAAGTCGTAAGGACGCCCGCGCTTGATGAAGGGCTTGGTGAAGAGGATCGCCTCCGGGTTGCCGCGCTTTGCCAGGTGGTCAATCACCGGCCCGCCGGGATAGCCCAGCCCCAAGAGCTTCGCCACCTTGTCATAGGCTTCCCCGGCGGCGTCGTCCAGGGTTTGCCCGAGCAACTGGTAGTGGTAGCCAGAAGCCTCGCGGGCGGTTTCCAGCCGCTGGCGGCGGACCAGGTAGAGCGCGGTGTGGCCGCCCGAGACCACCAGCGTCACCACCGGAAACTCAATCGCCCCCGCGGTCCCTTTCTGCTTCTCTTCCAGCAGCACCGCGTGGATGTGGCCTTCGAGGTGGTTCACCCCCATCAGTGGCTTCCCCAGCGACCAGGCCATCGCTTTGGCGTAGGTCAGGCCCACCAGCAACGACCCGATCAGCCCCGGCCCTTGGGTGACGGCGATGGCGTCGAGCTCGGCGTAGGCCAGGCGCGCCTGCGCGCACGCCTCCCGCACCACCGGCACGATCGTCTCCAGGTGCGCCCGCGAGGCCAACTCCGGCACCACCCCGCCATACTTGGCGTGCAGCGGCACTTGCGAGCTGACCACGTTCGAGAGGATGCGCGCTCCGTCGGCGACCACCGCGGCGGCGGTCTCATCGCAGCTCGATTCAATTCCCAGAATCCGTACCATCACCCGGCCCCACCGGCCATCTTAGCACACCGGCCGTCACCCTCCCTTGGCTCCCTGCCATCACACCAGGCTGTCATTCCGAGGAATCTGCTGGTTGAAAAGCAGACCCCACGACCTTTCGACCCCGACTTTGTCGGGGCTCGGGGGCACAGAGTCGCGCAGACTTGCAGGTCATGGGGCACGGCTCGTGCCTCCGCCCACCTTGACTCCGGGCGTCGCCCCCAGAACCGCGCGCCTCTGCTAGAATGAGGCCGATGGCGGATGCGCTCAGAAAAACTTTGGCTGGCCTGCGGGCCCTGGCCAGCGACCACCGCTCGGGTGCGGCGGAGATCGCCGACCGGGCCGCCGCCCTGCTGGAGGAGTTCTGCCGCCAGGAGTCCCGAATCGTCGGGAGCGACCCCCGCCTGCCCTACGCGCTGAGTGAGCTGGCCGAAGCCACGCTCACCGTGCAGCCTTCGATGGCGCCCTTGCTCAACCTCGCCAACCGCATCCAGCTTGCCGCCGAGCAAGGCACCGACTCCCTGCGCAGCCTGCGGAGTTCGGTGGAAAAATTTCGCCGCCAACGCCAGCAGGCGGCGGCCAAAATCGCTCAGCTGTTCGTTTCCCGGCTGCCCCGCCATGCTACCGTGCTCACCTACTCCTACAGCTCTACGGTTCTGGCCGCACTCACCGCTGCCGCCAAAAGCAGCACCCACCGCCTCGACCACGTCATCCTCTCCGAAGCCCGGCCGCTCTACGAGGGCCGCGCCCTGGCCGAGCGCTTGGCGGCGCTGGGGATCCGGGTGACGCTGGTGATTGACGCCGCCCTGCAGGACTACGTGGCCAGCGCCCATGTGCTGGCGGTGGGGGCCGACACGGTTTTTGAAGGCGCCTACGTCAACAAGCTGGGCACCCGCCTGCTGCAGGAGAAGTCCCGCGGGGTGGGAAAGCACCTCTTTGTGCTCGCCGACACCGCCAAGTTCCTCCCCCCGGCGCTCGCTCCCTTTCAGCGCATCGAAGAAAAGCCGGCGGAGGAGGTGTGGCGCCAGGCCCCGCCGACCGTTACCGTGCTCAACCACTACTTCGAAATCATGCCCTTGCAACGCCACGTGACGTTGCTCAGCGAGCGCGGGGTGATGCCCCCGGCGCGTGTGCGCGCCTGGGTCGAACACCAGGAGGTGGCCCGGCGCTGGACGGAAGCCCGCCCGGGCGCTCTGCGATGAGCGAAACCCGCACAGTGCGCAAAGCGGTGCTGCCGGTGGCCGGGCTGGGCACCCGCTTCCTGCCCGCCACCAAAGCCCAACCCAAGGAGATGCTGCCCCTGGTGGACAAACCCCTCATCCAGTACGCGGTCGAAGAGGCCGTGGCCAGCGGCATCGAAGACATCATCCTGGTCACCGGCCCGGGCAAAGAAGCCATCGAAGACCACTTCGACTCCGATGCCAACCTGGTGCGGCTGCTGGAGAAGCGCGGCAAAAAAGAGGAAGCCGAAGTGGTGCGCCGCGTGGGGCAACTCGCCAACGTCTTCTCTGTGCGGCAGAAAAAACCGCTGGGGCTGGGCCACGCCGTGGGCTGCGCCCGCGACCTGGTGGGCGCGGAGCCCTTCGCCGTCATCCTGCCCGACGACATCATCGACGCCCCGGTGCCCTGCACCCGGCAGCTTCTGGAGGTGCACGCCGCCCGGGGCGGTTGCGTGGTGGCCACCGCGGAGGTGTACGGCCCCGCCATCGAGCGCTACGGGGTGATGGGCGTCGAGCCCGCCGCTCCCGACCCCGGCGGGGCCCGCCCCACCCCCTGGAAGAATCGCCTCTTTCGCGTCACCGAACTGGTGGAAAAGCCAAAAGAGGCCGAGGCCCCCTCGCCCTACGTGGTCATCGGCCGCTACATCCTGGAGCCGGAGATTTTCGCCGTCATCGACTCCACCCCGCCCGGGCGTGGCGGGGAAATCCAGTTGACCGACGCCTTGCTGCGCTTCGCCCGCGAAAAGGCCGTTTATGCCTTCGCCTTCGACGGCCACCACAACGACGCCGGCAACAAGCCCGGCTTCCTGCGCGCCACCGTCCACTACGCTCTCAAACACCCCGAGCTCGGCCCCGCCTTCCGCGACTACCTGAAATCCCTCAAGCTCTAGCGCGCCCAGGAGCCGCCGCCCGGCAGGTGCCCCTCGACTCCGCTCGGGGTAAACTCCGCACCTCTTCCGGACTGCGATTCAAATGCCTTCCTGGGTTCGTTGCGGAGAGGGATTAGTCAGACTTTTTTGAGCCCGAGGCGGGGGACTCTTTTTTTTCTGCCTTCTTCGCGTCCCCCTTGCCACTGCGGGTTTCGCCCTCGGCGGGGCTCCCACTCTTCTCCGCCGGGGCCGACTTGCGGGCGTAGTCAGTGACGTACCAGCCGCTGCCCTTGAACTGGATGGCGGGGGCGGAGAGCAGGCGGC
>JBHHYS010000043.1:0-20926 GCA_046757645.1 Terriglobia bacterium | reverse complement strand
CGCTTTTCGGCAGGCGCGGATAGCAGAGAAGGAACAGAGTCACAGCGCCGGCAAAGAAGGGGAGGGCATCGGCGCGGTGGCCGCCGAACATGCGCACCACAAAGCCGTAGAGTGCCACCGCCTCGGAAAGCGTGTAGCAGAGGATGTAGTAAGAGCGAAGCTTGGTCAGCCGGGCGCTCATCTCCGCCCCGGAGGGAGAAAGCGGGTCTGCACCCGAAGCAGAGAGCAGAGGGGCGATCCGCGCAAAACGCCAATAGAGCACGAACCCGGCTGTAGCTAGAGCGGTTATGGCGATGTAAGTCTTGAGTGGACCAAGCGGGCTGGTCGGAGGCGCTAGCAGCTCCAAGACATACCAGTACAAGCCCACCGTGGCAAACATGACCCAGTAGAGAATCTTCACGAAGCGGGAGAGGCTGCGACGGTCAATCGGGGGCTGAGCCCGCGTCTCCATCGGGTGCTAGTTTTACTTGCCCCACTGCTGGTGTCCAGGGCAAACTTGCTGCCATGTTCGCCACCATGGTCTTCGCGCTCACCCTGGTGATGATTGGGGTGCACGTGGGCGAGTGGTTTCTTCTGGGGCAACTGGCTCGGGCCTCGCAGCAAAGGCCGCTCCGGCGCTCACCCTTCACCCGCGCCCTCGGCCTGATGAACTTCCTGCGCTTCGAGGCCTTCTACTACGCCGTGCTGCTGGGGTTCTGGCTGCTCGCCGATGGCGCCGTGCCGGGCGCAGCGGTCTTCGTCCTGGGCGTGATTCACCTGGGGGGCTGGGCGGCCATCGAAGGCAAAAAGTCAATGCCGCAACTGGAAGCCATCGCCATCATCGCCGCCCACAACCCGGAGGCGGAAGCGGGTGGCACGCGGCTGCGGCGGCTGCTCAAGGGCATCGCCGCCTTCGACGCCGCCGAAGTCCTGGTTCTCGGCTACCTCGCCTACCGGCTCTGGCCGCTGGCCTGATTCAGGCTCAGAAGGCCAGCCAGCCCACCCAGGCGGGAGACCCAAGCGGGCTCCACACCGGAGGCTTGCACTTTTCCGCCTACGAGCCCCCGCCGAGTTTGACGACAACACCCACTGCGGCCCGGAAGTCTCTCTTAAACCAGACGCCTTGCAGGCGGCTCGGGACCCAGTCAAGCTGGATGACGCGGATGGCGATGTTTTCGCTCGCATTCACGTCCAGGCCGCCGCCAATCGCCATCGCAAAACCGGTCGTTGAGAAAGTCCCGGCGCGCAGCGTTTCACCGCCAAAGAGGACGTGCCCAAATCCGGTGACCCGCTCGCCCCGGGCGGCCACGCGCGGCCCGACCAGGTACTGATAGCCCTGAAGCGTGACGCCGGCGATGCTCTTGAACTGGGCGCCAAAGTCCCCAGTGAGACCGAAGTTTTTGTGGAAGTTGCCGGTGAAACTGGTTTCGAAGCCGTAGAGCTGCTGCGGCCTGCCGTCCCCGGAGTTAAAAAAGGAGAAGCCGCCAAAAATCTCCCCTCGTGGATAGTCCTCATCCTGGGCCCACGCGGGAACGGTGAAAAGCAAGACCAGTCCCAGAGTCGTCACAATCTTTTTCATATTACACGCCTCCTCAAACCGACAGGCGGCGACGTGTGGCTGAACTTGAGTTACAGAAGGTTAGAAGACAATCGCTAACGCTTGCGGAACCTCACACCCACCCATCCAGTTGGCGAGATAATCACCCTCGGAAGGGTGGGAAGTCAAGAAAATTCTCCGCATGTGGGCATGGCGCGGGGCGCGTGTTCTCGGAATGAAGTTGGAGCGAAGTCGGAGCCGAGCGCAGACCCCGCTTGTCCCGCCTGCCCCGAGCCACGTCGAGGGGAGCGGAGCCGAGGGGCCGAGCCGAACCGAAGCGGGTAGGGCAAGGCTTTGCGCCTTGCCGTTGGCAGGAAGTCGTCAGGGCACGGCTTCAGCCGTGCCGCAAAGAGTCTCCAGAAAACAAGGGCTTCAGCCTCTGAGGCCCTTCCGAAGACGGACTCCACTGGCTTAGTCAATCCGGGCGATCTGGTTGTTGCCGGTGCCGCGCGGGCCGCTGACGGCAAGCCACAGCATGCCGTTGGAGTCGCGCACCATGTGGCGGACAACGCTGCGCTCTGGGGCGGCACGAAGTCCTCTGCGAAACGCTGGCTACGCGGGATCGGGTTCGCTCGGCGGAGGGTGAGATTCCCGTCGAGCCTGCCTCCAGCGGCGCGTCTGCGCCCTGCGGGCTAGGGCGGGCAGGGGGTCGAGCACATTCAAGGGCCCTGAAGTTTCTTCAACGCCCATTCTGCATGCTCTGCCAACAGGGGGTCCTGCCCCGCGGCGAACTTTTCGAGTAGACGCCGGAACCCGGGCTTGCCGGAGTTGCCCATGGCGATGAGCGCGTTCCGCAGCAGGCCGCGCCGCTTCGCCCGCTTCACCGGACTGTTTTTGAAGGCCTGGCCGAACTCTTCTTCGCTCAGCGAGGCCAGCCACTCTAGACGGGGATGGAACAGCGCTTCGTGTCCCGTGGCTCGTGTCCCGTGTCCCGTGGTGGAGACGGGCGAAGAACTGACGACGAATCCCGCGCCGCGGGATTCGTCGCCGCTACCAACTTTGGCGTCCGTCCGAGTTTCGAGTTTCGGTTTTTCCGCCCGAGGTGGATGCGCCCCCGATTGCGGGCCCGCAGTCGGGTTGGGCGCACGCGTTTCGATCTGGCGGGGCTGGAAGGCGGCAGCCTCGCTCAGCCAGGCGCGGCGGTTGTACGGGCAGACGTCCTGGCAGATGTCGCAGCCAAAGACGTGGCGGCCGAGGGAGGCGCGGAACTCCTCGGGAATGGCGGCGCGCAGCTCGATGGTCAGGTAGCTGATGCAGCGGCGGGCGTCGAGCAGGTAAGGCTCCACTATGGCCGCGGTGGGGCAGGCCTCAATACACAGCGTGCAGGCGCCGCAGCCGTCGGGCAAGGGCTCGTCCGGGGCCACCTCCAGGTTGGTGACCAGCACCCCGACGAAAAAGAAGGAGCCCAACTCGGCGTCGAGCAGGCAGGTATTTTTCGCCTGCCAACCCAGACCGGCGTATTTCCCATAGACGCGCTCCAGCACCGGCCCAGTGTCCACGTAGAGTTTGCTCTCAAAGCCGGGGCCCAGCTTTTCGGCGATGGCCGCCTGCAGGGCGCCGAGTTTTTCGCTCAGAACGTCATGGTAGTCGTCCCCCCAGGCGTACCGGGAGATCCAGCCGCACTCGGGGTTGGGCGGCAGCTCGGTGGAGCGGGGGTAGTCGGTGTCATAGACGAGGGCGCAGCAAATCACCGACCGCGCCCGGGGGAGCACCCGACGCACGTCGGCGCGCCGGGGTTGGTGCAGGTAGTCGAGCGTGCCGGCGTAGCCCCGCGCGCGCCATTCAGCGAAGAAGGCCAGTTCGGGCAGGTCGCTCGCCGGGGCAATTCCCACCCGGTTGAATCCCAGCGCCCGCCCCCGCTCTTTGATCCAGTCGGCCAGCGTCATCTGGCTCCATTTTACCCCCAACGGAGTTTGCCCGGATCGGCGGGGAGGCGGGGCGAAAAAAAAGGCCTTTCGCGGCAACAAGATAAGTACCGCTCAGCGGCTAAAACCGCCCATCCGACCATAAATTCTCGCTGTTCGGGAAAAAAAGCTTAGGCGAGTCTTGACAGCTTGGTGTAAAATCCGCCGGTTGAAGAAGTTAGCGAGGAGTTTTACCTGGGGTTTGGGAGCAGGTTAGAGCAAGCGATTTTATAGGGGGACAGTTCTTTATACCTACGATTGTTCCCGAGGGCAACGAACCCCAACTAATTCCTAATACAGGGAGAGTGTAGTTATGCCGGTTCCAACTTCAAAGCGCGTTCTGAAATACTTTGACAAGGTTATCGTTTTTTCTGCTCGTCTTGCGTTTGATGCCATCCAAATCTTCAACAAACATCGACCCAATCCTTCCTTCACCCCCAAGTGGTCGGACAAGCCGTTGCTGAAATCTTGGCAGAAGACCAAGCCGACCCTGGGGTGGCCGCGGACCACGGATTCGCTCTGCCCGGATTGCGTCAAGGAAGCCCGGGCGCGGA
This sequence comes from Terriglobia bacterium, assembly GCA_046757645.1. Taxonomy (GTDB): domain Bacteria; phylum Acidobacteriota; class Terriglobia; order Acidiferrales; family 2-02-FULL-67-57; genus JBHHYS01. The sequence continues at coordinate 16,892 of JBHHYS010000043.1, read as the reverse complement.
TACTCAGCGGCGAGCAGGATTGGCGGACGCTGCTCACCGAGCGGGTGGGGGAGATCAAAGCTCAGATCATCGAGCGGGACGGCCAGGTATGGATGGTCAAGGACTGTCCCCAGCACGGGCACTACGAAGACATCATGGCCATCGATTCCCGCTTCCTGGCCTGGATTGAGAAGAACTTCCCCGGCCGGGACTTACCCGCCCACAACGACAAGGAGCTGCACAATCATGGTTCCAGCACTATTCGTCACGGGCGCGGCTCGGTGCTGACCGTGGACCTCACCAATCGCTGCAACATGATGTGCGACCCCTGCTTCATGGACGCCAACCAGGTGGGCTTCGTGCACGAACTGAGTTGGGAGGAGATTACCGAGCTCCTCGACAATGCCATGAAAATCAAGCCCCGCCGGCAAATGTCGGTGCAGTTTTCCGGCGGCGAGCCCACGATGTCGCCCTACTTCATCGATGCCATCCGCTACGCGCGCAAGCTGGGCTTCAACAGCGTGCAGGCGGCCACGAATGGCATCGAGTTCGCCAAGAGCAAGGAGTTCTGCCGCCAGGTCTTCGACGCGGGTCTGCGTTACGCCTACCTGCAGTTTGATGGCATCGGCAACGACGCCAACAGCCACCGGCAGGTGGGGAACCTCTTCGACGTCAAGCTCAAGGCGATCGAGAACATGCACGAGGCCGGGATCGAGATCATCCTGGTCATCACCCTCATCAACGGCGTGAACAACGATCAGGTGGGGCCCATCATCAACTTCGCCCGGGACAACCCCAAGAGAATTGCCTTCGTTGCCTTCCAGCCCGTCTCCTTCACCGGGCGCGATGAGGACATCACCCCGGAGCGGCGCCTCCGCCAGCGCTATACCCTCTCCCACCTGGTCTATGACGTCAAGAAGCAGGTGGGCATCACCGAGCCCACCCGCGACTGGTTCCCCATCTCCCTGATGGGGGCGTTCGCCGACGTGGCCGACGTCGTCCACGGGCCGCAGGCCGACTGGGGGCAGGTGAGCTGCGGCTGCCACCCCAACTGCGGCGTGGGCACGGCGCTGATGATCAACAAAGAAAACGGCGAGTGGGCCCCGGTGCCGCAATTCCTGGATATTCCCGGCTTGGTCAACGACCTGCAGAAAGTGACCGACGCCGGGCGCCACCGCTACTTTTCCGCCGCGATGATGGGCCTGGCGCTGCTCAAACACTACCAGCCGTTCAAGGCGCCCCCCAGCTTGACCCTGCTCGACCTGCTCAAGAAGTTCGACAAGTCGTTTGCCGTGGTTGGCGACACGAAGGAGAAGTACGGCAATTCGGGCCCGGACTGGACGCGGGACGACATGTTCAAGCGGCGCTCTGACCCGTGGAACTTCCTCTTCATCGCGGGGATGTGGTTCCAAGACCTGTTCAACTACGACTTCCGCCGCACGGAAATGTGCATCATTCCCTACGCCACCCAGCAAGGGGAAATCTCCTTCTGTGCCTATAACACCGGGGTGGGCTGGCGGAAGATTATTGAGAACATGTACAAGAATGCTACCGTGGCTCAATGGTACAAGACCCACGGGAAGCACGAGATCTACGCCAAGAACAGGAACGTTCGGTTGGAGGATGTCCGGCATTCCCTGCGGCTGCGGGGCGAGGACGTCAACCGGGTGCGGGTGCGGGGCGACGCGGGGCCGCAAACCGCTGCGGAAGAAGAGCGCGCCCGCCGCCAGGCGGCGCGGGAAGCCGCCCAGGTCAGGCAGACGTACGAGGAAACGGTGCTGCGCCGACCCAAGCCTGAGCTGGTGCAGATCGGCAACAACCGCCCGTAGAGCGTAGCGGAGGGTATCTGGAGAGAATCGTTTGGCCGGGTGCATTCATCGAATCCAGCGCAAGGGAATGTGGTGCATAAAGGAGCAGAGTCATGGCTGAGGCACTCAAACTACTTACAGCGAAGCGATCCCAGGTGGCCAAGGTCACGAAGCCGCTTAATGTGGAGCGGCACCCGTTCGAGGACTACCTGTCCAATCCCTATGTGCGGAAGTTTCTCGGCCTGCTGACCCAGAAGGGCTCGGACGGGCAGTGCTATCTGGAGAAAGTCTTCGCCAAGTACGATGTTCCTGATTTGTCGCTGCTGGACAAGATCAAATACCTGATCCCCCACCAGGCGATTGAAGTCTTCCGCGCCAAGGCCAAGGTGGACAAAGAGTTGATCAAGGAAAAGGTCTTCCACCACCAGCCCACGGTGCGCTCCCTGGTGAACACGGCCAAGTCCATCGCCACCTTTGGCCTCACCACCCCGCAGCGCTTCACCGCCCCCCTGATTGTGGTGTGGAACATCACCCAGGCGTGCAACCTGACGTGCAAGCACTGTTACCAGGACGCCACCCACAAGCCGTTGGCCGATGAGCTGACCTGGGAGGAGAAGGAGCGGGTGCTCGATGAGATGGCCGACAGCTACGTGCCTTTCGTAGCCTTCGCCGGGGGCGAGCCCCTGGTGTGCAAGGACATCTGGAAAGTGCTGGAGCATTGCAAGAGGCGGGGCATCCACGTCACCGTGGCCACGAACGGCACCATGCTCACCAAGGAGGTCTGTCAGCGCTTGGTGGAAGTGGGGGTGAAGTACGTTGAGGTCTCGCTCGACTCCATCGACCCGGATGAGCATGACAGCTTCCGCGGGCTCCGGGGGGCCTGGAAGCGCTCCACCGAAGGCATCCGCAACGTGGCCCGCACCCCGGGTCTGCGCGCGGGCGTGGCCACCTGCTTCACCCGCCAGAATGTCCACACCGCCGATGATATGATCAACCTGGCGAAGGACCTGGGCTGCACCACCTTCGTCCACTTCAACTTCATCCCGGTGGGCCGGGGGAAGGAGATTGCCCACTACGACCTGACCCCGGCGCAGCGCGAAAACTTGCTGCGCACCCTGAACAAGTTCCTGCAGGAGGGCGAAATCTCCATTATGTCGACCGCGCCCCAGTTCGGCCGCGCCTGCATCGTCTATGGCTCCGAGGAGGGCTTGATGGCCACCGGGCACGCGGGCTCGGGCCGGGGGAAGCAGACCAAGGTGCTGGCAAAGTACATCGGGGGATGCGGGGCGGGCCGCTGCTACTGCTCGATTCAGCCCAACGGGAAGGTCAACCCCTGCGTGTACATCCCCTCGCACGAGGTGGGCGACCTGCGCAAGTCCCACTTCCTCGACATCTGGAACAACTCGCTGTTCGACCTGCTCAGCGACCGCGACGACCGCGGCGACCACTGCGGCATCTGCGACTACCGGCACTACTGCGGCGGCTGCCGCGCCCGCGCGGTCAGCTACACGGACGACATCCAGGCGGGCGACCCCGGTTGCGTCTACAACATCCACGAGTGGGAAGAGATCACCGCCAGCCCCCAATCGCAACTGGTGGTTTTGGGGCAGAACGCCTTCCCGGATAACTACCTGACCGGGATGACGAGCGGCACCCTCCCCAGCCAGGAGAAGGCGCCGGACGTGCTGCTCAACCAGCTCTCCACCGTGCTCGATGACGTGGTCGGCTCCCCCGGCGCTTCCGCCTACGGCGACGACTAGAGCATCGATCTTCGCAACAGCAAAAGCGGCGCCCCTTCCCGGGGCGCCTTTTTTGTGCCTTATTTAAGCCAAGCATGGCAAAAGGGACCCTTTGGCGAGCATTTCCGCACAAGTAGCTCCACGAGGCCCTTCAGCGAGCTAAAAGAGGTCAGGCAATGCCCATTTGCATATGGAAACATAGCGGCACACAATGACTGCTCGGTTGGTTCCACGTTGGCAAATCATCCTAGTCCTGGTCGGCTTCCCTCTGCTCTACATGCTGAACAGTTTTGCCCCCTGGTCAGTCCGGCTCTTCGGAGCAAAAGACCGCGCCGCCTTTTTCCCTTTTTTCATTTCTGTCTTGACACTTCACTGGCTGAGTGTGGCCGTAACCGTCTTTTTCGTGCGAAAAGCCGGGCTTACGCTGGCGGATCTCCACTTGAATCTGTCATCCCGAAAGGCTGCTAGTATTGCCAGCAAGTTGATTGCTGTGGGCCTACTCTTTGTGGTTTTTCGACAGTTGGTGCCGTATTCCGCAACGCGCCCAGGCTGGCTGGTGTTTTTCCCGGCGAACCTGTCGGAGAGTATTTTCTGGATTCCTGTCGCCATAAGTGCGGGGTTTTGCGAGGAGTTAGTCTACCGAGGCTTCGGCATTACGGTTCTGCAGTCCCGCGGGTTTCGCCTTTGGCAGGCCGTGCTTCTTACAACGCTGTCGTTCGTTTTCATGCATGGGCCCGGAGGAATCTTTGGCTTCCCGGTTTTCTTCCTGGCTGGGCTTCTGTTTGCGGGAATCTATCTGGGCCGAGTCGGAGGAGTGGGCCCGCGAGGCCTGATAAGGCCCACAAGGCGAAGAAGCCTGCTCCGCGTGATGGTCATCCACGCGGTCGGGGACATGACAGCAATTCTTCTCCCCTAGATGGGCTTTTTGTGCCCAGAGGTAGCGCGGGTTGCCCGAAGGGCACCCGCGGCTTGTGGCCGGCGACAGGCGGGACGCCTGTCCCACCACAACAAGCAACAAACCGCAGGAAAGTCCCGCCAAGCGGGACTATCCTGCGCTACCGGTCCTCGTGGGGGATGTTTCGGTCCCCTTGCCGCCGTCATTCCGAGCTTGCCTGCCTTGCTCGCCCCGAGCGGAGTCGAGCGGGCGGGGAGGAACATGCTTTGCTGGATCATGCGCGGCGCGAAGGGGTTCTATTCGTTCAGGCGGGCGAGGGTAGGGCTTTTGGGAAGCGGCTCAGAGAGAATCAGCATCACGCTTTGGTTGTGCTGGACCTGGTTAAGAGAGGGGTCAAGGCGAAGGAACTCAGCCACCGCCGGGGAAATCTGCGGGGGCTCAAAACCCAGGTGTACGGTGCGCAAGCGGGCGTCGGCGTCGGGGAGTTGCGCCGCCAGCTCCTGTGTGACTGATTCCACGCGCTTCCGGCTCAGCTCCAGGTTGTATTGCTGGCCGCCAATGCGGCTGGCCCGGCCTACCAGCAGTACCTGGCGGGAGCGGTCTTGGGCCAGGTCGTGCTCCGCAACAAATTGCCCGACCCTGGCGGTGTCTTCGTCTGTCAGCCGGTGCTGGTTGAGGGGAAAATAGATAACCGTGAAGCCGCTGCGCCGCAGCCACCGGATATGGCGCTTGAAGACTTCGGTCACCACCGGCCGGCACACCTTCTCGCACGCCTGCAGATGTTGGTACCAGGCTTGTTTGGAGGTGTTACCGCGGGCGAGCTCCGCCTTGTAGCCTCGGAGGTGGCGGAGAAACTCTTGGCTGTCGCCGTCAAAGTTCGTTTTCACCACCTGCTGGAAGATTTGACTCCAGGTGCGCTCGGTGAGCCAGGGGTTCTGTTCGATCAGCGGGTTGACGGTGAAGAGTGCGTCGGCGAGTTCGTGGGAGAAGAGCCTTTCCCCGGCGCTCGCGCCAATCTGCCCCACCAATTCCTGGACCACCTTTCCGTCGAGCAAGGGGTCGTAGGCGCGCTCGAGGGTAATCGTCCACGGCTTCTCCTGGGGTTGAGCCAGGAAGGTCTGCTGGAAGGGCTCGTATCCCTCCAGCTCCACCCGAATTCTGTAGCGGTAGCCGTGCTTCAGACCGGTCAGCTCCAGCGGGGCTTTGCCCGCCCGTTTGTCGTCCAGCAGCACCACGGCACCGGGAGGCTCCGACTGCACTCGCACACCCACCTGGTCCGAGGGCCACAGCAGGATGGCCAGCGCCACCACTGCCAGCCCCATCACCGGATAGGCCCCCCAGGGAATGGAGGAACTGCCCCTGAAGACGCTACGAGTGGCTGCGGCGTTCTCTGGGACGTGCATGCTGGAGGGGGTCTGCGCGCTTTCGGCCCTGGTGTCGATTGGGGTTGCCTCCGGGGGGGCCGTGGCCTCCTCGGGCGGTGAGCCTTCCTGCGAGGGTGTACCCGCGCAATGGGGGCACTCCGCCTGCCAGAGTGCCACGTCCCGGCGACAGGTGGGGCAAATCCAACTCATGGTTGTTCCTTCGCTCTCGGCACCTCTAGTTGTAGATGCGCCTGCGAGCCCGCAGGAAGCGGCGAAAATGGCGTGGACACTGGCGCAGCGGTTGACTATAATTTCCGGTTTGGGTTCTGAGCTGGGAGACGGGGTGTGGGTGGACCCGGGCCAGGTTGAGGACTGACTCTGAAAACGGGATGAAGCTCTGCTCCATCCCCTCGGCGCAGGAGTGAGAGCCACGAGATGAACGAACGCGCGCTGGAAACCGCGACCCGCCAGGGCTTGGCTCCCCGCGAAACCGCCAACGGTTTTCGGGTGTGGGCGGAGACACTGAACATCTCCACCCGGGTGCGGGTCGAGCTGATCAATATCACTGAATTGCTGGCGGCCCAGGTGCGCGCCAGCGGCGTGCGTCAGGGGCTCCTGCTGGTGAACTCGCTGCACACCACCCTGGCGCTGTTCATCAACGAGTTTCAACCTGCTCTGCTGGATGACATCCGCCGCTTCCTGGAAGAGGTGGTTGTCCAGGGCCACTACTACAGGCATAACGACCCCAACTTCTCCGACTGTGACCGTGGAAACGCCGACGCCCACTTGCGCGCCATGCTGCTCGGCCACAACCTGGCCTTGCAGATTCAGAACCAGGAGCTGGTCTTGGGAACGTTTCAATCGGTCATTCTGGCCGAACTCGACGGCCCCCGGGAGCGCGCCCTGCAGGTACAAGTCCTCGGCACCGCCTGACCGCAGACCCACCACTTTTTGGTGGGGCAGACATTCTTGTCTGCCCTGGAGCAGGCTCGCCTGCCGGATGGGCAGGCAGGAATGCCTGCTCCACCAATGGCTAAGCGAGTTTTCTGTGGAGCTGCCCACCAGCTCGGCCATGGGCATCGGCCTTGCTTCCGCCCCCCAAGGGCGCTATGATTCTATTGTTCTCCGACCCCGGCGGCCTACGGGAGAGACAACCTAGGGCCCCGGGGCGACACCGTGTCCTGCGAAAGTAGGGCGCGCCCCGTGTTCACCCTGAGCGAGCCCCGACGGAGTCGGGGCGCGTCGAAGGGTTTGGAAAGGAGAACGGCGCAGCCTATGCCCGGTTGCGAGGCAACACGGGTATAGGCTGAGAGAATTTTTGGGGTGTCAGCAGGCCCCTGCGATGCTGCGAGACCACCACGGTCGAGAGATTACCGACCTGCGGGTTGCGGTCACGGACCGCTGCAACTTTCGCTGCATCTACTGCCGCTCCGCCGAGCCTGAAACCTACCAGCCTCCGGAGCACCTCCTCACCTGGCCGGAGCTCTTGCGGCTCTGCCGCATCCTGAACCGCCTGGGCATCCGCAAGATTCGGGTCACCGGCGGTGAGCCCCTGGTGCGCCCCGGGGTGGAGGATTTCATTGCGCGGCTCACCTCCGAGGGCAGCTACGAAGACATCGCCCTCACCACCAACGGTCTGACTCTGGGCAAGCAGGCGGCCCGGCTGGCGGCCGCCGGTCTCCAGCGGGTCAACGTCAGCGTGGACTCCCTCCAGGCTGCCCGCTTCGATTCCATCACCCGCACCCAAGGGGCCTTGGCGCGAGTCTTGGCCGGCATTGAGCAAGCGCAGGTGGCCGGCCTCAGTCCGGTCAAGATCAACGTCGTGATCGTGCGGGGCTTCAACCACGACGAGATTGTCGCCTTCGCCGAATTCGCCCGCGAACGCGGCTTGATCATGCGGTGCATCGAGTTTATGCCGCTCGACGCCGACCACATCTGGCACCGCAGCCGGGTGGTAACAGCCGCAGAGATTCGCGGCACACTCGAGCGGGCCGGCTTGCCCCTGGCAGAGATACCTCGGAGCTACGCCAGCGAAACCGCATTGCGCTACCGCTTCGCCGACGGCGGACCGGGTGAAATCGGCCTGGTGGCCCCGGTCACGGAGCCCTTCTGCGGCAAATGCAGCCGCATCCGGCTGACCGCCGATGGTAAAATACGTACGTGCCTGTTCTCGCGGGTGGACCATGACCTGCGGGGCCTGGTGCGGGCCGGGGCCTCGGATGCCCACATCGCCGCCGAAGTCGAGTGCATCATACAGATGAAGGAGGACGGCCACCACATCAACGACCCGAACTACGTGCCGCCCAACCGCACCATGGTTTTCATTGGTGGCTAGGACGACAATGGCGCTCACCAGCGTGGCACGACAAGCAGATTCCTCCCCCGCCGCGGCGGGGTCGGAATGACAGGGGGCTAGGAGAAGGATGGCACTCACGGCTCTGGAACCGCTCAAACAGCCGGAGACGATTTGCGTCCCTGAAATGGAAAAGGGTGTCGGCTGCAATTTTTCTAGCTCTCTGCTCATCCCGGATACGTCACTCGACACCCGCATTGCCGCCGCCCGACAGGCGCTGGGCGAGCGCCTGGTCATCCTCGGGCACCACTACCAGCGCGACGAAGTGGTCAAGTTCGCCCACTTTCGCGGCGACTCCCTGAAGCTCTCCCAGCAGGCCGCCGCCCAAACCCAGGCCGAATTCATTGTTTTCTGCGGGGTGCACTTCATGGCGGAGAGCGCCGACATCCTCCGCCAGCCCCACCAGCAGGTCATCCTCCCCGACCTGAACGCTGGCTGTTCGATGGCGGATATGGCCGACATCGAGCAAGTGGAGGAGTGCTGGGACGAGCTGGACGATGTCGGCGACCTGAAAGTCGTCCCCGTCACCTATATGAACTCCACCGCCGCCATCAAGGCCTTCACCGGGCGCCACGGGGGTGCGGTCTGCACCAGCTCGAACGCCGCCAGCGTGTTTCGCTGGGCCTTCGAGCGCGGCCAGCGCGTGCTGTTTCTTCCCGACGAGCATCTCGGGCGCAATACCGCCTACCGCATGGGTATCCGGCTCGATGCGATGGCGGTCTGGGACCCGCACAAGCCTCTGGGGGGGTTGAAGGAAGAAAAAATCCGCTCCGCCCGCGTGCTTCTCTGGAAAGGCTACTGCTCCGTGCATCAGCGCTTCCTGCCGGAACATGTGGAGCAGGTGCGCCGCGAGCACCCCGGCATCCGCGTCATCGCCCATCCCGAGTGCCCCTGGGAGGTCTGCGAGCGGGCCGACGCCATCGGCTCCACCGAAGGGATCATCAAGAAGGTGGCCAGCAGCGCGCCGGGGTCGAAGTGGGCGGTGGGCACCGAGATTCACCTGGTGAACCGCCTGGCGAAAGAGCACCCGGATAAGCTGGTGGTATCGCTCAATCCCAATGTCTGTGTCTGCACCACCATGTTCCGCATCGCCCCCCCGCACCTCTGCTGGGCGCTGGCAAATCTGGTCCAGGGGCAGGTGGTGAATCGCATCCAGGTGGACGACGACACCCGGCGCTGGGCTAGGGTCGCCCTGGAGCGGATGTTGCGCTTGGCGTGAGAGAGGAAATGGCGGACGAAGAACGCGACGAAAGACTCTTCAACCCCCGGGAAGCGGAAAAGCTATTGCCGCTTCTGGAGCAGCTGCTGGGCGGGGTTCGGGAGAAGAAAAAGACGGTCGACGCCATCGAGCACGAGTTCTCCCAGGTGCAGAACCGCATCCTGCTCTACGGCGGCATTGTGCCTCCCTACGGCTATTTGGCGCAGAAGAAGCTGGAGCGGGAGAGCTGCGTGAGTACGATCCGCGACGCCGTCAGCCGGATTGAGGAGAACGGTTGCCTAGTGAAGGATCTCGACGTGGGGCTGGTTGACTTCCCCAGTGTGGTCAACGATGAGCGAGTTTATCTCTGCTGGAAACTGGGCGAAGAGCGCATCGGCTACTGGCACCGACCCGAAGAAGGCTTCGCCGGGCGCAAGCCGCTCACGCCGCCGGACGTGTCCTCACCCGACACGCCCAAACCCAACTAGCTTCCCCACGGCTTTGGTGCGACCGGAAGATTTCTGAGGGGAGGGTGTATTTCGTGACCGAACCCCAAGCCAATCGTTTGCAGGATGCCGCGAGTGCCTACTTGCGCAGCGCCGCCCACCAGCCGGTGGCGTGGTGCCAATGGGGCCCGGAGGCCTTCGCCCGCGCCCGGGAAGAGAACAAGCCGGTGCTGCTCGATATCGGGGCGGTCTGGTGCCACTGGTGCCACGTAATGGACCGGGAGAGTTACGAGAACGAAGAAGTCGCCGAGCTCATCAACCGACACTTCATTGCCGTCAAAGTCGACCGCGACGCGCGGCCCGACATCGACGCTCGCTACCAGGCCGCGGTGAGCGCCATCAGCGGCCAGGGGGGCTGGCCGCTCACCGCTTTCCTCACCCCGGAGGGCAAGCCCTTCTTCGGGGGCACCTATTTTCCGCCCGAGGATTATTTCGGCCGCCCGGGCTTCAAGCGGGTGCTGGCGAACATCGCAGCGAACTACCAAACCCGCCAGGGCGAGATCCGGCAAAGCGCCCACACCCTGGTCGAGGCCCTGTGCCAGGCGGAGACGTTCTCCGGGGCGCGACGCGCCTTCGCTCCCGGGGTGGTGGATGGGATCGTCAATTCGATCGTCAAGCTGTTTGATGTCCGCTCCGGGGGCTTCGGCAGCGCGCCCAAGTTTCCCCATTCCGCCGCCCTGGAGCTTCTGCTGGAGCGCTACCAGGTCACCCGGGAGCGGTATCTCCTGACGGCGATTACCACCACCCTGGACGGGATGGGGCGCGGCGGCGTCTACGACCAGTTGGGCGGGGGCTTCCATCGCTACTCGGTGGACGATCGCTGGATCGTTCCCCATTTCGAAAAGATGTCCTATGACAACTCCGAGTTGCTGAAAAACTATTTGCACGGCTACCAGGTTACCGGCATCCCCTTCTACCGTCAGACGGCTGAAGGCATCATCGCCTGGATCAACACCACCCTCGCCGACCGTGAGCGCGGCGGCTTCTATGCCAGCCAGGACGCCGACTACAGCCTGGACGACGACGGCGACTACTTCACCTGGACGCTGGACGAGCTGCGAGCCGTCCTCCCCCCGGAGGACAACGAGCTGATCGCCCAGCACTACGACGTTCAGGAACACGGCGAGATGCACCACAACCCCGCCAAAAACGTGCTCTGGGTCGCCCGCGCGGCCGAAGACCTGGCTCATGAGCGCACCGTAGCGGTGGATGAGATTGAAAGGCGCTTGGCCGCCGCCAAAATGAAAATGCTCGAGGCGCGCCGGCAGCGCCCCCCACCCTTTGTGGACACCACGCTCTACGTTGCCTGGAACGGGATGTTGATCTCCGCTTACCTGGAGGCTTACCGGGTGCTGGGCCGGGAGGATTGTCGCCAACTGGCTCTGCGCACTCTGAATCGCCTGCGGGAAAGCGCCTGGAGCGACCGGTGGGGCTTTGCGCGCCGCTGCCCCGACGACGGCCAAGTCGCACCCGACGCGTGGGCCAGCGGCGTCCTCGACGACCAGGTATTGATGGCGGCGGCGTTCCTCGACGCCTTCGAGCTGACTGGGGAGAAGGGCTACTTTGAGCAGGCGGAGCGCACGATAAGACTCTGCCTGGAAAAGTGGTGGGATCCCGAAGAAGCCGGCTTCTTCGACCGCCCGAAGGGCGCGCCGCCTCTGGCCGCGGGGTTGGAGATTCCCCGCAAGCCCTTCCAGGATTCACCCACCCCGGGCGCCAACCCGGTGGCGGCGATGGTGCTCCTCCGCTTGGCCAGCTACACCATGAACAACGACTATGGAGAGAAGGCGCGGCAGACCCTGGAGGCGTTTGCGGGGGTGGCGGAAGCCTACGGGCTGTTCGCCTCCACGTTCGGCTTGGCCGCCCTGCTCCACACCCGCCAGCCGCTCGAGGTGGTCATCGTGGGAACCCGCAATGATGCCCGCACCCAGGCGCTGGCGCGCGCGGCCCACGACACCTTTCGCTTCGGCAAAGCCGTGCTGCAGTACGAGCCCCAAGAACTTTCTGCGGCGCGCTTGCCCGCCGGGCTGGCGGCCACGCTGCCCTCCTTGCCGGGCGATGCCGCTTCCGAACCGCGGGCGCTCGTCTGCATCAATGCCACCTGCCAGCCGCCCCTCACCCAACCGGACGAGTTGGCCGCGGCCATCGCGGGGGCCGCCCGCTAAGCGCCTATGTTTCCCCGCTGGCTCGCCGGGCTGATTTTCTTCTCCATCCTGGGCTTGCTGGTTGGCTCGCAACTGTTCTGGTTCAGGCGGGCGCGGGACCTGGTGCGGCGGTGTGATCTGGCCTGGCAGCGGTGGCTGGTGGGCGTACCCCTCTACGGTTGGTTCTTGGGGCTGGCGGGCATCTTTCTGCTCGCACCTCTGCGCTGGGTTTTGCGCGGCGATGCCCCGGTCCTGCTCTCCTTGTTGCAGCAAGTGCGCCGGCCGGAAGTGATGATTCCCGTCGGGTTGTGGCTGATGGCGTCCTTGTTTTCCTTTCTGCTAATCGTCGTAGTGCGGGCCCCGGCGCTGGTGGCGAGTGCGGTGAGGCGATGGCGCGGCGCCTCTGTCCCTCAGCCGGAACGGCGTTATTTTCTGCAATCAGCCGTCTACGCCGCCGGTGCCCTGCCGTTCGTCATGGTCGGCTACGGTTTTCTCATCGGGCGGCAGAACTACAGTGTGCAGGAAGTCACCCTGCCCATCCCCAACTTGCCGGACGGGCTGGAGGGGCTGCGGCTCCTGCAACTGACCGACGTGCACACCAGCGCCTATATGACAGTGAAGGAGCTTGCCCGGGTGGTGGGTCTGGCGAAGGAGCTCGAGCCTGACCTGGTGTTCCACACCGGGGACTTCATCACCGGCCCGGGCGACCCCTTAGCGGCTGCGATTGCTGAACTGAGCCGGGTGCCGGCCGTTTACGGAGTGTTCGGCTGCCTGGGCAACCACGAGATTTATGCCCGCGCCACCGAGGCTGCCACCGAACTCTTTGCCCGGCGCGACGTGCGCATCCTGCGGGGGGAGAACGCGGAAGTGGAGATTCGCGGGGCGAAGCTGAATCTGATCGGTGTGGACTACCAGCGCCAGCCCCGATTCAATCGGGGCCAGCCCCGCGGACTCCGGCTGGAGCGGTGGCAGGATTACTTCTTGCGCGGGGTGGAGAGGCTTGTGCAGCGGGATGCTCTGAATATCCTGCTGAGCCACAACCCCAACCCTTTCCTGCGCGCGGCTGCGCTGGGAATCGACCTGACCATTGCCGGGCACACCCACGGCGGCCAGGTGCAGGTGGAAATCCTCGATTCCCGGTGGAGTCCGGCGCGTTTCATCACCCCGTTCGTCAGCGGCCTCTATGAGCGCCCCGCTGGTGTTCCCCTTGGTCGCCGGTCGGTGGGCCCGGGCCGCTCTTTTTTGTACGTCAGCCGCGGCATCGGGACGATTGCGGCGCCCGTCCGCCTGAACGCCCCGCCGGAGATTACCCTGCTGACCCTGCGCCGGGGCGCGGGGGCTCGGTTGCGGGGCTAGAGTGAGGATGCGATAATAGTTTGTTTAGCGTTGAGGGAGAAAAATCATGGTTAACGTTCGAGGGGAATGGATTCAAAAGCGGCTTGCCCTGAGCGAAGCCGAAGGGCTGGCGGCGGCCGGCAGTAACGGCGCCGGGCGCAACCTTACCCAGATGCACTACGCCCGCCAAGGGGTGTTCACCGAAGAGATGACCTACGTGGGCGAGCGGGAGAAGTCCGACCCGGAGTTTGTGCGGGCGGAAGTAGCCCGGGGGCGCGCCATCCTTCCGGCCAACATCCACCACATCTCCCTCAAGCCCATGATCATTGGGGTGAACTTCCGCTGCAAGATCAACGCCAACATCGGCAATTCCGCGGTCACCTCGAACATCACCGAGGAGTTGAAGAAGTTGGAGCTTTCGGTCAACTACGGCGCCGACACGGTGATGGACCTGTCGACCGGGGGCGACATTCCCCGCATCCGCCAGGCCATCATCGACGCCAGCCCCGTGCCGGTGGGCACCGTGCCCATCTACGAGGCAGTGACCCGGGTGAAGCGCGTCGAAGACCTGACCATCGGCTTGCTGCTCGAAGTCATCGAAGAGCAGGCCGAGCAGGGCGTGGACTATATGACCATCCATGCCGGAGTGCTGCGCGAGTTCCTGGCGTTGATCCGCCCGCGCATCACCGGGATCGTCAGCCGCGGCGGCGCCATCCTGGCGCAGTGGATGGCCTACCACCACAAGCAGAATCCGCTCTACGAGCACTTTGAAGAAATCTGCAAAATCTTCAAGAAGCACGACGTCTCGTTTTCCTTGGGTGACGGGCTACGGCCGGGCTGTCTGGCTGACGCCTCCGACGCCGCCCAATTCGCCGAACTGAAAGTCCTGGGTGAGCTGACGCGAAAGGCCTGGGAGCACGACGTGCAGGTGATGATCGAGGGCCCGGGGCACGTGCCCATGGACCAGATCGAGTTGCAGGTCAGAAAGGAAATGGAGCTGTGCCACCAGGCGCCCTTCTATACGCTGGGGCCGCTGGTTACCGACATCGCCCCCGGCTACGACCACATCACTTCGGCCATCGGGGCGGCGATGATCGGTTGGTACGGGGCTTCGCTGCTCTGCTACGTGACCCCCAAAGAGCACCTGGGCCTGCCTGGCCCCGACGATGTCAGGCAAGGGGTGATTGCCTACAAGATTGCCGCCCATGCGGCCGACGTGGCTCGGCACCGCCCCGGGACGCGCGACCGCGACGACGCCCTGAGCTACGCGCGCTTCCTCTTCGATTGGAACAAACAGTTCGAGCTCTCCCTCGACCCCGAAACTGCCCGCGCCATGCACGACCAGACCCTGGCCGACGACTACTACAAGGAAGCTGCCTTCTGCTCCATGTGCGGGCCGAAGTTCTGCTCCATGAATGTTAGCCAGCAGATGGACAAGTACCTGGGCCAAGACCAGAAAGCCCGCGAGCAGAAATTCACCGAGCTACTGGCCAAAGTGTCGCGCTAGAAGGAGGGAGGAGAAAAACTTCCACCGCAGAGGCGCAGAGGACGCAGAGAGGCGCCGAGCCGCAGATGACTCTATTCGAGTCCTTGGGCGGCTGACCTCCAGGCGCGGGCCTGGGGGCTCGGTGGAAGGGAGTGAAAAGGGGAATGGGCCGCTTCGAGGTCAATGTAACCGTGGCCAACACCGCTTCGCCGGAGCGGTCTACGGAGGTTCGCCTCTTGGTCGATACGGGTGCCACAGTGTCGTGCCTTCCCCGGTCTGTGCTCGAAGATCTCGGGGTTCGCGCCGTTTCCCGTTCACGGTTCCTTCTGCCGGACGGCCGGCGGATTGAACGCGATACGGGCGTTGTGCTGTTTCATCTTGACGGAAAAGTGGCCGGAGCCCCCGTGATGTTTGCTGAGCCGGGAGATGCTGCGGTGCTGGGCGCGACGGCGCTGGAAGCCTTGGGCTTGGCGGTCGACCCGGTGAAACAAAAGCTCCTGCCCCACGATTTGTATATCTAACCAGAGCCACTGCCTCTGGCTTGTCGGTTAGCCTGAGGAAAGGCTGAATGGTGGAGCGAAGAAAGATTATTTGGCGTCGGTGCGGCAAACCGCTTCCGGGTCCACGTGAACTAGAGGGAATACCCCGGGAGTCTTGGTTAGAGAAGTTCTGCTGGTGCGCTAGTAAACCTCCGGCCAACCCTTTTACTTCTCGCCCACAACCGCCAAATCTTGACTTTTATGACCGGATAGTGGGCAAAAAGTTGGAGTGAACGTCCCGGTGGCGAAGAATGGTTCTCCAAGGCGGAGGTGGTCAGTCATGCGTCCTTGCGAAAAATGCGGAAAAACTTCTCTGAGAAGACGGCATCGGCTGTTTCTCAAAGGCAGTCGTCGTGCTGTGTATTACTGCTGGCTTTGCGCCGGGAAAGCCATTGAAGGCGGTGATGCATACACAATGCATATCGTTCAAGCAAAGTTTCTTCCACCGGAGATACGCGCCTGCTTAGAGGAGCACCAAGAACCAAATTAGGGACCCCACAGCGAAACCCGCCAAGAACAAGAGGAAAGCCGCGAGACTCTTTGCTCACAGGCTTTGCCACAATGAAAGAAGAGGAACTAATCGAGGCGGAGGAGCGGCTGCGGCAGGAGTTTAACTGCTGGGCGGCGGCGGGCCGGGGCGAGGAGATGGCCGAGGAGCACGCGGCCATCGCGGCGGGGATGTTGGCGGGGATGAGCTTTGCGCCTAACGATAAGATTCTCGACATCGGCTGCGGCGCGGGCTGGCTCTGTGGCATCCTGGCCGACAAGGTGCCTCAGGGGCAGGTGGTCGGGATGGACGTCGCTGACGAGATGGTGCGGCGGGCACGCAAGCGCTACGCGGACCGGGTGAACGTGATGTTCATCATCGCCGGCGCGGAGGACATTCCCTGGGATGACAACTTTTTCAACAAAGTGGTATCGGTGGAGTCGGCCTACTACTGGCCCGACCTGGTGCAGGCCTTCCGGGAAATTTTTCGGGTGCTGCAACCCGGAGGCGCAGTGCACGTTTTGACCAATCTCTACAAGGAAAACGTCTATTCGCATCCGTGGCGGGAGAAGCTGGCGGTGGCCACACATCTGCTCTCCGGGGACGAGTGGTGCGCGCGGCTCGAGCAGGCGGGCTTCGGGGCGGCGCAGCACTCCCGGATTATCGATCCGCGCCCGGTGCCGGAGGGCTATCAGTCGAAGTGGTTCCGCAGCGCGGAGGAAGTGCGCAAGTTTCGCCAGGAAGGGGCCCTACTGGTCTTCGCACAGAAGCCCAAACTGAAGTGAAAATGAGAGATGGGCGTGGATGAAGTTCCGGCGAAGCACGGCGTTGGCGCCATCCCGCTCTTATTCCGTCTCCCACTCCCGTCGCGGATAGTGCTAGGGCAGCTCTTGGGTTTGTGGTAGTGGAGGCTCTCGCGTGTGGCAACCTCTTTGTCCGCTTTGCCAATCCAGGGAAACCGCAGAGCGGCACCCGATTCGCATTCCTGAATTGGGGGAGCGGGCGGTGGCGGAGTGCATGGCGTGTGGATTTTTCTTTGTGAGCCCGCGGCCGCACCCG